>DATDFJ010000043.1:0-10641 GCA_036522675.1 Chthoniobacterales bacterium | reverse complement strand
GGCATCGAGAGTCGAGCGGACCTGCCCGAGAAGTTTTTCGCTCGAATACGGTTTGGGGATAAAGCCGCGTAATCCCTGGGCGAGCATGGCGCTGATCTTCTGTTGCTCGGCAAACCCGCTGCTCAACACCACGTTGACTTCCGGGTTGAGCACGCGCAGCTCGTCAAAGACCGCGTCGCCGTCCATCACCGGGAGGAAAAAGTCGAGAATGACCAGGCCGATTTGTTTACCTACGTTGCGATAAATTTTCAGCGCCTCGAACCCGTCGTGCGCGACGATCACTTTGTAGCCTTCCTCGGCCAGCATTTGCGCCGCGACTTCCGCTACCTGCATTTCATCCTCGACCAGGAGAATATATTCGCGGTTGCCTTTCGGATTCATCACTCTGATCTCGGGCGGGATGCCGTTGCCCGAGACCCGCGCACCTTCCAGTCTGTTTGCCGGACGCGATGAATTTTTTGCCGCGACCACCGGCGCTTTGGCTTCGCCGGACAACACACGCACGGCGGGCGCAGGAGGAGGAACCACTGTGAATGGCTTCGGCGTCGGGCCGGTTGGCGCCGCTGTTTTCGCGGCGGTCTCTGCCAGGATGCGCGACGTCACCCGGTCAAAAAGTGCTTGCGCGGTCTTGGAGGCGAGATCCACCCGTTCTACCAGTAGGTCGATATAATTGTGCTCAGCTTTATGGCGGCGGGTCAGATCGGCATAACGCGAGATCTGCTGCAGAATGGAGTTTAGATCGGTCGATGTGCTCGCGATCCATTTTAAATCGTCGTGATCCAGCATGGGTCCCACCGGTCGGTCAATTCGTCGGCGTGCCCGAGCGCCAAATCGCGTCCCACTGCGGCAGTCGGAGAAACAACTTGCTCGTCGGCGTCACCGGGAGTGAGGTTGAGCACGGTTCGTGCCGTCGCCGCCTGTAGCCACCGGCCTGTGTCCGGTTCAGGTGGCCCCGATTCAGCAACGTGGCGACGGCGGGTTCGCGATATGCTAGCTCGGCCGCTACAATCCGGACGTGACGCGCTGGTTCGGCGGCGGATTTTACGTTGGGCTAAGCATTGCGCTCTTGGTCGCCCTGTTTCTGCTCTGGCTCTGGCGTCCGGAACGGCAGGTCCGTTACCACAGTGAACATCTTCTCCGTGCGATCGAGCGCAAAAACTGGTCCATCGTGGCGGATTTCGTCGCGGCGGATTATCAGGACGAGTGGGGCAACGATCGCGTGCGTTTGCTCGAGCGCATGCGTGAAGTGTTGCGCTATCTTCGCGGCCTGCACATCGAAGCCTCCGAAGTTGCGATCAACATCGACAATCGCCGCGGCGATTGGGTCGCCAAAATGAAGATCGACGGCCGGCAGGACGAGCTGATGGCGACAGTAAAAGAGCAGGTCAATTCCCTATCGACACCGTTCCAACTCGAATGGCGCCGCGTTTCAAACAAGCCCTGGGATTGGAAGCTCGTCCGTGTCGCCAACAGCAGCCTCCAATTGCCCGCCGGTTTCGAATAAAAGATCGACAACTGGAGGGAGACGCGCCGGTGTGTCCGAAATTGAACGCCCACGGCCCGGCGCCCTCCATGTGTTACTTCTCGAGTGCGCGCCGCAGTTCCTTTTTCGCGGCGTCGAGCTCACGCGGCGGTTGCTGACATAGTAAAAGCCCGCGCAGCTTGTCGCCCTGATAATAGCGGGCGACGAATTTTTTCTTGGTGTAACTGCCATCCAACTCGATCCGCGTCGGCGGCACACTGAAGTCGCCCACGAAATCCATCCGCAGATCGAACATCTCGGTCCAAAAATACGGCAACTGTTCGTAGCGGATTCGCTTTTTGCCCGTCATGTTCGCGCCCGCGATCAGTCCCTGTTCGCGTGCGTTGTCCCAATGCGTCTGTCGCCGCATCCCGCCCATGAGCCGGTCGGGGTAAAATGCCAGGTCGCCGACGGCGTAAATGCCTTTCTCTTCCGTCTCGAGATAATCCGAGACCGGCGAGCCGTGCGGTCCCGACAGCGGCGTGTTGCGCACCAGGTCGAGGTTCGGTTCGGCTCCGCACGCGACCACCGCTAGGCCTGCGGGGACGCGGTTGCCGCTTTTCGTCTGGATGTTGCGCAGCACCGTCTTGCCTTCGAAACCATTCAGACTTTCGCCCATCAACATTACCACGCCGTGCTTCACGAAATAATCGGTCAGCCACGCGCCCGTTTCGCTGTCGACGTAACGATTGAGCAGGTAGGCGTTGCGATGCATCACGCTCACTTTGAGCTTGAGCTGACGCAGGCTCGACGCCACTTCGCAGGCGAGCAAACCGCCCCCGACCACTGTCACGGTCTTTTCCACGCTCGCCATCTCGCGCAACGCCAGTGCGTCGCGCACCGTGCGCAGGTAAATCACATTGCCGAGACCAACACCCGCCACCGGCGGACGCACCGGCCGACTACCCATGGCCAGGCACGCTTTGTTGAACTCGATGCTCTCGCCGTTGCCAAGCACCGCCAGGCGCCGCTCGATATTGAATTGCGTTACCACTGTCCCGAAGCGCGCCTCGATCTTGTGCGACGCAAACCAGCGCGGCTCGACCGAGTCCAGGTTTTTGAGCGGCGCGGTTTTCTCGCGCAAAAAATTCTTCGATAACGTCCAGCGTTTATACGGCGGAGAAATCTCCGCCCCGACCAGCGTCACGCTGCCGCGCTTGTCGTGTTTGCGGATCCCTTCGCAGGCGCTCGCCCCGCCGATGCCGCTGCCGATGATCAAATAATCCCGCTGGATCATGTTTGTGCCGAACTCTTTCGGCGACGATAGAAAAACGCCGCACCCGCTGGCGAGCGGAATTTTTGTTGCAGCTGCCGAGCCTGCCCTGAGCGAAGTCGAATGGATCTCTGGCGGCAGCTACTTTGCCCTTTCATTGCCGCCTCGCAAGGCGTTAGGCTAGTGCGCGATCGCATGCGCGTAGCCACCTTTAACATCGAGAACTTCTTCACCCGGGTCCGCGCCTTGAACGCCGTCGATTCCGCCGAGAACAAGCAGGTGATGGAAGACGTGGTGCGCCTCCAGGAGTTGATCGCCAAGGACGCCTACTCGGCATCCGACAAGTCGGACATGAAAGAGATCTTGGAGCGGAACAACGTCGAGCAGCCGGCCGTGCGAAACTTTTTCGTCCAGCAAATCCGTGGCAAGCTTTACACCGCGGCTAAGCATCATCCGGCTGGTAAGACAGCCATTTCTCAAATCAAAGCGAACGGACGCGCCGAGTGGACCGGCTGGATCGAGTTTGATCGCGACGTGTTCGATTCCAAAGCGGTCGAGAATACTGCGCTCGTCATCAGCAAAATCAACGCCGACATTTTATGTCTGGTCGAAGTCGAAAGTCGGCCCGCGATTGTCGACTTCAACAAGCACTTTCTCAAACGCAGGCACCGCTACAGTTACAAAATGCTCATCGACGGCAACGATCCGCGTGGTATCGACATTGCCCTGTTCAGCCGTTACGAACTGCGCAACCTCCGCAGCCATGTCGAGGACAAGATCGACAAGCACGAAATCTTCTCGCGCGACTGCGCCGAGTACCAGGTGATTTTGCCCAACGGCAAATCGCTCTGGATGCTCTGTAACCACTTCAAGAGCCGCGGCTACGGCAACCCGGCCGATAACGACGCCAAGCGGCTGAAGCAATCCACCCGGGTCCGCGAAATCCTGAAGCGTTTCGATCTGAAAAAGGATCTCGTCATCGTCGCCGGCGATTTTAACGAACTTCCCGATTCACCCTCGCTGGCGCCGTTACTCCAGCATGCGACTCATCTGCACAATGCGTTCGCCAAACTTCCGACCGACGCCGATCAATGGACGCACAGGGACGACGTCGCGAAAAATAAGCAGATCGATTATCTCCTGTTGTCCGACTCACTCTTTAACGCCTGCCAGAAAGTCGGCATCGACCGCCGCGGCATCTACAGCAAGACCAATTTCAAGGACAAATACCCGCGCTTCGACACCGTCACCTCCGAATCCAACCAAGCCTCCGATCACGCCTGCGTCTGGGCCGATTTCGCTTTATGAGCGCCAGCAGCTGGCATTAACTAAACCGTCTTTCTGGGTCTATAATGGAGTTAGGTCCAAGAATTCGGTCTAATCCTTAGTTAGACCTAAACGCCATGGCGTATCCTGTTGACGCAAAAGATTCGGCAGTCGCGTCAGCTGAGTTGCCGAAGCCGACGGCTGGAGCTGGCGAGCCAGTGCTGCTCTCGAGCGAGTACACACTCCAGATCGCCTACTACACATACCGCCGAGACGACGCCCTCGCGCTGCTCGCCTTCTCTAATCCGGAGGCCTACTACTTTGGCCCGCCGCATGTTGATGCGGTTGATCGTCATCCGCTTCACTCTCGCGGCGTGGACATTTACGGAGCTTTCGAAGTCACGATTCATCTTGGATTCGTGAGCTACGACAGATGAGCGGCACTTGCATTCACGCGCGTCATTTCATTCTCACTTTTCACGACATCTTTCGCGATGCGCAGATTTAATCTTATGAAAGAGTTCTCACAGTTTGCCACGCTCGCTTCCGCCAGCGGTGGCTCAGTTGTTTCTCGTTAGATGAAGGGCACGTCACACGTTGTGATCTGCATCGGAGCTGCTCTTGGTACGCTCGGCATTGCACGCCTGTTCGATCTTTGGGGATTTCCGAACGGTTACTTCAGCAGCGAGCAATTTGGTGATCCACTCTTCTTGTGGCGCGTCACACTACCGCGGATTTTCGTCGCCGTTCCGTTGGGCGGCCTCTGCTGGTTCGTCTTGCGGCGTCCGTCATGGGTTGTTGGAGTTGTCTACCTGCTCGTGACCATTCCATTGCTTATCGCGTACATTGTTGTGCCGTTGCGTGACCGTTATGATTTCTACCGTCGGTTGTCCCCATTCCAGCTGAATTACGCCAATACGTATGCCGCGCTTAGTCTCGTCGCCGCAGTCGGCGTAGCGTGTCTCATCAGCACGTTGGTTAGTAGACACCAATCTTCATCTAACCCAGGCGCTGCAGCGGTAATAATATACTTGACGCACCCGTTTTTCATGCTATTTTCCTCGTTGAAAGGCAAATGGTATGAACAAAAACCGCCAACTCCCTGAGACGCTGATCGAAGCGATTCAATACTTCGCGGACGAGGACAACTCGTTTGAGTTTATGAAGTCGATTCGTTGGCCGTCCGGCGTGGTCAAATGTCCGCGCTGCAATTCGAAAGACGTTTCGTTTATTTCGACGCGCAAGATTTGGAAGTGCAAACACTGCGCGACGAACAAGCAGTTTTCCGTCAAGGTCGGAACTGTGATGGAAGATAGCCCGATTGGTCTGGACAAATGGCTTGCCGCTTTCTGGCTTATCGCCAACGCCAAAAACGGGATAAGCTCTTACGAACTGCACCGCTCGCTTGGCGTAACACAAAAGACCGCTTGGTTCATGCTGCATCGCATCCGATTGGCAATGCAGGACGGCAAAATCTTCAATATGAAAGGCATCTGCGAAGCAGACGAAACCTACATTGGCGCTAAGGCCCGCTACATGCACAAAGATCGGCGCACACCTGTAGGAGATGCGGGCATTCACAAGACACCTATTCAGGGCATCCTTGAGCGCGGGAAAGGCAAGAAAGCGTCTCGCGTAGTTTTGAAGGTCGTTAAGACAACGCGACGCCCTGAGCTTTGCGCCAATGTTCGCCAGCATGTTAAGGCTGGCTCTACAGTTTGCACAGACGCGCTCATGTCTTACGACGATCTGGAAAGAGATTATGACCGCGAGATTATTGACCACTTGGAATGCTATGCGCGTGGCAAAGTCCATACCAACGGATTGGAAAACTTCTGGTCGCTTCTGAAACGCGCGCTTAAGGGAACATATGTAAACGTCGAACCCTTTCATCTGTTTCGATATTGCGATGAACAAGCCTTTCGATTTAACGAGCGCAAAGATAACGACCAAGGGCGCTTTGTGAGAGCATTGCAGGGCGTTTTCGGCAAGACATTGAAATACGCGAAGCTCATTGCCGCCGAAGGTGGTGATGGCCCCTGTCCCGAGACGTGGCAAACCGCGTAAAGTCATAACCAAAGCGGCAAATGGAAGCTGAGCCGAACGAGGATAAAGGCGCTAATGATTCCGCCCAGAAAGCCGATAAATCGGCCCCACAACGGCCAATCGTTCAAGTCAAAGTGAGCGGCAAAGAAGGCAAAACAGAGACTAGCCAGCGCGAAACCTATGAGCAGGTAATCATAAATCTTCCGAAAGACCGAAAGACCGCCGAATGGATTGCCATTGTTATGACTGGACTGCTCGGCTTGATCGCTCTGTGCATTTATAACGGCCAACTGGTAGCAATGCGTGAATCTAATGCGCTCTTGAAAATTTCCACCGATGCGGCCACCAAAGCGGCGCAGGCAGCTCAAGAAACTGTCAGACAAGCGCGGGATAACATGAGATTGGAGCAGCGAGCCTGGGTCACTGCTGGCGAAGCACGCTTGGAAAAGCCGCTTGTCCCCGGCAAAACTGCAACGTTCAGCATTCAGATTGTCAATAGTGGTAAGACGCCCGCGCTCGATGTGCATATCACTGGAAGTGCCTATATTGCGCGAGAGCCGATGCCAGAAGTGCCGCCGAATGCAATTAAAGAATCGTCGCTCATTGGCCCGGAAGGACAAATTTTTGCTAAGCCAGAGACCAAGTATGCTGTCATCGATGAACGCGAAATTCAGTCCATCCGCAATGCAGAACTTCACCTCTTTGCAAAAGGTAGGATTACATATGTTGATATTTTTGAGGTAACTCACACAACGACATTTTGCTTTGCCCTTGAGGGTAAATATTTGGATGATTTCGTGATGCGAAACTGTGAAACCCCTACCGCCGACTAGCGCTAGCTCGTTATGCCCCAGCCCAAAGTAAGACCTAATGCCGCGTTCGCGAGGTTCCGCGCTCTGACTAAGCGCGTCGTCTCGGTTCCAAAGACCGAGATCGACAAGCGCGCGGCCGCTGACAAGCGCGGGCCGGTCGTTAAGGCGAAAGAGCCGCGTTAAGGAATAGACCGCCGCCCCTGTCACGGCGGCAAAACATAATACGAGGCATAGGTGCGTCAAGTATATTATTACCGCTGCAGCGAACCGCGGGCCGCTCTGATGTGTAGCTTTGGTGTGATTACAACGTGCAGTGCGCAGCGACGCGCGCTCTCGCCCGCGGTCGCTGAGCTTGTTTCTCGTTAGATGCGTCGCACCGATAGAAAATCGAGGTCGGCGAGCCTGCTCCTTGGGACCGGTTTGATCGCCTTGAGTATTCTCGAGATTGATCACGCCGAGTTCGGGCGGACACCTCATCGGCTACTTTTCCTCGCGGCTGGCTACATTTGGGTCCGCATGTTCAGCGGCGCAAAACACTTGGATGTTTAATTTCGTGAATGCGATGGGCGGCTGAGCTTTTCTCGTCAGATTCGAAAGGTGTTCGGGCAAATCGAGATCATTCGCCGGCTGCTGTGCATTCTGGTAGTAACCATCGCTACCCTGGGTTGTGCGCTTCAGTTGTATCGGTTCTCCCGGGACAAGACGAGGCGGGTGCCTGTCATCACGCTGGTTATTATCGGATCGACCGCGTTGGTTACCGGTCTGCAATTCGTTTTTCCTGAAGTTCTCACCGCGCTTCGACGCAATCCCCAGGCGTTAGCAGCGGGAGAATGGTGGCGAATGGTGACCCCGCTCTTTGTGCATGCCTACGGCGGGTGGCATGCTTGCGTCAATGGCATTGCGGCCATCGTATTTTGTCCGCTGGCGGAAAGACTTTATGGGAAGAAGTTGTGGGTTCTTTACTTCGTTCCTGGAGTGGTTGGCCAGATTTTCGGTTATCTGTGGAGTCCGAACACGGCCGGGGCATCGCTCGGCATCGCTGGGGTGATGGGAGGGCTATTGGCTTTCGTCGTTTTACATCGCCGCGAGCTTTCAAGGTCGGCGCAGCTATTTGCCATGTCTGGTATTGCAGGTGCCGTCGCGTTGTGTTTCTGGCGCGATATTCATGGTCCGCCGACCGTTATCGGAATCCTCCTCGCGGGCATGATCATAATTTGGGAGGTCGCTAATCCGCGGCCGTTACGCAGCCAACTCACAAAAGAAACCTAACCAGGCGATGGAGCGAACCGCAAGATAGCGTACGATTTACTTCATGAGTGCTTGGGCATCCACCCCTTGCCTGCCGCGAGAGTTGCACAGGTCTCGCGGTCACTGATCTTGTGTCGTTAGCATGAATGAGATCTTAATCACTGGCGGATGCTACTGTGGCGCTGTGCGGTTTCAAGCCAAACCGGTTCCGATCTATCGTTCCACTAATTGTCACTGTTCCAATTGCCGGCGGGCAGCCGGAGCACAATCGGTCGCGTGGATTACGGTAAGCCGTGCCAGCTTTCGGGTCGAGACCGGGTCTCCCAAGAAATATCGAACTAGCACGGGAGCGTGGCGAACATTTTGTGACTGCTGCGGTACGTCCCTGACCTACGAAGCCGACAGGCGCCCTTGCGAGATCGACATTACGACAGGGAGCCTCGATCATCCCGAGCAACATCCACCGACAAAGGACTTTTATCCTGACGAAAAGTTAAGCTGGGTTCACTTAGTCGAGGACACGTCATGCTAGCCAGACGCTATTAGCCAGGGAAGAAAATCACAAAAGGGGAGAGTAGAATGGAGCGAGTGGGATGAGCGACATGGAAGGTAAAGCTGCGATGGGTGGCAGCGAGAGAGCTCGGGAAGCGAACGAGTGTCAAACTAGAACCGGACTAATGCGGTTTCCAAGTTCGGTTAAGCGAGATCCAGCGATCGAGGTTTGGATGCACAAACACTCCGGTCAGCTGGGGGCGATCGCGCGGCGCTGGTTCGAGGTCATGCGGGCGTGCGGAGACGACGTTCGCGAGCTATTGCATGACGGTCATCCGACCGCGTGTGTAGCCGACGCGGCATTCGGCTACGTCAATGTGTTCAAGGCTCACGTGAATGTCGGGTTCTTTCGCGGCGCTGAGATTGCCGATCCCCGTGGCATGTTGGAAGGCACTGGCAAGTTCATGCGCCACATGAAACTGAGCCCCGAGCGTAACGTCGATGCCGCGGCGCTTACAAAGCTAATCGAAGCTGCATACATCGACATGAAGAGACGCCTGAAGGCGGGATAAGCCGCCACAGCCTTTTGCGTTGACAAATGTCTTCTATTTCCAGTAACCCGGGTTAGCTCCTGAGAAGAAAGCTTTTATTATGAATCGTCCAATGCCGTTGTGTTTCGTTTTGTTGATAACGTGGCGAGTAGTCCTCGCCGATAGTTGGTCGCCGATCTCAGTTTCAGATGCACCGACCGCGCGCGCGGCGCACTCGGCCGTGTTCACTCGCATCGACGGGACGGACCAGATGATTGTTTGGGGCGGGCAGGATTCGTCCCATACTCCGTTCGCCGATACGGGAGCTCGCTGGAAACGCTCGACGAATGTCTGGGCGGCAACATCGACAACGAATGTGCCGTCGGGGCGCGAAGGTCATCCGGCGGTTTGGACAGGGCATGAGATGCTGATTTGGGGCGGCGATGATGGGTTAAACTTTCTTAATACCGGCGGCCGTTACGATCCGGTAACTGATACCTGGCGACCAACCACTCTCACCGGAGCACCTGACGGACGCTTTGGGCATTCGTTCATCTGGACTGGCGACCGGCTGATTGTATGGGGTGGCGCGACCGGATTCGGTGGCGACGTTAATACAGGCGCGATCTACGACCCCGTAGCGGATAGCTGGTCGCCAATGACAACGGTTGGTGCGCCGTCTCCCCGAGACGGTCACGCCTCGATCTGGACCGGATCGCAGATGTTAGTCTGGGGCGGCATCAGCTTGGGCAATTATGTGAATGACGGCGGGCTTTATGATCCGCGCACGGATACGTGGACTCCGATCTCAAGTACCAACGCCCCTCCGGCTCGTCTCTTTTTCGCGTTCGGCTGGGATAGCACCAACTTGTTTGTCTGGGGCGGTGTTGACTCGAACTTCCGCCCATTAGGCAATGGGGCGCTTTATAACACGCGTACCGGTGTCTGGACGTCAATCACAAGGACTAACGCGCCGATACCACGACTCGGTGCAACGGTTGTTTGGTCGGGCAAGGAGTTTATCGTGTGGGGCGGATCGGATAAGAACGGGAACCCGATCGGCACTGGAGCCAGATACGACCCGGGCGCCAACGCCTGGACAACGATAATAACCACCGGCGCTCCCGCGCCCCGCTCGAGTCACACTGCCATTTGGAACGGCTCTCAGATGGTTATCTGGGGCGGCTCGGGCGTGTGTTGCAATAACTGGTTCAACGATGGGTTCGCCTATACGCCGTGAGCCTCTGAACATTAAGCGACACTTACCTTTAGCTAGAAGTAATTACCGCTCGGTCGCCGATGCGACAGTCGCGCCAGTCGAAGTACGAAATCAGCGACGAAGCTACCTTCAACTGATCACGGGCTGTCGAGGATGGAAACGGTGGCCTGATTGTTCCGGCCGACTTTGTAGCCGCTGCCCGGTTGCAGAGTCATGATGGCAGTCTCAGTGCCTTCGGTGACATGGTCAGCTTTCGATTTGAGTGTCACTGCGGCGGAAGACTGACCGGCAGG
>DATDFJ010000042.1:0-9893 GCA_036522675.1 Chthoniobacterales bacterium | reverse complement strand
TCGCGCGCGGTGTAGCGGCCGATGAAAAACAACGAAAGCGAGAGCGCGACGGCGACGGCGGCGATGTAAATCCACGCGCCCCGATGGGAGTGCTCCCCCTGTGCATCGGCAACTTCCGTCCGTTTGATTCCCTCGGGAGTTATCTCAAATGCCCACGCAACGATCAGCGCGATCGGAAAGCCAATGGCCACCAGCGCGATGACAAGCCGAATGACCCATGTCGGGATTTCCAGGAACGGAAAAACTTGCGTCGCGATCTGCACGAGCAGCCAGCCTACAATCGCGTAGGCGACCGCGACTTTGTAAACATTGCGCCGCTTCAGCTCACCAAAAAAGTTGCGATCGTTCATCCCGTTAGCCGGCAGCGAGATTACTTAACGTTTGAGATCTTGACGATGCTGCCGGCAGCCTTCGAATCATTTGGGTCCTTCACGACCGTCACGTACAATTCTTTCTCGCCTTCGCCGAACGCGACGTTTGTCGTGCCGTCACCCGCGGCAATCTCAAAGACGTGAAGAAGCTTGCCATCAGGAGAAAGCTTCAGAATTTTCCCGCCGAACCATTGGGCGACATAGATGTTGCCCGCGTTGTCGATCTTCATGCTGTCGGGTCCGAGCCACGGCGACTGGTTTTTGTTTGGGACAAGAACATTTAGAAGCGCAAAATTCGATCGGTGGCTCAACGTGCCGTCGGCGTTGACCGTGAACTTCAGCATGCAGTTGCTGACGGTTTGACTGACGTAAAGAGTTTTTCCGTCCGGCGAAACGCCAACGCCGTTGGCATAATTGAGATCGTTTGCGACCTCGACCCACTTTTCACTTCCGGGCGCAAGATAAAGGATTTTCCCAATGACGAACGTCGGTATCGGCGGATCGGCGTACGGACCAAAGACCGTGGCATACGCGCCGCCATTCGCGGTCGCAACGATGTCGTTTATTCCACCTTCAAGCTTCTTGCCGCTGCTGTCCGTATCCCAACGGCGGAGTTGTTTCCCGGTCATATCGAGTTCCACGATCGCGCCGGGATCGTTCGTGCACGCGAGCAGAAATGTCTTCTCTTTCGTCAGGGCCAGACCATTGTGGCCGCAGCCTTCAGTGTGATTCAACACGGTGCTGGTCTTGCCATCCCACTTTGACAGCGTGTTCGAGACCCAGCCAACGTAGTAAAGATTGCCGTCGATGTAGAGTGGGCCTTCCGGTCCAAGAACGTCGCTGACAATCGTAGTTTCGTCGGCAGACGCTGCCACCGCTAACAAGGCGCCAACGATGCAGATGATAATCTTGTTTGTCGTCATATTGATTACATGGATTTCTCTTCGCAAAGCTTTTGGAAACGCGGATCGTTCCGCAGCGGATCGAACATGGGATCGAGCCGGAGTAGCGCAGGAGTGAGGGGCACGCCAGGATACAAGGGGGCATCATACGGTGTCGACAGCAGTTGCCGCAAAGCCTCCACAGCACGGTTGGGTTCGCCCATTTGCGCGGACACGCGGGCAAGAATCTCGATTTGACTCGGGCCAGCCATCGCGTCTTTTTCGATCGGGACCACGGCCATCCCCTTTTCGACGAAGGAGAACGCTGCGGCCTTTTCACCCAGTGCCATGTTGGTCAACGCGAGATGACCTGTAAGACCAAAATTTTCTGGCTGCTCTTTGAGAAAAGCTTCCAATTCGCTCCGTGCCTCTCGCCAACTTTTCTGGGCAGCAGCGCGGTCACCGGCGACTTCTTGCGCCCACCCTAACCAAAAGCGCAGTTGGCCGTTTATGTAACCCAACGTTGGATCAGGCTTGGCTAATATCTCCGTTAGCCGAGGGATGATCAGTGCAGGGTTGCGCTGCAGGATTGCTTGGTAGACTTGTCTTGCCAATGTCCCGGGGTCGTCTGCCTCCGGATGGAGCGGAGCGAGCAGTGCAGCGGCCTGCGGCAGGTCACCCTCGGCTTGGGCGACAGCGGCCTTTGTGGAGAGTGTCTCCACATCGTCGGGGGTAACATTGAGAACCTGATCAAGTTTTCGCACCGCTTCTGGGAAACGGCGCAGATCTATATAGGAAAGCGCGTGCTGGGTGAGCAGTTCAACATTGCGCGGGTCGAGCCGCTCGGCTTCGTTGAAGTATGACTCGCTCTGGTCCCATCGCCCGCGCCTCCGTGTAACATAGGCCAACGATTCGGGAATCAGACTGCTGTTCGGCAGAAGCGGACGGGCTAGCTCAAAGTAGCGCACGGCAGTGTCGTAATCTTTCAAACAGGAGTAGTGATAATAGCCCTTGGCATGGACCGCCTCACCAAGGTTGGGCTGAAGAGCGAGCGCAGTTTCAGCTGCCTGCCTTGCCTCTTCACGCAGGGTAAGCGTTGGTTGAAGACTTCGCGTGATGTAGCTAACCGCGTCCGTGTATGATAGCAGTGCCCAGGCGAGGGCAAGCTTCGGGTCCAGGCGCACCGCTTGCTTGAGATACTTCTGCGTGCTCAGAGCGTTAGCCGGTGTGTTTAGTGTCTTTAGACTGTAAGCCAAGCCGCGCAGGTACGCATCGTAAGCCTCGGTATTATCGGTCGGCTTGGCGGCGATGACTTGCTCCTCATGGCCGCTGAGCTTCGCCTGCAATTTGTCGGCGATGGCTTTGGCCACCTCGCTCTCGACGGAGAAGATGTCGGTCAGTTTGCGATCAAAGGTATCGGCCCAAAGATGCGAATCATTGGCTGCCTTAATCAGCTGGACGTTCACGCGTATCGCGTTACCGCTCTTTTGCACGCTTCCTTCCACGATGTGGGCGACGCCAAGTTGCTTTGCGATTTCAGGCAAATTTTCCGGCGCGCTCTTGTAATGTTGGGTCGAAACGCGCGAGATAACTTTCAAATCCGCAATCTTTGCGAGACGCGTGAGAATCTCGTCTTGAATGCCATCGGCGAAGTATTCGTTTTGTTTTTCCTCACTCAGATTCTCAAACGGCAGCACAGCAACCGACTTTTCCGACATCGGCATCGCCGTGGCCTGATTGACGCCATGACGCAGGACGAAACGGTCTGTCAGCAACAGCACCACCGCGACCGTGAGCACGCCAATGATCGCAAAGTCGAGCTTGCGTCCGGTGTGATAAGTGATCGATTCGGCCGGGTCGATTTCACTTTCGCGCTTTAATCCTTCTGGCGTGAACTCATAAAACCACGCGAAGGCGATCCAAAACGGAAACCCGATCCCGGCAGCGACCAGAAACCAACGCGTCGCCCATTCCGGTGCGCCGACCGACGGGCCCAGTTGCGAGATGCCCTGCGCCAGCGCCCATACAGCGCCGACATAGAAGATCGCCGCGCGGATGACATTCCGCCGCTTCAGTTCGGCAAAGAGATTTCGATCGTTCATCGCTTCACGCTGACCGGGCGAGAGCTACTTAACGTTTGGGATCTTAACGATGCTGCCCTTGGCGCCAACATAGTAAAGATTGCCGTCGATGTAGAGTGGGCCTTCCGGTCCAAGCACGTCGCTTACGATGGTAGTTTCATCGGCGAACGCCGCTGCCGCCGACAGCATCGCGCCAATAATGCAGCAGATAATTTTGTTCGTCCTCATTTTGGTTCCTTTGGTTGGTTCACAACACGGTCGCTTCGGGATTGTTGCGAAAAACGAGCGCGCCGCCGTCACCTGTCGGTAATCGAAGCAGTTTCCCTTCAGCCTCCGCGATTCGAACTTGCTCCGTCCCGCGGACGATCTCCTTTAACTTTTGAATCTGCTCGCTCTGCTCGTCGATGAGCAACTTCGAGTAACCGACGATGTCGATGAACAAGACGTGCCCGATTTCGAATTTCACGTCGGCTGAATGATCGGGCGACATGAGACTCAGTGTGCTTGAGGCTCGGCAATTAGCTTTTGGAAGCGCGGATCGTTGCGCAGCGGGTCCCAAAGGGGATTGAATTTCAAGTCGGCGACAGGAACTCCGGCGGGAACTGCGAGGAGATGGGGCAGGGCGGCAATTGCTGAATCGAAATAACCAAAATTTGCCTGAATTTGCGCCAATGTCGTTTCGGCTGACGGTTTGTTCACGGCGTCACCGTCGTAATCGTTCACTGCGCGCTGCGCTTGCTCGAGAGCTTTCTGTTTTTCGCCCAGACCCGCATAAGCGAGCGCGAGAGTAGAAGGAACGCTGTTCGCTTCCGGCGCGACGACGGTATCCTCCGTGGGCTTGATTGAATGGACAGCTCGACTGAAACTTTGGAGCGCGTCGCCGTGCCGACCGCTCCATTCCTGGCAAAAGCCAAGCTGGACCAGCGCCGCCTCAGTGATGGAGTCGAGCGGCTGTCCCGCTGCAATGGAGTTCAGTTTTCGCTCAATTACGCGAATAGCGTCATCGAAATTACGTTCGTAGATTTTCTGTGTAATCCGGCTTGAGACAACGTAATCCTCTGTTGAATTCTGCGGGACGCGGTCAAGCTGTTGCCCAGCTTCTGCGAGTCGCCCTTCGGCCTGCAAAATGTTGGCTTTGATTGCATGCGCAGTCTCGGAATCGGGCGCAATCTCCAGAGCCCGATCCAGAAGGCCGTGGGCATCATCAAAGCGCCTCAAATAGAGGTAGAACTCGCCGCCAACGGCGCTTAGAAGCGAGATGTCGCGCGGGTCGAGGTCGAGAGCCTTTTTGAAATTTGTCTCGGCCTCCTGCCACTGTCCGACGCGACGTTGAACAAAGCCCAGGTTTTGCAGAACGAATGAATTGTTTGGCAGTCGTCGTTGCGCTTCTTTATAGGCAACGATCGCGCTTTGAAAATCGCGCAAAACGCGGTAGGCGTGGGCGCCTTTGGCGATCCAGCATTCACCGGATTCCGGCGCCAGAGCGATCGCATGATCAGCGGCTTCTTTCACCGCAGCTGGTGTATTTACGCTCCGGTCGACGGAGTTGAAATAAAGAAAACTCCGCAGCACTGCGAGCCTGGCCCAAGCGAGAGCAAACTTCGGATCGAGCTGCACCGCCTGCGCATAAGCCTCCGCCGCTCGTTGGTAGCCCTCATAGCCGTACTGATCGTGCTCGATGGAAAGGCCGCGCAGATATGCGTCGTAGGCAGCGGTGTTCTGGGTCGGTTTTTCCGTAACTGCCTTTTGTTCGGCGCCGGAAAGTTTGGTATTGAGCTGCTCGGCGATCGCGCTCGCCACTTCACCTTCGACACCAAAGACGTCATCGAGTTTGCGATTGTAACTCTCGGCCCAAAGGTGTTCGTCGGTTGCCGCGCGAATCAGCTGGACATTGACGTGCACAGCATTGGCGATTTTTTGAACGCTTCCCTCAAGGATATTCGCGACTCCCAACTCCTTGCTGACCTCACGCAAATTTTCCGGCGCGCTTTTGTATTTTTGCGTCGATGTGCGCGAAATCACTTTGAGCGCGGCGATCTTGGACAAGCGAGTCAAAATTTCATCCTGAATGCCTTCGGTGAAGTAAGCGTTCGATTTGTCGTCGCTCAGGTTATCGAAGGGCAAGACCGCGATGCTTTTCTCGGGAATGGAAGCGCTTCCCGCGGAGACGCTCGCCGATGCGATTGTCGATCTTTTCGATCGCCAAAGTTGAAACGAAAGAAGTCCGGCCGCGATTACCGCCAGCACAAGGGTGAGCGCGACAATTTTTCGACCCGTGTGACGCGTAATCGATTTGTCGGCCTCAACTTCCGACTCGCGTTTGATTCCCTCGGGCGTGATTTCGAACGCCCATGACAAAACGAGCGCGACCGGGAAACCGGCTATCACCAACAGAACAATGAGCCGGACTGCCCAGTTTGGAATTTCGAAGAAGGGAAAGACTTGAGTGGCGATCTGAATCAGCAACCAACTCGCAACCGCGTACGCGACCGCGACTTTATAAACATTGCGCCGCTTCAACTCGGCGAAGAAGTTGCGTAGATTCATCTCAGCTGCTTTTTAGGGTCCAACATGCTCGGTTCCCGCGAGCAGCTGTTGGAAGCCGGGATCGTTGCGGATCGGGTCCCAGACGGGATCGATTTTCAGGCGCGCGATGGAAACGCTTCCGCCAGCAGGAACCGAAAGTTGTTGGCGAAGAATAGCGACCGCGTTGGCGGTAGCGCCGGTGCGCGCTTCGATCTCCGCCAGCCCGGTCAGAAGCTCATTACCAACGATCGCATCTTTCTCGGGTGGTAACCGGTTGGCAGCTTGCCGCGCGAGTTCGGTCGCATCGCTATTACGTTTGAGCGCGAGGTAAACCCAGCTCAACTGTGTCATAGAAGAAATATCGTTAGGCAGTTCGCGCAATCTCGCCTCCAGCAGCTGTCTTGCTTTCTCCGCTTCAGCTTGTGCGCCGATGAGGTCGCCACCCAGGACTCGGATCGCGACTCTGGCGGACAACCGGCGCCGTTCATCGACGGCAGTGCTCCCCGCAGTTTCCCAGAGTTTCAGAGCCGCTCCGAAATCCCGCGCGAAAACGAAAACATAAGCCCGGTCACCGGTCATATCCCGGACGTTGCCGAAGGTAGAGTTCACGAGAATTTTGTTCTCTGCCGGAAATGTTGCCAGCACCCGCCGCGCTTCAGTGATGTCACCGCTTCCACTGATAATACTCCCAAGTAAGGTGCGCATTCCATCGGCGGCATAAGGATCTAATTCGAGCGAATGCCTGGCGGCGGAACCGGCTTCTTTCCACATTCGCAATGGCATGTAAGTGTTCGAGACATTTGCCGCGAGCGAGGCGTTGCGGGGATCGGCGTCGAAAGCTCTTTTGAGTTCAGCCACGCAACGTTCCCATTGTCCCTGACGGCGATGAACATAACCCGAATACTCCAGCGCAGCCGACGCGTTCGGTTGTAACTGTAACGCGCGCTCGAACTCTGCCAGCGCCTGTTCGTATTGCCGATAGCCATGATAATAAAACTGGCCGAGCGCGACGTGCACTTCGGCGAGATTAGGCGCGAGAGCGACGGCCTGCTCGGCCATGCTCCGCACCTGTGTCAACTCCGCTTCGCTCATTTGCTCAACGAACCAATGGTACGCGATGCGGTTCTGGACCAGACGAGCCATCGCGAGGGCAAAGTGCGGATCGCGCGCGATGGCCTGCCGGTACCAGGCAGCGGCCTGCTCGTACGACTCTGCCTTCAGCGAACTATCAGCCAGGCGTTCCTCGTACTCGCCTTTCAAAAAGAGATCGTAGGCCGCGGTGTCTTTTGTCGGCGCAGTGGCGAGCGTGCTGGTTTCAGCGGGTGAAAGTTTCGCTTGCAGCGAATCCGCTATTTCCTGCGCGACTTCGCTCTCAACGGCAAAGACATCTTTGATTTCCCGATCATAAGATTTCGCCCAAAGATGGGAATCGGCGCGCGCATCGATGAGCTGAACGTTGACGCGCACCTTATCGGCGGCCTTCTGCACACTGCCTTCCAGAACATTCGCGACTCCGAGCTGCTGCGAAACCGTTTTGAGATCTTCCGGCTTGCTCTTGTACTTCGCGGTGGAAGTGCGTGAAATCACTTTCAAATCCGCGATGCTCGCCAGCTTGGTCAGGATTTCATCCTGAATGCCGTCGGCGAAATAAGCGGCATTCTTGTCGTCGCTCAGGTTTTCGAATGGCAACACCGCGATCGATTTTTGCGGGATGGATGAACCTGTCGCCGCCTCGGTGTGATTCGCACTGGCAGCATTCGTCGCTGTATATCGACCGAGGAGGAACAACGCGATTGAGAGCATCGCTCCAACCACCACCACGTAGATCCAGGTATAAGTTTCACCCGGTTTCTTCGTCGCACGATCAACATTTTCGGTACGCTTCAATCCTTCCGGCGTGAGTTCAAATGCCCACGCGATGATCAGTGCGATCAGGAAGCCGATCGCGACGAGGACGATTACCAATCGCACGACCCAATTTGGAATCTCGAGAAACGGAAGAACCTGTGTCGCGATCTGGACAACGAGCCAGCCGACAATCGCGTACGCCACGGCGACTTTATAAACATTGCGCCGTTTCAGCTCGGCGAAGAACGAAGGTCTTTCGCTCATCACGTTGCCGGAAAATTCATTTTTGCAATCAACGCTTTGTAGCGGGGATCATTGCGCAGGTCGCGCAACAATGGATCAACTAACATGCTCGGCATGCCGCCGTCGTGATTATCAAAAGCGATTTGCAGCCACTCGAACGCTTTATCTGTCTCGTGTCGCACGGCGTAAACCTGGGCGACTTGATAGGCGAGACTATCCCGGGAATTGGCGATGAGGACGGCCAGCGCCGCATCTGATGCCTTGCTGTCGCCACGGACATGTTGTGCGAGCGCTACTTCGAACGGACGAACGTTCTCGTCAGGCTCCGATTGCGCTTCGCGCAAAGCCGTCTCGCCGTCGCCGCGCTGGACAGCGACGAGCACCTGCCATCGATGACTGGCAGACGCGGATGGTTGCAACTCTGCCATCTTGCGCCCAGCCGCGTCGGCCTGGTCAAGCTTGCCCTCGTAAAATAGGACTCGACCAAGGGTAAATTGCGCAGCCGCAGATAATGGATCGAGTTCCACCGCCTGCCGCGCCTGTTGTTCGGCTTCTTCCATGCGGCCTCGGTAAACCATCACGCGCGCGAGCAGATCGTTCGTCAGGGGATTTTTTGGAGATAGTGCTTTTGCGCGCTGCAATTCGCTCAAGCCTTCAGCAAACTTCCACTCGGCAAAGGCACGGACCCAGCCAAGAGCAGCATGCGCTTCGGCCAGATCAGGCGCGATCGCCACCGCTTTCTCGGCATCGCTCCGCGCCTTTGGGTAGGCGGTCGGACGCTCGCCTGCCAGGTCACCAATAATGGTCCAAAGTTCGGCACGCTCCGCGTAGGCCAGAGCGTACTCGGGATCGAGGCGGATCGCTTCATCGTAATGCCCGACCGCCTTGCGATAGTCTTCCAAGTTCCGGCGCTGGAAATTATAATGCCCCTGGAGATAGGCGTTGTGAGCTTCCGTGTTCGTAGTTGCTGGATTTGCGGCCGGTTGTTGATTTGGGCCAAGAAGTGTCGCTTTCAACGACGAAGCGACGGCCGCGGCGATTTCCTGTTGGACGGCGAAAATATCCTTTAGTTCGCGATCGAACGTTCGCGTCCAAAGCTCGATGCCGTCGGCGGCATTAATTAATTCCGCAACGATCCGCACCCGTTCGCCTTGTTTGCGCACTGTGCCTTCGAGCAGCGTGGCCACGCCAAGCTTTTCGCCGATCGTTTTCGGTTCTTCTTTTCTCTCCTTGAACCGGAACGAAGAGCTGCGGCCAATCACCTTGAGCTCCCTGATCTGCGCGAGCGCGGCGATCAATTCTTCCGAGAGCCCGTCGGAAAAATATTCGTCCTTCGGGTCGCCGCTTTCATTCAAGAGCGGCAGAACTGCGATCGACTTCTCCGGAACCAATGAGCTAGTTGTCGATCTTGCAGACGGCTTACTGCGCAGAAGATTGAACGCCAGCAAGCTGGCCGCGAGCAGCGCAACCAACACGACGAAGCCCGCGAATTTCCGCCGGCTCCAAGTGGGAAGTTTTGCCGCGACCTCGGGCGGCACATCCTCTGTGCGTTTGAGACCTTCGGGTGTCGCTTCAAAGGCCCAGGAAATAAAAACGATTCCGATAAAACCGAGCGCGAGAAAAACCACAAACGCCTTCATTACCCAGCTGGGCGCTTCGAAGGTCGACAGCAAAATCGACGCGGCCTGGATTAACAGCCACGCCACGACGGCGTAGGTGATCGCGACTTTGTAAACATTGCGCCGCTTCAACTCGCCGAAGAAGCCCTTGGAATTCACGGCCTTGCTTTTGCCACAGCGCCCGTCTACGAACAAGGTAAGATCGACATCGTTATGGCACAGCAATCATTTGAACCCAAACGTTTACTCTCGCACATCATCGCCGAATGGGCCTGCTCGCTGAAATACGAGCATCTGTCGCCGGAAGCGATCCAGGCGGCGAAG
>DATDFJ010000041.1:0-8691 GCA_036522675.1 Chthoniobacterales bacterium | reverse complement strand
GCAGGCCTGGTTTCTGATAGGAAATCTCCCGTTCAGCAAGCGATTTCGTTTTCGCTTTTTTCATCTCGCGCCATGAAAGCACGTCTACACGCCGACGAGAAGCCGATTCACACCGCCAGCACGCCTCACTAGGCGTCCTCCGCGTGAGTCTTGCTTGCCTCGCCGTAGACCTTTGGCGAAGGGCGCTCCTGTTGCGATGTATCCGTAACGTTGACCGATACCTTGATGCGCACGTGGCCAGAGGCGAAAAGGGCTCCGATTGCCGCGAGCAAGCCAAGGAAGATAAAGAAGCCACCGATGGGAATAAGCCACTGCCGCAGCGCGCTCTCCAGATGCGAGATGAAGACGGTTGCTGCATGGCAGTTATACGCAATGTCGCGCTGCTCTTCCGGCACCGGGAGTCTCGGGTCGGAGCAGAATGATGTCAGCAGAATTCCCCACGCCAAGAGGCTGCTAAGCCCGCACGCGATGAAGAAACCGACGAGAACTTTCCAACGAAGTGGGATTTGACGCGTCACTGATACTGCCGCCTAACGAAAGCAAGCTGAGCGACCACCGCCGAGAGCGACTGTCGCTAGGAGTGAAACTGTTTTAATCACGGAAAAGCGAAACGCGTGACGGACGGCGGTTCGCTTCAGCGCTTGGTTAGAGGGCGCTTTCATCTCGTGGATGGCGGAAGCTACTCCCCACCAGAAGAAGTAGAAGAATCATTGAATCAAGGAAGATGTCGAGAATCGAGCCCAAGGAGATCGAAGAACTTTGCGGCGTCACGCCGACGGAACGCCGATCGAGATTCGGCCATAAGGCATGACATAGTGCGACGATCATAATCGCCGCTGCATCTGCTGAATTGCGTTTGATCTTGGACGTTACGCTCCCGCTAGCCGGCCGAGAATGTTGCCGGCCTGTTGCTTTGTCGGCTGTCGCCGACGTGGACCAGGCGTTTGGCATTTGCTTTAATACCCTGCCGCCATGCCGTCCTTGCGCGATTCGCTCGCGCCGACGTAAACGCGGACGCCGTCGTGCATCTCGACTTTGATGGCTTGATAGCCGCCGTAGCCGCCGACGTCGAAACGCACATCGTGTCCGCGTTTTTTTAATTCGCGCTGCGTTTCGGCAGGGATGCCGGACTCGAGCTCGACGTAACCGCCATTCTCCATTTTTTCGCCGGTCGGCTCATTGTCCCCTTCATGATGCCAGCGTGACGCGTCGCCGGCTTCCTGCACGTCCAATCCGAAATCGATCTGGTTCGTCAGAACCTGGACGTGGCCCTGCGGCTGCATGTCGCCCCCCATCACGCCGAATGCTTCCCACGGTTTGCCGTCCTTGATCACGAATCCGGGAATAATGGTGTGAAACGGCCGTTTCCCCGGCGCGTAAACGTTCGCGTGAGCCGGCTCCATCGAGAACAATTCGCCGCGGTCCTGAAACATGAACCCGAGTCCGGGCACGACGATGCCACTCCCCATCCCGCGATAGTTGCTTTGAATGAGCGAGACCATGTTGCCTTCATCATCGGCCGCGCAGAGGTAAATCGTGTCGCCTTGGTCGATCTTGCCGGCGGCGACAGTTTTTGCGGCGTGAGAGGGATCAATCAACTTGCGCCGCTCGGCCGCGTACTCCTTGGAAAGCAGTTGCTGGAGCGGAATTTTCGCGAACGCGGGGTCGGCGTAATACTTCGCGCGATCGGCCCAGACGATTTTCTTCGTCTCGATCATGGTGTGGAGCGTATCGGGCGAATTGCGGCCCATCTTGGCGAGATCGAATCCTTGGAGAATGTTGAGCATCTGCAAAGTGGCGATGCCCTGGCCGTTCGGCGGCAGCTCGAACACGTCGTAACCGCGATAGTTAACCGAGACTGGATCGACCCACGTGCTCGTGTGTTTCTCGAAATCTTCCTTGCGCAAGAAGCCGCCGTTCTCGCGCATGAACATGTCGATCTTGTCGGCGATCTCGCCACGATAAAAAGCGTCGCGTCCTTTGTCGCCAATCAATCGCAGTGTATTCGCCAGCGCCGGATTCTTGAAAATGTCGCCTTTCGCCGGTGTGCGTCCGTTGATCGTATAAGTCTCGGTGAATGCGCCCGGCAAATCTTTGTAAACTCGCGGACCGAAGCTCCAGTAATAAGCGATCAATTCGCTGACCGGAAAACCTTCCTCGGCGTAGCGAATAGCAGGCGCCAGATCGTCCGCCAATTTGAGTTTGCCGAATTTTTTGTGCAGCTCCGCCCAGGCGTCGACCGTTCCCGGCACACTGATCGGCAACATTCCCTGCGGCGGAATGGTTTTGCGCCCGAGCTTGGCGAGCTCGGCTTTCATCTGCTCGTAACTGAGACCGAGGGGCGAACGCCCGCTGCCGTTGATGCCGTAGAGCTTGTTGTCTTTCGCGCTGTAAACGATCGCAAACAGATCGCCGCCGATTCCGTTCGAGACCGGCTCCATCAAACCCAGCGCGGCGTTTGCGGCAATCGCCGCATCGACCGCGCTGCCGCCGCGCTTCAAAATGTCGATGCCGACTTGCGTCGCGAGCGGTACACTCGTGCAAACCATCCCGTGGTGCGCGACCACTTCCGAGCGGGTCGCGAAATTTTTGCCCGTGATCCGATCGATTTGGGCGTCCGCGCTAAGATCGACAATCAGCCACGCGAAAATCGCCAACGTGATTCGGCGCATCCCGAAAACTACGGTGCGGCGAGACTCTGTCGAGCCGAGGCAACACGATTGCAGCGCCACTCATCTTGCGCCCTCTAATTGATCGAACTGATTTGGTAATTCTGGCAATTTAGCCCGTTCCGGCGGCGCGTTCTCCGGGGGTCAATTTTGTACTTGTAATCAACTGAGTCGATTTGGTAATTCTGGCGATTCAAGCCATCCGCACCATCGGCGGGTGTGGGGTATGTGGGGGCTTCGCAGCCAACCAAAATCATCACGTTCAAGAAGAAGGAGGACAACAAATGAAAACTAATCTTAACCGTATTATTTGTGGACTCGCCGCCACCGCAATCCTAACAGGGTTGTTTCCAAGCCAAACCGAAGGAGCGTCAGCCTGCCCCCCGCCGCCAGCAGGAACAGCTCCGGTCACTGTACCTGCGGGTGGTTTTGCTCTTGATGGCGATCTCCTCGCAAACACGCCGATCAGCGGTATCGGGGATTGGGTGACCGGCTCGTCGGGAAGCGGCGGCTTCGTGCTAAATAACGATGGAACACCGGTGAACGGCACGACCACGTTTCATTTAACGGACCTTTTCAACAACGCCTCGGACAACAATTTCGCTGGCGGTAAAAAGGTGGACGATAATCCGAACATTTGGACCTGGGTACAGAACCCGGTCAACAGCAAGCAGGATATCAATAATGCTGTGCTTCATTTCACTACGGACGCCAATGGCCACAACTGGCTCATAGTGTCCGCCGATCGTCTCAGCAACAATGGGGACTCCTATATTGACTTCGAGTTTTTGCAAAACACGTTGAGCCTGACGACGAATCCTGGGGGCACCTCGGGCGGGTTTACCTCCGCCGGACCAAATTGCGGGCGCACGGTCAATGACTTTATTTTGACCCTTAGCTTCACCAAGGGAGGCACCAAGCCGGGTTTGTGTGTCTCGCGCTGGATGGCCTCTTCCAGTAATGCCTGCGGCTATGATTATGTTGACGCCACGGCGGCGCTGCCCGCGGGGGCGGTCTTTGCCGCAGTAAACACCACTTCGGCTTCTGTGCCCTACGGCGCCTTTGGCAAAACGAACTATGTGACCAACACCTTCGCCGAGGCAGCCGTTGATTTGACGGCGCTCCTGGCCGACATCGATCCGTGTTTGAGCGTGGGGATCAAGACCGTTTTTGTGAAGACCAAGGAATCACAATCCCCCACTGCAACGATTGTAGATTTCATCAATCCCCTGCAAGTTGATCTGAAAATCGGAGCAACGGCGGATGCCGGTCCAGATCAGACCAAGTGCAGCTCGGGTAACTCGACGACGTTTACGATTACTGGAACCGCGACAACCGGTATCCATCCCATCACATCCATGGCATGGAGTGTCAACTCCGGTACCGCGACCATAGATCCACCGGTTTCTTGCACGAATTGTACGACTTTGGGCCCCACCGATGTGCATGTCACGAGCTCGTCGGCGACGATGCGTTTAACCGTCACCGATTCGGCAAACTGCGTGAAGACGGATGATGTGGTCTTGACCGTTTCGGGGGCGATCTCGTCATCGATCACGCCAGCGAGCGCCGAAATTTGCGACGGCAACACTCAGTCGTTTACCGCCAATGTCACCGGTGGCACCGGCACGCCCACATTTAGTTGGACCGGGCCGAATGGCTTCACGTCCAACTCGCAAACGATCAACGTTTCCGTGGCTGGCACCTATACTGTTACCATTACCGATGGATCCGGCTGCACCACGATGAGTTCTGCTACGCTGGTTGTTAATCCAAATCCACAAGTGACAATCAGCGGACCGAACGCCTGCCAGGGCGCTCCAGCCACATTGACGGCCAACGTCACCGGCGGCACCGGCACACCCACGTTTAGCTGGACCGGCCCGAACGGATTTACCGCCAACACGCAGTCGATCAACATCTCGACGGCCGGTATCTACAGCGTGATCGTCACTGATGCGAAGAGCTGCACCGGGCAAAATTCAGTGGTAGTTGGCCTTTGCTTGAATCCTTAATCGAAGCACTCAACCCTGCCAGGGCGGCGACTGTTTCAGTCGCCGCCCTTCTGTTTTGTGGACGACACCGTTTGGGTGAAAGATTCATCCTTGGCTGGGAGTGACCGAAAGCAGATCGTCACAAAGGTAGCGCGTGCGATCAGAACAAGTGCGCCGATCATCGGGCTTCGCTCGGCGATGGCGAGAGGGTAGACCGCCGCTCCAGAAATTAAGCTTCCGGGGCGAGCTCGGGGGAGGCCGGGACGACAGAAGCGCGGGTAGGGACGAGGCGCAGAGCGGTGCCGTTTGATTCTTCGACAGGGGCAGCGCCAGCTTCGTGGTATTCGGCATCCTGGTTGACCTGCCAGAGATCGTAGAGCTTGGTGTCGGCAAGAATATTTTCGACGCAAAGCATCGCCGTCATCATAGCGTGGTCCTGGTTGTTGTATTTGTGCATGCCGTTGCGACCGACCAGGTGCAGATTCGGATAACGTTGCTCTAGTTCCTGGCGAATCGTGGCGACGTGCATCGCATAATCGTCGTCGTAAATCGGGTAAGCTTTTTTCTGGCGCACAATCGTGCCATCGACGACGTCGCCGACCTGCGCGAGCCCGATCTGGATCAATTCTCGTTTGCCGAGTTCGATCAAATCTTCGTCCCGCGATTCCCAAAGCCCGTCGCCTTCAAAACAGAAATACTCAAGGCCGTAGCAGGCTTTGTCCGCGTCAGGCACCATCTCGGGCGACCATGATTTGAAATTCTGGACCCGGCCGACTTTGACGCGCGGATCGTGGATGTAGATCCAGTTATCGGCGAATTTGTTTCGCTCTTTCAGGATGAGCATGACTGTGAGGAAGTCGCGATACTTCAGGCTCTCGGCGGCCCGCAACGTGCGCTCGCTCACGCGTGGAGTGAGGCCGCGCACAAGTGCGCGCATCGGCGCGGAGGAGATGACGTGATCGGCATCGAGCGCCTGCTCGCTACCTTGTCGATCCTGGTAGCGCAACGTCCATGTCGATCTTGCATCGTCGTACGCCGCGCCGACGACTTTGCAGCCCATGTAAACCTCGCCGCCCATCGCTTTCACTTTCTCGGCGCACGCTTCCCACATCATGCCGGGACCTTTGCGTGGGTAACGGAATGAGTTGATCAACGTCTTGATCACGTGGGAGCGGTCGCCGTTATAGCGCTGCGGGATGAGCGCGTTCTTGATTGCGCTCCCGAGTGAGAGCCCTTTGATCCGCTGCGCCGCCCAATCGGCCGAGATTTCCTTGCAGCTCATCCCCCAGACCTTTTCGGTGTAGCTCTTGAAGAAAATCCGAAACAGCCGGCGCCCGAATTGATTACTCACCCAATCTTCAAAGTTGCGCGGCTCGCGCACGGGAAAAAGCCGCGCTTTCAACCAGGAAAGGACGCAAAGGAACGATTTGAAGATGCCGAGCTTCACCAGCGCCTCGAACGGCTTCAGCGGATAGGTGAAGAATTTTCCGTTGTAATAAATGCGCGACGAGCGCGGCCGCTGGAGCATGTCGTTGGGCAAAATCTCCGTCCAAAGCTCTTCGACTGCTTTCGATTTGGAAAAGAACCGATGGCCGCCGATGTCGAAGTGAAATCCTTTGTGGGTCACCGTGCGCGAGATCCCTCCGACATAAACCGGATCAGCCTCAAGCACGACAACATCGACATCGTTCTTGGAAAGCAGATACGCGGCGGTGAGTCCCGCCGGACCGGCTCCGATGATGGCGACAGTTGTTTTCATGGTTAGGCAACCCAATTTCCGCGGGTGAAATTCCACACGTACCAACCCTGCACGCTCAACCCGGCAACGCTGCCGAGCGCCACCGCCGCCATCCCAAGTACCCGCAGCCAAACTGGCGGCGCGCTAAACTGACTCAAAAAATGGAGCAACGCCAGCACGATTAAGGCGTGCGCGCAAAACTGATACCGCATCATGCTTTCCATCTCCACGCTGGCGACTCCACTGACTGCGATGTAATAAACGACTGCCGCGCAAAAATAGATGCCTGCGCGCGCGCGCCAGTTGGTGCGGCGGCGGAGCGCCGCCATGATTTCGCAAAGTGCAATCGCCACAAAAAGCAGCGCCCCGAGAGACATCGACATTTGGCTCATCTGCCTCGGATCATTGAGCGACGGAATGATCCAGCGATAGCTCGATGGCTTAAAAACAGCGAGGTAATCGGGAAAGATTCCCCAGCCCGCCACCTGGGTAAGCATGTAAAGATCCCAACGGCCCCAGCGCAGCTGGCAATAGAGGAAAAATGCAAGGCCACCCAACGTTGCGACCGTCATCAAAACGGCGGCAGCGCCGTATGTGCGCCGCCAGACCCGCGGGTTGCGCAGCGTGCTCCCGCCGCTAGTAAAAATTTTGCGTACCAGAGGAAACGCGGCGCAAGGGATTCCGACGATGCGCGTTGCCGACATCAACATGCCGTGCAGGGCGGCCCAGATTTTCGCCGCTCGTCCTTCGGCGCTGCTCCAGTAAATGAAACCAACGACCGCCATCAAAAAAAGCGACTCGGAATACGCGGTGATGAGAAAGAACGCCGCCGGATGCGCCAAGATCGACAATGCGCCAAAAAAACCGAGAGATAACGACAAGTTCCATCGCCGGCAGAAGAGAAAGAAGTATGTCCAAAAACCCCAAGCCGCAGCTTGCGCCGTGACGAGCAGCGCGTTGCCGGTCTGAAGCTGAAAACATTTGCGCATCAAGCCAGCGATTGCGGGATAGGCTGGAAAGAAAGCGACGTTCGATACCTCCATGACTTTGTGACTGATCGGCGGCACGATCGTTTGAAAACCGCGGTCGACGATGTTGGCGAACCAGTAGCTGTCGTGCTGGACCAGAGTAGAGTAGCGATAGGACAGCGGACCCTCGGGCGCGAGCAGAGACACGGCGAGGGCGAGTTGCGCCAGAGTAACCAACAAACCCGCCACCAGCGCTTTAACTGCTGACCACGAGCCACTAAGAACCTCAGCCATCGCGGATGCCGAGGAAATAGAAAAGCTTTGCTGATTGCAAGAATTTGTCAGATGCGCCGCTGGCGCGATGGCAAACTGCATGGGTTGATTTCCGGTTGCGTCCCAAATGGCAGACGTTTGACGACGCTTCGTTGGCTTTATTCGCTCAAGCCAAAGAGCGACAATTTGTAGCCGTCCGGGGCGGCGCGAGAAGACGGCTCCGCCTACGCCGCCGCTTCTTCCTCCGCGCCGACGAGTTCGCGGTAAATTTCTTCGTAGCGGTCAGTAGCCGTTTCCCAGGAGAAGTCGCGCGCCATCGCGCGGCGCATCAGTGCCCTCCAGAGCGGCGGCTCGCGAAAGACTTCGCGCGCGCGTTTGATTGCATCCCAAAAGGCCTCGGTTGAATAGTCATAGCAGAGAAAACCATAACCGCTGTCACTCGTCGGATCGTAATCTTCAATGATATCCTGAATGCCGCCGGTCGCGCGCGCGACCGGCAGCGCGCCGTATTTCAGGCTGTACATCGCAGTGAGCCCGGCGGGCTCGAATCGCGACGGAATGAGCGTGATGTCCATCCCACCTTCAATTCGATGGGCGAGCGCTTGGTCGTAGGCGCGCTCGTAAGCGAATTTTGTCGGGAATTTACGGGCGGCGACGGCAAGCGCTGTTTCGTAACCGGGATCGCCTTCGCCGAGAATGATCAGCCGTACATCGTCTGAGAGGATTCGGTCCAGCGCCGGGACGAGAATTTGGAAACCTTTTTCTTCGACAATACGCGTGACCATTCCAAATACCGGACCGCCAGGAGCCGGCGCTAGTTCGAAGTGCGCGAGAAGCGCATCGCGACAAAGTTCTTTGCGGCGCAGTGAATTCGAATGGTAGTTTGCCGGAAGCAGCGGGTCGTTTGCGGGATCCCAGTGTTCGTAATTGGCACCATGGAGGATGGCGCTGAGCTTGTACGCGTTTTCGCGCAACACCGCGTCGAGCCCGCAGCCGAACTGGGGCGTGAGCATCTCGCGCCGGTAATGCTCGCTCACCGTCGTGATCTT
>DATDFJ010000040.1:0-5488 GCA_036522675.1 Chthoniobacterales bacterium | reverse complement strand
CGTTGTCGGCGCAGAGCAACAGAAGACGATGTCGTCACTCGATGGCGCCGACGTGCTCGGCGCGGCCGCCGATTATCACAACGAGAAGCCGGAATATGGCGATTTCATGTTTCCGAAGTTGTTCGGCCGGATCGCGCAGATTTACATCGACAAATACGGTGCGAGCGAGCGCGACCTCGCGACCGTAGCGTGGAAAAATTATGCCCACGCCAAGCTCAATCCGCTGGCGCAAATGCGGGCTGCGGATCTGACGCTGGATTGTGCATCGCAAGTTTCGGAGGAAAACCCGAGCGTCGCGCCGCCGCTCAAGGTCTCGGATTGTTCGCAGATCACCGATGGCGCTGCTTCGCTCGTGTTGGTTTCGCGCGAATATCTGGAGAAGATCGGGCGCGATAAAAACAAAGCGCCGCGGCTCCTCGGCTACGGTCACACCACCGATTATCTCCCGCTGGATAAAAAGGATGCGCCGACGTTTTCCACCGCGCGCAAAGCAGCCGAGAAAGCGTTTACCATGGCGAATCTCAAACCGCGCGACCTAAGCGGTGCCGAAGTGCACGATTGTTTCTCGATCACCGAGATCGTGGTTTACGAAATCCTCGGACTGGCCGAGCCGGGCAAAGGCACCGAGCTCGCGAAAAGCGGTGCGACCGCGTTGCCTCAGGTGCGCAACGAAAAAATGCGCGGACAATTCGCATTCGAATTGCCAGTCAATGCCGGCGGCGGCTTGATCGGGGATGGCCATCCCGTAGGCGCGACCGGTGTGCGCCAGGTTGTCGAGGCCTATCAACATCTCACTGGTCAAGCCGGCGCGCGCCAGATCGAAAACGCGAAACGTTTTCTCACCTTCAACATGGGCGGTAGTCTGACGACTTCGGTTGCCATGCTATGGGGCCGCGAGTGAGCGGATGCCGCGCGTCCCGTTTAAACTTGGGGTAGTCGGTCATTTCGGACTGGCGGTGCGCGATCCAAAGAAGAGCGCGCGCTGGTGGCAGCGCGTGATCGGGTTGCGTAAAGAATTTGAATTCGACAACGGCGTCGCCGTTGGGAACGACAATGTGACGATCGCGCTGTTCAAAGGTAAGCCATCACCCAAGACGATCGAGCACATGTCGTTTCACTTGCCGAACATGTCGATCTTACGAAAAGCGCTCACCCATCTGGAAAAGCACAAGGTCGAGATCGAAGATCCGGGCGACGAAATCGGGCCGGAAGGGCCAGGCTCGCCGCACATGGGCCTTTGGTTTCACGATCCCGACGGCTACCGCTGGGAACTCTCCGTGCAAAACGCGCGGCGCCGTCATCGTTGACGCGCGCTGGCGCGTGGCGCCATCTGCTACGATCAATTAACATATGACTCCGACGACCAAAGCCTACGCTGTGCAATCGGCGACTTCGCCTTTCGAGCCGTTCTCCTTCACCCGTCGCGACGTTTTGCCCCGCGACGTCAAGATCGACATCCTCTTTTGCGGCATCTGTCATTCCGACATTCACATCGCGCGCAATGAATGGGGTGGCGGCACGATTTATCCATGCGTGCCGGGTCACGAAATCGTCGGCCGCGTCGTCGCCGTCGGGCGTGAGGTTAAAAAATTCAAAGAAGGCGATCTGGCGGCCGTCGGGTGCATGGTCGATGCGTGCCGGACGTGTCCGAGCTGCGAGGAAGGCCTCGAGCAATATTGCGATCATGTCACGCTGACCTACAACAGTCCCGACGAGCACACGGGCGGCGTTACTTACGGCGGGTACTCAACCGACATGGTTGTGAACGAGGATTTCGTCCTGCGCATCCGAGAAGATGTCGATCTTGCCGCGACTGCTCCGCTTTTGTGTGCCGGGATCACCACCTATTCGCCGCTGCGGCACTGGAAAATTCGCGACGGTCAAACGGTCGGCGTGGTTGGTCTGGGCGGACTCGGACACATGGCGGTGAAACTCGCCAACGCTCTCGGCGCCCACGTTGTTCTCTTTACCACTTCAGCGGGCAAAACCGCCGACGCGCAACGTCTCGGCGCGCATGAAGTCGTGGTTTCCAAGGATGAAGACGCGATGAACGCGCGCGCGAAAACTCTCGACTTCATCATCGATACTGTGTCCGCGAAACACGACCTCGACATGTATCTCAATCTGCTCAAGCGCGACGGCACACTCTGCTTGCTCGGTGTCCCTCCCGAGCCGGTGCCGCTCGGCGCATTCAGCCTAATCCGCTGGCGACATCGTCTCGCCGGCTCGCTGATCGGCGGCATCGCTGAAACCCAGGAGATGCTCGATTTCTGCGCCGACCGCGGCATCACCTGCGACATCGAGAAGATCAACATCGATTATGTGAACGAAGCTTATGAACGCGTTGTGCGTAGCGATGTGAAGTATCGCTTCGTCATCGACACGGCTTCGCTGAAATAGCGGTGGCAAATAGCGAGCTGCGCGGCTGATAACGCCCGATGTATTTGGTTGAGCTCGATCGATCGCAACGGCTTCTTGTCATCAGCGCGGCGCAGCACGTCACCGCCGATGAAACCCACAAGACGGTCGAAGAATTGCGCGGTTTGCTCAAAGACATCGCACCCGGCTTCCGCCTCCTTGCTGATTTCCGCTGGTTGGAGTCAATGGATGCGGCCGCGGCCCAACACATCGCTGCGATCATGGACCTGCTGAGGGAAAAGAAGGTCGCGTCGGTCGCGCGCGTCATGCCCGACCCGCACAAGGACATCGGGTTCAATATTCTTTCCCAGTTCCATTACGGTCCTGAGATTCGCGTCGAAACTTTCGAACGGCTGGTCGACGCGCTGCAGGCGTTAATGGGCGAATCTCATTCCATGTAAAAGCCGCCGTTCACATTCAGTACCTGGCCGGTGATGTAGGAAGCATCCGCCGACGCAAGGAAAACCGCGGCCTCAACGATTTCCTGCACGCGGCCAAGCCGGCCAAGCGGGATCGCTTTGATGAACTTTTGCGTCACTTCATCGGGCATTCCTTTGCTCATGCCGACGTCGATGAAACCTGGGGCAATCGCGTTCACGGTGATGTTTTGCCGAGCGAACTCGCGCGCGGAAACTTTCGTCAGCGCAATAATGGCGGCTTTGCTGGAGGAATAGTTTGCTTGTCCGAAGAGGCCGAGCTGCCCGCTGACTGACGACATATTGATGACGCGTCCTCCGCCGCGGAGGAGTGGGCCGGCCTTTTGCGTCACGATAAACGTGCCGGTGAGATTCACGCGAATGACGCTCTCGAATTCCTCCATCGACATCTTCTTGATCGTGCGATCGCCGATGATCCCGGAGTTGTTGACGAGAATATCGAGGCCACCATGTCGATCTTTTATCTGTTGCATCATCGCCTCGACCTGCTCCGGCTGCGTCACATCGCACTCGACAACCAATGGATCGTTCAAATCCTGCGCGACCTTCGCGGCATCGGCCTTATTTTGCCCCTGCGCGTCGGCGACGTAATTCACGACGCATTGTGCACTGCGTTTTCCGAACGCTTGGATCATTTCCGCGCCAATCCCTCGCGAGCTGCCGGTGACGAGCACGACTTTGCCGCTGAAATCAGAGCCATCGGTCATAGCGGAAAGACTTTAAATCAGGAAAGCTGGAAAGCAGAATCGCTTTGTTTTCCTATTTTCCTGCTTTCCTTATTTGTTGTTATCTCTTCGAGAGATGGCTACGCCAATTCGCATTCTTACCGCTGTCCCGATTTGCGATGGGCACGACAGCGCGATCAACACCATCAATCTCGAGTTTATCCGGCACGGGATTGAGGTCGTCTATCTCGGCTATCATCGTTCGGTCGGCGATATCGTGCGCGCCGCTATTCAGGAGGACGTGCGTGCAATTGGGATTTCGAGCTATAACGGCGGGCACATCGAGTTCTTCGCCGAAGTTGTCGATCTTCTGCGCAAAAAAGGCGCCGAGGACATCAAAGTGTTCGGCGGTGGCGGTGGCACGATCACGCGCGAGGACGCCGCGAAAATGAAGCGCAGGGGCGTGGATGCGATTTTCTTCGCCGGGACATCGCTCGAAGACATGGTGAAGTTCGTTCACCAACGCTACAGCAAAGCGCGCGGGAAACGGGTGCGAGCGAAATCGGCGGACCAAGAGCTCGCGCATGAACTCACTAAAATCGAAGAGAGTTATGCGAGCGAAAGCAAACGCCGAACGCTGAACGCCGAACGCCGAACGTCGAAGTCAGAGACGCGGGTTGTAGGTTTCACGGGGCCCGGTGGAGCAGGGAAAACGACGCTGATTGACGAATTGGTGCTGCGGTTTTTGAACAAAGATCGCAAGTCGCGCATCGCGATTTTGTCGCATGATCCCAGCGTGGTCGGGCAGGGCGCGTTGCTTGGCGATCGCGCGACGATGATCAATTCGCAGCACGATCGCGTGTTCATGCGCAGCATGGCCACGAGGGGCCAGCCGGGCGGGCTCTCGCCCGCGACGCACAATTGCCTCGCGCTGTTGGCGCGCTCGGGGTTCGATCACGTGATTATCGAGACAGTCGGCACAGGTCAGGAAGCGATGCCCTTTCAGAAAAATGGGATTGTCGATCTTACCGTGCTGGTGATGAACCCCGACTACGGCAGCCGGTTGCAGCTGCAAAAGATTGTCATGCTCGACCTGGCGGACATCGTGGTGGTGAACAAAAGCGATCTCCAGCGCGCCCGTACTGCGCACACCGAAATCGAGCAGCGCCTTGAGCAAAACCGCCGCGCTCAACAGCTCATCGACACCGTCGCGAAACGCCACCGCGACGCTGGCGTCGATCGCCTGTTCGATTTAATTTCAACGGTAGGGCGCGAGCGCCGGGCGCGCCGATCGGACGGCCCGGCGGTCCGTCCCTACCAGAAACGGAGGAAGAAATGAGCAAGCTCGGAGCGGTCGTTGAGTCGGTCGAGAAGTACAACCAATTCGTGCTCGATCAGGTCAAGCGCGCGCGAACGGACAAAGATTTCGGTCGCGATCTCCTCGGTCGCTGGAACGATATCAAAGCGAAAATTCCGATTACGCGCGCGCCGACAGGGCTTCCGTTGCCGCGCCTCGCTTTGCCGGAGATCGACGAACCAGGAGAGATTGCGCGTTACTTCTTTGGCGAAGGTCTGCCCGGCGAGTTCCCGTTTTTGAACGGCGCTTATCGCGAGATGTATCTCGAACCGATTCGCGAAGTCGAAAGTTTTGAGAAGAATGGCGAATCGAACGGAAAGAAAACCGCCAAAAAAATTCCGCAGGTCGAAGAACCGACGCGGTTGTTCTCCGGCTTAATGTTGGCCGAGGACACGAACGAGCGTTTTCATTATCTAACCCGGCACCAGCGCACGCACCGCCTCAGCACGGCGTTTGATGGCCCGACACTATACGGGATCGACAGCGACGCGGACGGCGTCTTTGGAAAAATAGGCGAAGGCGGCGTGGCGATCGACACAGTCGAGGACATGACCCGGCTTTACGATGGATTCGAGCTCGGCTCGCCGAATTTCTCCGCCTCAATGACGATC
>DATDFJ010000039.1:0-7316 GCA_036522675.1 Chthoniobacterales bacterium | reverse complement strand
GGTCACATTGTTGCATCGGCTGGAGGGCGACCGATGGGTCGCGCGCAAAAACGCACCGCACGATCGCCGTTGCAAAACGGTGCACCTTGCGCCGCGCGCACAACGCGTGATCGAACAAATCAGCGCGGCTGCCTTGAAGCTGCGGCATGAATTGTTGGATGACATTTCGCGTGCCGACCTTCGCACCTGCATTCGAGTCCTGGATCGCATCCGGCAGAAAGCGGAGAAGGCGAACGGAAACGATAAACATGCCGTCGCCCGGCGCGCTCGCATGGAAAAGAACGGAAAGAATTGAAATGGCAATCCGAATAGATTCGGGGAATGGGACAGCGACGGAAGTGCAGGAGACTAACCGAGTGAGAACGCTTGACGCCAATGCGCAACAGCGCATTCCGCGCTGGGCAATATTTCTGTTCGTCGTGCTCGGAGCATTCGCCGTCGCGCGAACTTTGCAGCGCGGCGTTGACGCGAAAAAAGCAACGCAGCCGCCGGTGCGACCGGTCTTAGTCGCCAAAGTCATGAGCCAGGACGTTCCCCTGTATCTCGACGAAATAGGGACCTGCGCAGCTTACGAAACCGTCCAGGTCCAGGCGCAGGTGAGCGGCAAAATTCTGCAACGACATTTCAAGGACGGCGCTGACGTAAAACAGGGCGATCTGCTTTTCACAATCGACCCGGCGCCCTATCAAGCGGCTGTCGATCAAGCCAAAGCGCAGGCGGCGTTAGATCAAGTGACCGCAAAGCGACAAGCAGACTTGCGCGCGAAGGGTGTCAACGCGGCGCAGGATTACGACACCGCGGTGGCGAATGCGCAGAAGTCGCAGGCCGCGGCTGAAGCAGCGCAGGTCAATCTGGATTATTGCTACATCAAATCGCCGATCAACGGCCGGATTGGTCTGCGCAACGTGGACATTGGCAATGTAGTTGGTCCATCGAGCCCTCCCTTGGTCACCATTCAAGGGCTCGATCCGATTTACACAGACTTCACCGTTGCGGAAACAGATCTCGGTTTGGTCAGGAAATATCTCGGCGGTGCGAACGTGAAAGTGCAGACTTGGTCGCCGGACGCCAAGATTCCACCGCGGATCGGCGATTTGTATTTCATCGACAACGCCGTCCAACCCGGCGCCGGCACGGTGAAAGCGCGCGCAGTCACGCCGAATCCGGACCGCGCGCTCTGGCCTTCAGAATTCGTGCGCGTCCGTTTCATTCTCGATACGATCAAAGACGCGACACTCGTTCCATCCCAAGCCGTGCAGATTAGTCAAAGTGGGCCGTTCGTGTTCGTGATGAAATCGGACAACACTGTCGATCTTCGCCCGGTCAAGCCGGGGCAACGCCAGGACGGCGATCTCATGGTGATCGAAAGCGGCGTCCAACCGGACGAAACAGTCGTCGTCACCGGACAACTCGCGCTCGCGCCCGGAACAAAAGTCGATCCGAAGCCCTACGCTCCGAATGCGCCCGCCAATCAGGAGGGCGCGACAAAGAGCACGCTGTGATCTTTCATGGACCACGGGGACGAACAGGACGACTCGGGTAACGGCGAACGCGAAGCGCGAGATAAAAATCGCCTAAGATCGACAGCGGAAGGCGGGACGCCGCAATCGCCAAAACTGGTTCCAGTTAAAGGAACCGGACTTTCCGGCCCGTTCATTCGACGGCCGGTGATGACGGTGTTGCTGACAATGTCAGTGATCGTCGCCGGCATCACGACTTACAACAAACTGGCGGTCAACGATCTTCCGGCGGTCGATTATCCGATCATTCAAGTTACCTGCGCCTATCCCGGCGCCGATCCGGTGACGATGGCGAACAACATCGCGACACCGCTCGAGAAACAATTCCTCCAGATTCCCGGTCTCGACATCATCACTAGCTCAAGCACCCAGGGCAACACGCAGCTCACGCTGCAATTTGTTCTGAGCAAAAGCATCACCGATGCAGCCACTGACGTGCAGGCCGCGATCCAGCGCGCGACCGGCAAATTGCCCATCGATCTCCCGAGTCCGCCGACGTTTACGAAAACGAACCCGAACGATCAGGCAGTTTATTATCTCGGCCTGATGTCGGACACGTTGACCGACGGCGATCTATATAAATACGCGTCCACGGTCGTGGCCCAACGGGTGGCGATTCTCCCCGGCGTTTCGCAGGTGAACATTTTCGGAGTCCAGGGTGCGATTCGGATTAAAGCCGATCCGGCTGCGCTGGCCTCACGGGGGTTAACCGTGGACGACCTCGCGAACGCGATTAAAGCCGGCACGGTTTACTCCGGCGCCGGCCAATTCGACGGCCCGCATCGCACGTTTGTTTTGCAGCCGAACGGGCAGATCGATGAAGCGGAAGGATATCGCAATCTGATCGTCGCCCGGAACAAGGACCGTTCGCCGGTTTATTTGCGTGACATCGCCGAGGTTAAACAAAGTGTGCAGGAGGAGCGCACCCGGCGCTTCTTCTGGGTGCGCGGAATCAAGTCACCCGGATCGATTGTCGTCCTCGCGGTTTCGCGTCAGGCGGGCGCGAACGCAGTCGAAGTCGCGAATTCGGTGAAAGCTCTTTTTCCCGAGCTGCGCGCGAGTCTGCCAGGATCGATCGCCTTCATCCCCGTGTTCGATCGTTCGCAAACAATCGTGAATTCGGTCCACGACGTTCGTGCGACGCTGATGATCGCCTTCGTGCTCGTCGTCATGGTGATTTACGTTTTTCTCGGCCGCGCCACCGACACATTGATCCCGGCGGTCGCGTTGCCGCTTTCCTTGCTGCTCACCTTCGCGGTGATGTATCTGCTCGGATTTTCGATCAACAACCTGACTTTGATGGCGCTGACACTAGCCATCGGATTTTTGGTCGATGACGCGATTGTCTTTTTGGAAAACGTGATTCGCCGCGCCGAGCACGGCGAATCAATCCTCAAAGCGGCTTACAATACCGCCGGCGAAATCTCGTTCACTATTTTGTCAATGACCCTTTCGCTGGCGGCTGTTTTCATTCCGCTCGTTCTTTTGCCCGGATTGCTCGGCCGAATCTTTCAGGAATTCTCCATCACGATCATCGTCGCGATTCTCGCATCGGGCCTTGTCTCGCTGACGCTGACACCGTTGATGTGCGCACGCATTCTCGGTGAGCGCAAAGCCGGCCACAAACGCGCGCGAATGGAACAGTGGACCGGCGATTTCATCAAACGCGTCATCAATTGGTACAGCCTCGCGCTTGACCGCTTTCTTGACCGCGCCTATCTGGCCGTGCCGATCCTGCTCGTTTGCATCATCGGCCTTTTCTTTTTCTTCACTCATTTACCGTTCACGCTGCTTCCCGTTGGAGACAGCGGGTTTGCCCGCGGCGTTTTCATTGCCCAGGAAGGCACGTCGCCCGCGCAGATGCAGGCATTTCAAAAACAGGTGAACGAGAAAGTCGAAGCGGAGCCGAGCGTCGCGCAGTTTTTCACGAACACTGGATCAGGATCACGGAGCGCATCGTCGCAGGGAATTATTTTTTGCATATTCAAACCACGCGCGGAGCGCGACCCGATCGAGCAGTGTCTGCTCCGGTTGCAAAAAGCGATCAGCTCCATTCCCGGGCTGACCGCGGTTATCTCGCCGAGTCCGGTTTTGCAAATCAACGTCGGCGCGACCAATCAGACGCAGGGCCAGTACGCTTTTACCATCAGTGGTATCGTCCCGGATGATGTTTACAAAGCCGCGGACCAATTGATGACGAAGCTGAAGACCTTCAAAGGCTTCGCCTCGGTGCGCTCCGATTTTTATAACAGCACGCCTAACCTCACGGTCAACATCGACCGCGAACGTGCCGCGACCTACGGCGTTTCAACCTCCGCGATTCAAAGCCTGCTAAAAAATGCCTACTCGCAGAACTACGTCTATCTGATCAAACAACCCGACGACCAATATCAAGTCATCCTGGAAGTGAAAGACAAGGAGCGCGCGACGCCAGCAGACCTCAACGATCTGTATGTGCGCAGCAACTCGGGAAACACGATCACGCCATCCAGCGGCAGCGGCGGTGGCGCAAATACCGCCACGACAGGAACCGCTGCCGACCTGGTGCCGTTGCGCGCGGTAACATCGACATCTCAGGTCGTCGGCCCGCAAGCGGTCAACCATTTCGATCAGTTCACCAGCGTCACGATCAATTTCAATTTGTTACCAGGCGTTGCGATCGGCGACGCGACGAAGTTCATCGAAGATTCGTTCGCCCAGGTGCATCAACAATTGCCCAGTGTTCAATCAACCTTCCAGGGCGAAGCGCTCGTCTTCCGCCAGCTGTTTCGCGCGCTGCCTCTGCTTTTGGTCGGCGCGATTTTCGTGATGTATGTGATTCTCGGAATTCTCTACGAAAGCTATGTGCATCCGATCACCGTTTTGTTTCCGGCAATTGTGCCGGCGGTCGTCGGCGGTCTGGCCACTCTCTGGATTTTTGGATCGACCTTGTCGCTCTACAGTGTCATTGGGCTCTTTCTTCTTCTCGGCATCGTGAAGAAAAATGGAATCATGGTGGTGGATTTTGCCTTGCAACGAATCGATGAAGGCTGGGACCTGCGTTCGGCCATCCACGAAGCGAGCGTCGAACGTTTTCGTCCGATCATGATGACGACACTCTCCGCGTTGATGGGTGCAATCCCACTCGCGCTCGGCTTCGGTCAGGATGCTTCGACGCGACGTCCGCTCGGGCTCGTAATTGTCGGCGGTTTGATCTTCTCCCAGATGGTGACGCTCTTCGTGACGCCGGTGATTTATCTCTGGCTCGAATGGTTCCAGGAACATCTCCTCGACAAAGTGCCCTTCCTGCGCAGCGCCCATTATCACGAGCACGAACCCGCGCCCAAGCCGGACGAGCGCGAAGTTGGTGAGCCCGCCGCAATCTGATCTGCGTTTCGGATTTCGATAGTCGGATTTCCGATTTACCATCGTGAGATGGTCGCGATGGTTCTCGATAAACCGGGAAAACCTCTCGCGCTCCGCGACGTGCCAAAGCCAGCTCCGGCCGCCGGCCAATTGCTGGTGCGCGTTTCCGCCTGCGCGATCTGCCGCACCGATCTCCACATCGTCGATGGCGAGCTGCCGAACCCAAAACTGCCGCTCGTCCTCGGCCACCAGATCGTCGGACGCATCGTGGAAATTCCAAATCCCAAAATCCAAACTCCAAAGTTTGCAGTCGGAGACCGAGTCGGTATTCCGTGGCTCGGCTGGACCGATGGCGACTGCGGCTATTGTCGATCTAAGCGCGAGAATCTCTGCGACAACGCGAAGTTTACCGGCTACACGATCGACGGCGGTTATGCCGAGTTCGCCGTCGCGGACGCGCGCTACTGTTTTCATCTGCTTAATGAATATGACGACATCGATGTTGCGCCGCTTCTATGCGCCGGAATGCTCGGCTACCGGTCGTATCGCAAGTGCACTGATGCTCAGCGCATCGGCATTTACGGCTTCGGCAACGCCGCACACCTCATCACGCAACTCGCCGTTTATCAGAAAAAACAAGTCTACGCGTTCACTCGACGCGGCGACGACGCCGGCCAGGAAGCCGCGCGCTCGTTAGGCGCGGTTTGGGCCGGCGCCTCCGACGAATTCCCGTCAGCGAAACTCGATGCCGCGATCATCTTCGCGCCCGTTGGGGCGCTCGTCCCGGTCGCGCTCCGCGCGTTGGTGAAGGGCGGCATCGTCGTTTGCGGCGGAATTCACATGAGCGACGTCCCGTCCTTTCCCTATGTCGATCTTTGGAACGAGCGAACCATCACTTCGGTCGCAAACCTGACCCGCCGCGACGGCGAAGAATTCCTCGAACTCGCCGCCCGCGCCCGCATAAAAACCCGAATCGAAACTTTTCCACTCGACCAAGCCAACGAAGCGTTGGAAAAATTCCGCGCCGGCAAGCTCATGGGCACCGCGGTTCTTCGGATTGCAGATTGATAATTGCGGATTTCACCCGTCACTCGTCACTTTCCATAATGCCTTCCCACTCTCCATCTGAACAAACTGATGCGGGTGAATTCCAGCGTCAGGAGGACGCGTTTCGCGAATGGATCTCAAACGACGGCTCAACGCCGTATCCCCCCGCGGCTGGTCGTTATCACCTCTACGTTTCGCTCGCGTGCCCATGGGCGAGTCGCACCGTCATTTTTCGCAAGCTGAAAGGACTCGAAGACGCGATCGGGATGACAATTGTCGATCCTTTCCGGGACGAGAAAGGCTGGGCCTTTCGCGATCCCGATCGCACGCGTCCGGGAATGCCGCTGAACAATCTGGATGAATTTGAATCGACCGATCCGGTGAATGGTTTCCGTTATTTGAGGGAAACCTACAAAGCGACCGATCCGAATTTCAAAGACCGCGTCACCGTACCGGTGCTCTGGGACAAAGACACAAAGAAGATCGTCAACAATTGCGAGGACGACATTTGCCGGATGTTCAACAACGTGTTCAACGAGTTCATTCGAAACAAAGATGTCGATCTTTTCCCGAAGGACATCGCCGCCGAGCACGACAAGCTCTGCGATTTTCTTTACGAGAACGTCAACAACGGCGTTTACCGCGCCGGATTCGCCACGCGTCAGCGCCCGTACGAGATCTCATGCAAAAAATTGTTCGATGCGCTCGACCAGCTCGAGCAACGGCTCTCAAAGAGCCGTTACCTGTTCGATAACCGCATCGTCGAAGCCGACTGGCGCCTCTTTTGCACGCTGGTCCGGTTCGACGTCGTTTACTACGGCCACTTCAAATGCAACCTGCGCCGGATCATCGATTATCCGAACCTGCAGGGTTACCTGATGGATTTATATCAGCAGCCCGGCATCGCCGAGACGGTGAGTATCGATCACATCAAGCGCCATTACTATATGACCCACGAAGAAATTAACCCCACCCGCATTGTCCCCCTCGGCCCGATTGTCGATCTTACGACACCGCAGCGGCGCGAGCGACCGTAGCCGCGCTCTATGAGCGGCGCGCGAACTAGAACCACGATGACATGCCGGTAGAGCGGTTCCGTCATTCCGAGCAACGTCGAGGATTCTCTTATTGTTGCTCTTGATCCTCGCTTCGCTCGCGAACAACGAACGATGTCTCGACTTCGCTCGACATGACAGACAGCCTAGCGCGCTCTTTAGGGGTTGGACGAACAAATGCATCCCGAAACTTTTCGGGACCGCTACAGAAGCCGACGCGCGGAATCAACGCTCGGCGTTGACGCGGGAGGAGCTGGCGCCGTAGACGATCAATTCGTCTCGGCGACCTCTATGGCGGTCAACGCCGGCTGTCTTTGTCGCCAGCGTCGGGTCGGGCAAGGCGACCTGA
>DATDFJ010000038.1:0-20716 GCA_036522675.1 Chthoniobacterales bacterium | reverse complement strand
GCAGCGCCGTTGCTCCTCCAGCCCGTGATTGTGCAACTCGATGAAGAAATTTTCTCGGCCGAGAATGTCGCGATACTCCGCCGCGGCTTGCGTTGCATTGTCGATCTTGTTCGCTTGAATCGCCGTGTTCACCTCCCCGGCAAGACAACCGCTCAGCCCGATCAGCCCGGCCGAATGTTGCGCAAGCAGTTCTTTGTCGATGCGCGGCCGATAATGGAAACCGTCGAGATGCGCTGCCGACACCAATTTCACGAGGTTGCGGTAGCCCTCCGCATCGCGGGCAAGCAGCGTAAAATGATAGGCCGCCTCGCGCATCGACATCCCGCGCTCTTTGTGCGACCGCGGCGCAACGTACGCTTCGCAGCCGATGATCGGTTTTATTCCGGCCTGTCGCGCTTCCTTGTAAAATTCGATCGCGCCGTAGAGGTTGCCGTGATCGGTCATCGCCACCGCCGGCATTTTCATTTCGGCGGCTTTTTTCATCAGCCCCTTCATTCGCACGGCGCCGTCGAGCAGCGAATACTCGGTGTGCAAATGAAGATGAACGAACGAATCGCGGAGCACTTTTTGATTTAAGCGCCTAAAGTTTTTTTGGCAAATTTTCGTGTTTGCATCGCGCGCCTTCGATTGGTAAGGAAGCGCGTGCGCGAGTCAGCGAGATCGATATGAAAAAACTCGAAGCGATCATCAAGCCTTTCAAGCTCGAGGAAGTGAAGGAAGCGCTGGCTGAACTCGGGATCGAAGGCATGACGGTGACGGAAGTAAAAGGCTTCGGACGGCAAAAAGGCCACACCGAAATTTATCGCGGCAGCGAGTACACCGTCGATTTCCTGCCCAAAGTAAAAGTGGAAGTCGTGATGGCCGACGATATGGTCGACAAAGCGGTCGCGGCCGTGGTCGGCGCGGCCAAGACTGGAAAAATCGGCGACGGCAAAGTATTCGTCCTCGGGGTCGAGCACGCGATCCGGATTCGCACGGAAGAGATCGGCGAAAAAGCAGTGTGATTACGCAGGCCGCACTCAACTCATCACGCGATGGGTTGGCTCGGCTCTATTTGTTTTCAGCGGTTTTTGTGAATAACCGCATCGGTTGCGCACAAATTTTTCATCCTTCATCCTTCAACCTCCATCCTTAGAAAACATGGCCAAAGACAAAACTCCATCCGACGTCAGCAAAATGATCAAAGACAACAAGGTGAAACTTGTGGATTACAAGTTCACCGACCTGCTCGGCACGTGGCAGCATTTCACCACCACGCTGAGCGATTACAACGACGAGGTCTTCACCGACGGGCTCGGCTTCGATGGCTCGAGTATTCGCGGGTGGAAAGGCATTCAAGCGTCCGACATGCTCGTTATTCCCGATGCGGCCACCGCGTGGATCGACATCTTCAACGCCGAGCCGACGCTCAGTCTCATTTGCACGATTGTCGATCCAATCACGCGCGAACCCTACGATCGCGACCCGCGCGGCGTGGCCGAAAAAGCCGAGGCCTACTTGAAGAGCACCGGCATCGGCGACACCGCGTTCATCGGGCCGGAAGCGGAATTTTTCATCTTCGATGAGGCGCGTTTCAACTACACCGGCAATGCCTGTTTTCATCAGGTCGACAGCGCTGAAGCGCATTGGAACAGCGGGCGCGAGGAGTTTCCGAATCTCGGCTACAAAATTCGCGCGAAGGAAGGTTACTTCCCCGCGCCGCCGATGGACACCTTGCAAGACATTCGCAACGAGATGTCAATCGAGCTGGAGAAAGCCGGTATCCCGGTCGACAAGCAACACCACGAAGTCGCGACCGCCGGCCAGGCCGAGATCGATGTGCGCTTCGCGCCCCTCAAGCGCATGGCCGATTCGATGCAGTATTACAAATACATCATCCGCAACGTCGCCAAGCGGCATAACAAAACCGTGACGTTTATGCCCAAACCACTCTTCGGCGACAATGGCTCGGGCATGCACACGCACATCTCAATCTGGAAAGACGATGAACCACTCTTTGCCGGCAACGGTTACGCCGGGCTGAGTGAGACCGCGCTGTTCTTTATCGGCGGCATCTTGCGGCACGCGCCCGCGCTCACCTGCCTGACCAATCCCACCACCAACAGCTACAAGCGTCTCGTGCCCGGATTCGAAGCGCCCGTCAATCTCGCTTACTCAGCGCGTAATCGTTCCGCCGCCATTCGCATCCCGACTTACTCGGCCAGTCCCAAAGCGAAGCGAATTGAGTTCCGGACTCCCGACGCATCGGCGAATCCGTATCTCGCATTTTCCGCCATGCTCCTCGCCGGGCTCGACGGAGTCCAAAACCGCATCGATCCTGGCGATCCACTCGACAAAAATCTTTACGAACTTCCGCCCGAAGAACTGGCCGAGATCGCAAGCGTGCCCGATTCACTCCGTGGCGCGATCGAAGCGCTCCAAGCCGATCACCAGTTCCTGCTCCGTGGCGACGTCTTCAACGCCGACTTCATCGCGAACTGGATCGACATGAAACAAAAAGAATACGATGCGCTGCGCCTTCGCCCCCATCCCTACGAGTTCACCATGTATTACGACGTGTGACGGTCGTTTTGCGCTTGGCCGGAGGGATGGCGCTGATAATCTGAGGCGATCAACTGCAGCAGCCACTCTTATACTTCCCATCTATTTAATCCGCCTTCGGCGAAAGAGTATTAGAAAATTTCAAGAACTAACGACAAAACGAAAGGAATGATTATGGCAACATGCGAAGCATACGCTGACGTCGAAACAGAGCCGATGAACCAGGGATCCCCGAGCCCAAGCCCGAGCCCGGCGCCAACGCCCAAGCCGCCGTCGCCGAAGCCGTCGTCGCCGTCGGCGCCACCATCGCCGACGACCACGCCCCCAGCCTCACCCAAGCCGGACGACGACCCAGGCGAACCCGATCCAGAGTTGTAGGCGGGGACGAAATCCAGTTGTGGCACGGTCGCGCACCGCTTTCGAGATGGCGGGGTGCAACTCTTCCAGTCCTTTCTCTTGCTTGGCGAGGTCTTCAATGCCGACTTCATCCCCAACTGGCTCCGGACCGTGCCCGTCGATTTTTCGAAGAACTGCTCTCCTACCGAACCAGCACGAATGAGTTGTTGCCCAACAGTCGGCAACACTTCTCCTGCACATGCTTGCAGGCGCCGGTTCCGATAGTTCCGCCGCAGATGAAGCGGGCTCGTAGCCAGATCCTGGGAAACATCGTCGTGCTGGCTACTCTCTACTGGGTAGCTGTGATCGTACTCATGCATGTGCTGGAAGCGGAGTTCAGTCCGGTGCGCGTGCCGATGAGCGCCTACGTTGCGGGCGCGCACGGCGGCTGGATGACGACGAGCTTTTTCGCTTTGGCAACCGCGCTCCTCGCCACGGCTTTTGGGGTAATTAGGACGTCGTTTGGCAACGTTCCCGCGTGGGTTGGCTGTTTGCTGTTCATCGTTGCCGCGGTTGGCGTAGTGCTCGCAGGTATTTTCCCGGGGATAATCAGGAGGCCTTCATCGATCCATTGGCACGTGGTCGGTAGCCTATTCGCATTTCCGGGCATGGCATTTGGCAGTTTGCTGCTCTCGTTTGGTTTTTCTTCCGATCGAGATTGGCAACGGATCTCAGTTGCTACGCTGACGCTATCCGGCGGAGTTGTTCTACTCCTGGCATTGTCGTTCTCATCTGTTACCGCTGATTTTGCTGGTCTCGTGCAGCGGTTATTTTTCGCGCTGTTGATTCCGTGGCTCGTGTTGGTGGGAGTTCATCTCATGCGATTCGAGGACGCCGATAGTCCAGCGGCGGAACGCAATTAGATTGCTGGGCGAATAATCCGCCGCTCGGTGAAAATCGTCTGCTCGGCATATATGATCCGCCTCCCGCTGGGCGGGCATGTCTGGCACCATTTCCAATACATTGCCGGGCTGCGCCGACTCGGTCACGAGGTCACCTACTTCGAGGACTATGGTTGGCCTGACTCTTGTTATCAGCCGCCGCGCGATGAGAATACGTCCGATCCTACATTCGGCATCGCCTACCTGCGCGAGTTCCTGCGGAGATACGACGTCACGTGCGATATCTGTTACCTGGCGGAGGACGGCACCGCGCATGGGCTCAGTCGCGCCGACTTGGCGGCGCGCTGTCGTGACTCCGATCTTTATCTCAATCTAAGCAACATGAATTGTATTCCCGAACAGCAATTGTGCCGACGTCGCGTGCTGGTTGATACCGATCCGGTGTTTACGCAAATCGGAACACTTGGGAGCGGCAAGTCGTTTCGCGATTATCATGTGCGGTTCACGTTGGGTGAAAATGTTCACCAACCTGGCTCGACGATGCCGACAGCCGATGTCTCATGGCTGCCGACGCGTCAGCCAGTTGTAACTGAGTTCTGGCCGGTCAAGGAAGCCGACCGCGATGCGCCATTTACGACGGTCATGAGTTGGAACCCGATCATGCATGGCGACAGAAAATTCCGCGGGAAAGCGCGAGCGTTCACTCCGTTTATGCGGCTGCCGCAGATCACTGGCGAACCGATGGAGATCGCGATCAATGTCCGAGCCAGACGCGTCGATCCCGCTGACGTGCGCGCGCGTCTCACCCGTGGCGGCTGGCGCGTCCGCGATGCGGGGGAAGTGACGCAAACACCGTGGTCGTACCAGAAATACCTCCAGGATTCGCGCGCCGAGTTCTCAGTTGCCAAGCACGGTTACGTTGTCACCCAATGTGGCTGGTTCAGCGATCGGGGTTCGAGTTATCTCGCCTCCGGTCGGCCGGTAATTTTGCAAGACACCGGTTTCAGCAAAATCTTGCCCTGCGGCGAAGGGCTGCTGGCCTATCGCAACCGCCGCGAAGCGGTCGCGGCGATTAAAGGTTTAGGCGAAAATTACGACGCGCACTGCCGCGCCGCCCGCAAACTGCTGCAAGAATACTTCGATTCGCGCCGCGTGCTTACCCGGCTGCTCGAGCAAAGCGTGTGATCGATCGTCTTTGCCTACGCGGCCGTGCGACGCCGTTGCTTAGCCAACCCAGTGGCCGAACGAACACCCGAACGCACAGTTGTGCTCGCGCGTTTCTGCCGAACCGACTGACTGCGGTTGATGCTCTCCTGCAGCACCTTCACAAGATCGACAACGTTGGTCGCTCGCGGCGCGGCCGGCGCAGCGGCGGGCAATTCTTTGTTCTTCGCTTTGCTTTCAATGATTTCCATGAGAGCGTCGCGGTACTGGTCGCGATATTTTTCCGGCTGCCATTCGCCCGACATGCTGTCGATCAACGCCTGCGCCATCTTCAATTCCTTGTCGCTCAACTGCGTCGCCGGCCGGTTCAATTCCTCTGGCGTGAGCACTTCGGTGGCGAAATGCATCAGCTCCAGAATAAGGAACAAACCGTCCGGCTTCACCGCCGCGAGATACTCGCGGTTAGCGATGACGACTTTTGCGATGCCGATTTTACCCGTGCCGCTCAGCGCCTTGTGCAATAGCGCATAAGCTTTCTCGCCGCCTTTTTGCGCCTCCAAAAAATAGGGCCGATAGAAAAACTTCGGATCGACCTGGTCGAGATCAACAAAATCGCTGATGTCGATCGAGTGGGTCGATTCGATCCGAACTTTCTCGAAGTCTTCGTCTTTCAAAACGACGTAGCGCCCGCGTTCGTACTCGAAGCCTTTTACTATCTGATCGGCCGAGACTTCTTTTGAATCCGCCTCCGCCACTTTTTTGTAGCGAATCGGGCTTAGATCGCTCGAGCGCAGTTGCCGAAAACTGATCTTCTCTTCCCTTGTCGCCGGGTAAACCGCGATTGGGATATAAACCAAGCCGAAGCTGATGCTGCCTTTCCAAATCGGGCGCATGGTGACAGGGATTAGTTGTTTTCCATAGCCGGGCGGCTCTGTCAATAAGTGTTAATAACTCAGCAGGAGCCGTGCTGAGCGACTTCTCTTCAGCGAGCCCTGAGCCATAAGCGGTTCCGGCGAATTGTCTTGCAAGTTAAACAAACGGTCTGATGTTTGGCTGCGATGAGCCTGCTTGCCACTTTCATGAATTTGGCCGGGCCGGATCTGATCATCATCCTGCTGATCATTCTCGTCCTCTTCGGTGCGAAAAAACTTCCCGAACTCGCCCGCGGAATGGGCCAGGCGGTAAAGGAATTTCAAAAGGCAAAGGACGAATTCAGCGACGAGCTCCACAAAGCCGGTAAAACCGAGCCCGACACGACCAAACCTGAGTTGAAATCAGCCGACTCAACAGTGCCGCGAATTGAAAGCGCGCCGACTGCGGCGGTGCGTCCCGATCCCAATCAAACTGTTACGCCCGGCGACAAAGCCGATCAGGTCTAAATTCTGGAGGGCGCCGCGCCGTCGGCGCCAAAACGGCGTATGAGCGACTCCGACGATTTGCGCAGACGCATCAAAGAGATGCTCGTGAAGAATTTGATGCTGCAAACAACCGTCGATCAGATCGGCGACGACCTGCCGCTTTTTGGCCCAAACGGTCTCGGACTCGACTCGATCGACGCGCTCGAGCTGGCCGTGAGCATGGAAAAAACTTTCGGCGTCAGCGTGCCAAACGCCGAAGTCGCGACCAAAGCACTGCGCAGCGTCAACACGATCCACGATTACATCTTGGAAAAACGCGGCAGCGCCGCTGAGCCTGCGCCGAGTGCGTGAATTTGCGGTCGAAGTGGAACGCGCCGTCCTTAGCGCGTTGGTAATGCTTCGCGGCTTCGCCGCCATTATTTTAATATCGGCTTGAAGACAAGTCCCCCGCTCTGCGGCATCATATTCTTTCGGGAAGACTTTGCTGCACTAGCGGGAGGGTAAGCCGATCCACCGATCTTAGATGAACATTCTTTACATCGAGAGCAGTCGCAGCTGGGGCGGCCAGGAATATCGGACGTGCCTCGAGATCAACTGGCTTAACGCGCATGGCCATGAGGCATGGCTGGTCTGCGATCCGCAATCCGAAGTCCTCGCCAAGACGCGCGAGCTCGGCACGCGCACGACCGCCATTCCGTTGCGACGACGCTTCGATCCTGTTGTGTGGTGGCGACTTTGGCAGCTGTGCCGCCGCGCGCGGATTAACTTGATCAAGGCGTTTAGCTCGAAAGATCACTGGCTCGCGCTGCCGCTCTACCTGCTGGGCATTCCGCTCATCCGCGCACGTTGCATCACCGATCCGATTGGAAACAAATGGCGCGCGTTTATTTTCAAGCATGGCTGTTCCAAGGTTCTCGCCGACGCGTCAGTAATTAAACGCCAGCTCGTGCAGGAGAACGGGATCGACCCCGCCAAAATCGAAGTCGTCGGTTCAGCTGTCGATCTTGAAAAGTTTAATCCAGCGCGCGACCGCATGAAATTCCGGCGCGAGCTGGGGTTGGATGCCGACACACCACTGATCGCCAACATCGGCATGATACGGCCCGACAAGGGGCAAACGCTTTTTGTCGAAGCGGCGCAGCGGGTTTTGGAACAGCGCCCCGATGCGCGCTTTGTCATCGTCGGCCAAGGCACCGGCTGGCTCAAGCTCGGTGCAAAAGTCAGACTCGCCATCAGCCGGGCGCAACTCGCCGATCGAATCTTCACCGTCGGCTATCGTTGGGACACACCCGACATCTTCGCTGCCGCCGACATCGTAGTGATTGCGTCGTTGCGAACCGAAGCGTCGCCGATCGTTTTGCGCGAAGCTTTCGCTACAGGCCGCCCGGTAGTTGCCACAAAAGTGGGCGATGTTTCTGAAATTATTCAAGACGAACAAAACGGGTTGACGGTAGAGCCCGGCGACAGCGCCGCGCTCGCCGCCGGCATCGTGAAATTTCTTTCCGATCGAGAGCTGGCGGCGCGCTGCGCCGCCAATGCGCTTGCCTATGCGCGCGAACATTTTTCGTTCGACCGGATGATGGAATCGAAAATCAAAATCGACGCCGCGCTAGTAGGGTCGGCGCGCCGCGCCGACCGGACGCCGCAGCGCGGTGTCGCTACCGACTTGGTCTCCTCAAAACGATGAGGCCCTCTAGCCGGGGTCGCTGACCCCGGTCATCGTGCATTTGATCGGATCCAGCAAGTGGCGCACTGTCTGCTCCCCTCACAGCCACCTTTGAGCAAATGATTCCCCAAACCGAAAAGTTGATCGAAGACGATCCGGGGCTTTCCCCGGAACAGGAGATCGTCACGCTGGAAACCATTCGCACAAATCCGCGGGTGCAAACTTTCATTCGCAAATCCGACCAAGCGCTGGCGATGGTCGGTTACACCGAGCACGGCGAACGTCACGCCAAGTTGGTCGCAAAAACCGCGCGCCGAATTTTGCAGGAGTTAGGTTACAACGAGCGAGAAGCCGAGCTCGCCGCTATCGCCGGCTATCTCCACGACATCGGCAACGCCGTGAACCGCGTCATGCACGCGCAGACCGGCGCCGTCATTGCCCTGCGCATTCTCTCCGACTACGGCATGCCGGATGAAGAAATCCTCGAAGTTATCGGCGCGATCGGCAACCACCACGAAGCCGACGGCTGCGCCATCAACGCCGTCGCCGCCGCGCTCATCCTCGCCGACAAAAGCGACGTCCACCGCAGCCGGGTGCGCAACCCCGACATGATCAGCTTCGACATCCACGACCGCGTCAATTACTCAGTCGAGCGCAGCTCGCTCAAGATCGACAGTGCCAGCAAACAAATCGTCCTCGACCTGACCATCGACACCAGCATCTCCGGCGTCATGGAATACTTCGAAATCTTCCTCACCCGCATGCTCGCCTCCACCAAAGCCGCCAAATTCCTCGACACCAGCTTCAGCTTCATCGTCAACGGCATCCGGCTCTTTTAGTTCACCTCCGAACGTTTGCTGCTGCCGTCCAAATTATGGTTAGGTACGTAGAAGCATCATGGTCGCCATTGTCATCAATCCTCTAATCATAATGTTCCTCTTGTGGCTGTTCGCGCGGCACGAAGCGGAGCGCTCATACATTACCGTTCTTCTCGTTACTATCGGTTTAACGATGCTCGCGCTGCTGATTGGATTTCAATACCGATTGCTGGGGTTCGTCGTCTACCTTGCTCTGCTGCCCTTCGCCCTTACACGGTTCTGTTACGTGAGCTTCCCGAAAGCGAGCATCGTTACGGTGTTGTTTTTAGGATGGCAGCTTCTTTTTTCTTTCGCTGTGGCCTCCATTCTTCGCTCGGCAAGTCTTCCTGCGCGCTAATCATATATTTTTGTCGCAGTTCAGGAGATCGCCGAGGATTTCGCGCACGTGGCGGATCGGGAGTGAGTAATGCCCTTCGTTGTCGATGAAGTGGGCCTGACAGTTGAGTAAGCGCTGCGCGACTTCTTCAGCGAGGCGGACGGAAAAGGCGCGGTCTTGTTTGCCGTGCCAGAGGCGCACCGGGACATCGACATCTTCCAAACGAAATCCCCACGGGCGCGCATAAATTTCGGCGTCGGCCATGATTCCTTTGGCCGAAGCGCGCCAGGCGTGGCGCTGACTTTCGAAACACGCTTCGAATGCAGCCGAATCGCGCAACGCCGATGCGTCACACGTTTGGAGCTGCATGATTTTCAATAGTAACGGACGGAAACGGATCGGCGGGCGCAGCGCTGCGACTGGACGCGCGGCATAAATGAGTGCGCGCAAAAGTTTCGGCGAGCGGCGATACAACGCGAGCATCCAGCGGTAGAGTTTTAGCAGGCCGGTGTGATCGCTAAGATCGACAATCGGCGGCGCGCCGCTGGCGATCGCAAGCGCACGCACGCGCTCGCGCAACCGCACGCCACATGCATAGGCGTAGGGCGCGCCGCCAGAGATCGCGAAGATGTAAAAACGCGCCAGCCCGAGGTGATCAGCCAGTTGCGCTAAAACATCGGGCCAGTCGAGCAATGTCCGGTTTGCTTGAAATGCTGATTCCCAAATGCCCGGGCGATCCGGTGAAATGATTCGCACACCCAGTTCGCGCGCCGCAGTGTCGGTCAGTTGTGCCATCGTTTTCGAGCTGGGCCAGCCATGGAAGAAGAAGACGGGCTCGCCATTCGAGTCGCCGTATTCGACATAGGCAACCGAGCCGCCCTCTTTCAGCTTAATAAATTTTGACTCCACCAACTGCATCGGATGCCCGCTTCAAAATACCCTTTCCGGGCCGATTATGCCGCTGTAAGCTTCTTAACAAACGAAGCGATCGCGATTTTCGTATCATTATTAGTATATGAGCGAGAGGGATAAATCCGGCAGCGGCAAAATCTCTTTGCACGGCAATGGCATGGGCGTGCCGTCGCCGGAGGACATCGAGCGGCGCGCGCGCGAGATCGCCATGATCGATGAACGCGACCCGAACGAATTCACCGACGCCGATTGGAACCAGGCGCGCCAGGAATTAATGGGCGTGGAAAATAATAATCCGCCCGAGGAGACCGCTGATAACGCCGATGTGACGGAAGAATGGAATGTGATCGCAGCAACCAAAGGGCACCGTGCACCGCGGCCCGACGCTGACGAAGAAGAAACTCTTGGCGAACACCTGATTAATGACGGACGCGAAGAAGCGGCGCACGATCAGATGCTCGAAGCGCGTCGCGAAGAACTGGAAGAGGAAGGCGGCATTACTTGAGTCCGAGCGCGGTCGCAACGCCCGTTGAGACTGCGACCGCGCCGAAGCGATCGCAGGCCGATTCATCGCGCGCAGACGCATTGCTCGCGCGCTTTCACGACGTCCGCGATTTCACGATGGGATTATGCCGCGATCTGGCGCCGGAAGATTGCGTCGTGCAATCGATGCCGGACGTCAGCCCGACGAAATGGCATCTCGCCCACACGACATGGTTTTTCGAAACGTTCATTCTGAAAAAATGGATGAGCGGTTATCAGCCCGAGATTCCGGAGTACGCTTACCTGTTCAATTCCTACTACAACGCCGCCGGCGACATGCACCGGCGCGATCTGCGCGGGTTGATTTCGCGACCGACTGTCGCCGAGGCGCTGCGTTATCGTTCATTAATCGACGAGAAGATCGACAATCTGCTTTCAGACGCTGACGAAGAAATTTTCCGCGAAGTCGAGCCGATCGTCACTCTCGGGATTCATCACGAACAGCAACATCAGGAATTGTTGATCACGGACATCAAACATGTGTTCGCGCAGAACCCGCTCTATCCTGTTTTCCGCGCTGGTAGGGCGCGATCGCCGAGCGCGCCGCCGGACGACACCGATTCGGCGCGCCCGGCGGCCGCGCCCTACCAGTTTGTAGACTTTGATGAAGCCACAATTGAAATCGGCCACGGCGGCAACGGATTCGCCTACGACAACGAAGGGCCGCACCATCGCGCGCTCGTGCCTGCCTTTTCGCTCGCAAATCGGCTCGTCACGAGCGGCGAGTATCTCGAATTCATCGAGGATGGAGGTTACACACGTCCGGAGTTGTGGCTCTCGTTAGGCTGGATGACCGTGAACGAGCAACGCTGGAGCGCTCCACTTTATTGGACGAAACGCGACGATGAGTGGTGGAATTTTACACTGTCGGGCCTCCGCCCAATTGATAAAGGCGAGCCGGTCACGCACATCAGTTATTTCGAAGCCGACGCGTATGCCAACTGGGCTGGCGCGCGGCTCCCGACCGAGTTCGAATGGGAACGCGCCGCGGCTGATCTGCCGATTGAAGGAAATTTCGTCGAGACGGAAACATTTCATCCCGTGGCTGTAGACTCCGCTGCCTCAGCGGAAGATCCACATCTTCACCAAATGTTCGGCGACGTTTGGGAATGGACGCGCAGTTCCTACTCCCCCTATCCCGGCTATCGCGCCGAGCCCGGAGCTCTTGGCGAATACAACGGCAAGTTCATGTGCAATCAGTACGTGTTGCGCGGCGGCTCCTGCGCGACCTCGCGCACGCACATTCGCAAAACTTATCGGAATTTCTTTCAGCCGGAAAAACGCTGGCAGTTCACAGGCATTCGTCTCGCCCGCGACCCGCAGTGATTTGGTAGGGCGCGCTCGCCGAGCGCGCCGAATGCCCGTCCGATGACGACAACAAATTCACTGGTCACAGCACCACAATCTCGCCCGCCAACCGCTGCTCAAGATTTTCTCGCTGACGTTCTCGCCGGCTTATCCCAACGTCCGCGCACGCTACCCTGCAAATATTTTTACGACGTGCGCGGCTCGGAGTTGTTCCAGAAAATCTGCGAGCTGCCCGAGTACTATCTGACGCGGACCGAGCTTCAGATTCTCGATCGTTACGCCGGCGAAATGGCCAATGCGGTCGGGCCCGGCATCGAGCTGATCGGCCTGGGTACCGGCGCGGGGACAAAAACGCGCATCATGCTGGAAAAATTGGAGGCGCCGGTCGCATACGTTCCCGTCGACATCTCCAAGGAGCAGCTGCAAAGATCGACAAAGTTGTTTCGCAAGCTTTTCCCAACCGTCGAGATTCTTCCCGTCTGCGCCGATTACTTGGAGCTGGTCAAATTGCCGTCTCCCGCGCGCAAGCCCACTCGCAAGATCGTTTACTTCCCCGGCTCGACGCTTGGTAACTTCGAACCGGCGCCCGCAGGCAAATTTTTGCGGCGCATCGCCAATTACGTGGGACGCGGCGGCGGACTCTTGATTGGAGTCGATTTGGAAAAAGATCGAGACGTCCTTGAGCGTGCCTACAACGACACCGCCGGTGTGACCGCACAGTTTAACTTGAACCTGCTCGCGCGCGCGAACCGCGAGCTCGGCGCCAATTTCGACCTTGCGCACTGGCGGCACCACGCCGTCTACAATTCAGCCGAAGGCCGGATCGAGATTTATCTCGTAAGTCAGACTGAACAAAGTGTGCATGTCGGCGGCAAGCGCTTTGATTTTGCCGCCGACGAGAAAATCACGACCGAATATTCCTATAAGTACACGCCGAAGCGTTTCACCGCACTCGCTGGCAAAGCGGGTTTCAAAGTCAAACAGATGTGGAGCGACGACGCGCATTTGTTTGGCGTTTTCTATTTCACGGTGCTGAGCTCAAAGTAGCGCATGCGTCCCGCTTGCGATCTAGATTGAAAACGCAAGCCGGAGGCTTGCGCTACTTTTATGAGCGCACTGGTTGAACTCATCGATGTCTCCAAGAGCTATGACAGCGCTGCGGCGCTGCATCCCACACATCTCGCAATTGAGCGCGGCAAAATCACCGTTCTGATCGGCCCGAGCGGTTGCGGCAAATCGACGCTCCTGCGTCTCATTATTCGTTTACTCGAGCCCGACAGCGGCGCGATACAGTTCGACGGCACCCAAATCACCGGCGATAACGTCGACAACTTCCGTCGGCGAATCGGCTACGTCATTCAAGAAGGCGGGTTGTTTCCACATCTTACGGCCCGCGCCAATGTTTTACTGATGGCGCGATATCTCGGCCGGGCCGAAGACGAAATGCGCCCACGGCTTTCGGAGCTCTGCGCCTTGACGCGGTTTCCCGACAATCTTCTCCCGCGTTACCCGCTCGAACTTTCTGGCGGCCAGCGGCAACGCGTAAGCCTGATGCGCGCTTTAATGCTGTCGCCCAAATTGCTGTTGCTCGATGAACCGCTCGGCGCGCTCGATCCGCTCGTGCGCGCGTCGCTGCAAAAAGATCTGAAAGAAATCTTTGCGCGTCTGAACCAAACCGCGCTCCTGGTGACGCACGATTTGGCCGAAGCGGCCTATCTCGGCGACGAGATCGTGCTCATGAACGAAGGCCGGATCGTTCAGCAAGGCTCGATTGTCGATCTTCGAGAACAGCCGGCGACGGCTTTCGTCACCGAGTTCATCAACGCGCAACGGGCGCTCACGCTGACATGAACAGAATCAGGAAAGCAGGAAAACAGGAATTCCGAATCCAGAAAGCCAGGAAGAAAAGATATTTGCACTTTTTCCTGGATTCCTGGCTTCCAATTTCTCTCCTCTTCATTTCCTGCGTTCCTGCTTTCCTGATTAGTTTTTCTGCTTTCGGAGCGGAGCGCGTTATCATCGGTTCGAAAAAGTTCACGGAATCCTATGTGCTCGGCGAAATCGCCAAACGAATGCTGAGCGATGCGGGCATTGCGGCCGAACATCGCCAGGGAATGGGCGGCACGATCATTCTCTGGCAGGCGCTGCGCGGCGGACAGATCGACATTTATCCCGAATACACCGGAACCATCGCGCAGGAAATTTTGAAGCGGAACGATTCGTTAGGCTTTGAGCAAATCGTCAACGAGCTGGATAAACTCGGCATCCGCATGACCGAACCACTCGGCTTCAATAACACCTACGCGCTGGTGATGCGTCGCGATCGCGCAGAGAAACTCGGGATCAAGTCGATCAGCGATTTGCGAAAACACCCGGAGCTAAAGGTTGGGCTCACCCATGAATTTCTCGATCGACAGGATGGGTGGCGCCCGCTGGCCGAGAAATACGCGCTTAATTCGCAAAACGTCATCGGTATTGACCACGCTCTCGGCTACGCCGCGCTGAAAAGCGGCGATATCGATGTAAAAGATGCGTACTCGACCGACGCAAAGATCGCCGAGTTCGCTCTCGCTGTTTTGGATGACGATCAAAAATTCTTTCCACGTTATGACGCGGTGTTCCTCTTTCGCTTTTCTTTACCGACAGAATCGATGACGGCACTGCGCAAACTTGAAGCAACAATCAGCGAGCAAAAGATGATTCAGCTCAACGCTGAAGCGGAGCGGACAAAAGATTATGGGCGCGCGGCCAGTTTGTATTTCAATATGGGAGCGGCCTTGGCGCCGGGATCGTCGGGGCACCCAGGCCCCTCCCACATTGGTGAATCCTTTGCCCACAAGCTCGCGCGCTGGACAGCGCGGCATCTTGAACTCGCCGGGTTTTCGCTGGTGCTTTCGGTGGTCGTTGGCGTTCCGCTTGGGATTTGGGCCAGCCGCCGCGGCGCAGTCGGTCAACTCATCCTCGGATTTGCCGGCGTGGTGCAAACGATTCCCTCGCTCGCGTTGCTGGCGTTGCTCGTGCCTTTGCCGTTCTTCGGGATCAGCGCGCGCACGGCGATCGCGGCGCTGTTTCTTTATGGGTTGCTGCCGATTGTGCGCAACACCGCCACCGGCTTGCAGGATATCGCCCAGCCGATCCGCGATTCCGCGACGGCGCTCGGGCTTTCGCCTGGCGCGCGGCTGCGCAAAATTTATCTGCCGATCGCGTCCCGCTCGATTCTCGCCGGGATCAAAACGAGCGCGGTGATTAACATTGGCACTGCCACACTCGCCGCGCTCATCGGCGCGGGCGGTTTGGGAGAACCAATCCTGAGCGGATTGAACCTGAACGATCACGCGACCATTTTGCAGGGAGCACTCCCGGCGGCCATCCTGGCGTTGCTCGTGCAGTGGCTGTTTGATCTGCTCGATCGAATTGTGATCCCGAAGGGGCTGCGGCTTTAGTTGGGCGTCATTCCGAGCGAAGTCGAGGAATCCCGTGGCGACACCCTGCGAGAATTCCACGGGGTCCCTCGACTCCGCTGCGCTTCGCGCGGGATGACAACGGGTGGGCGAGCGTTTAATAAATTGTATGCCCATCGCATCCATAAATCCCACGACCGGTGAGAAGCTGAACGAGTTTCGCGCATTCAATGACGCGGAGATTGAAAAGCGAATGGAACGCGCGGAGCACGCTTTCAGGCATTACCGCCGTTCTCGATCTAGCGAACGCGCCGAACTTATAATGGCGGCAGCGGCGTTGTTACTGCAAGAAAAGGAGAGGCTTGCACGCATTATTACGCTGGAAATGGGGAAGCTTTTGCGCGATTCGGCCGCCGAGATCGAAAAATGCGCGCGGGGCTGCCGGTTTTACGCCGAGAACGCAGCGCGATTCCTCGAAGACGAACCGGCACAGACCGACGCGGCCCGAAGTTACGTCCGCTACGAACCGCTGGGGCCGGTGCTGGCGATCATGCCGTGGAATTTTCCTTTTTGGCAGGTGTTCCGGTTCGCCGCGCCCGCACTTATGGCGGGCAACGTCGGCCTGCTCAAGCACGCGGCCAATGTCCCCGAGTGCGCGCTCGCGATTGAAGAGATTTTTTGCCGCGCCGGATTCGATGAAGGCGTTTTCCAGACGTTGCTGATCGAAGCCGGGCAGGTGGAGAAGTTGATTGTCGATCCTCGCATCAAAGCGATCACGTTGACCGGCAGCGAAAAGGCCGGCAGCGCGGTGGCGAGCACAGCGGGGCGCGAAATCAAAAAGGCGGTACTCGAGCTTGGCGGGAGCGACGCGTTCATCGTGATGCCGAGCGCGGATTTCGAACAGGCGCTCGCCACCGCGGTGAAAGCGCGCACCATTAACACCGGCCAATCCTGTATCGCGGCCAAGCGCTTTTTTATCGCAGATCAGATTTACGACGATTTCCTCAATGGATTTGCAGACCGCATGCGCTCGCTAAAAGTTGGCGATCCGCTGGACGAAACCACCGAGATCGGCCCACTGGCGACGGAACAGATTCTTAACGGTGTGCACGAGCAGGTGCAGAAGTCGATCGCACTCGGGGCGAAATTGTTGACCGGCGGAAACCGTTTTGCGGGCCCGGGATTTTTTTATGAGCCGACGGTGCTTGTCGATGTTCCGAGAAAAGCGCCCGCGTTCCGCGAAGAAGTTTTCGGCCCGGTGGCGTCGGTTCTTCGTGTGCGTCATGCCGACGACGCGGTCGAACTTGCCAACGACAGCACGTTTGGGCTGGGCGCGAGCGCGTGGACAAATGATCGGGCCGAACAGGAACTCTTCGCGTCCGAATTAGAGAGCGGGATGGTGTTCATCAACGCCATGGTTGCATCCGATCCGCGACTGCCGTTCGGCGGCGTGAAACGTTCCGGTTTCGGCCGCGAGCTCGGCGCGCACGGCATCCGCGAGTTCACAAACATCAAGACGATCTGGATCTCATGACCCGCTCCTGGGCGGATGATCTTTCAGGGCGGTGGGCAATTTACTGCTTGATCTGGAGCACGCTTAGGGTCTAACACCTAACGAGTATGAAAAGGTCACCTGCTGCGCACCTCCACTGTCGACCGGGATTATTCGTTCTAGTCGTCTCGCTGGCTCTCTCGGTGCAATTATCCGCGCTTTGCCTGGGCGCAGAGTCTGCAACTCAAGCGATTACAATCAAAGACGACGTGATTCTTCTTCATCCGGGAACGACGCTCTCAAAACCGGACCGAAAAAAGCTCAATGAGATCCTGTCGAAGTTCGACAAGTCACTCTACAAGATCGAGCACTACAAGGACGGCAAAGTGACCAGGACTCTGGGCCAGCTCAGCGATGCCGTGATCGACAAGACAATCGCAGCCGAGGCCACCGAGGCCAAAGCGAGCGGCAACTCTCACGCCACGCTGCAAATCATCGCTGCCGCCACTTCCGAGCAGATATACGCCTCAACTGCGCAAGAGGCGCCCGGTGCAAATCCGAGCGCGTCAACCAATCCACAACGAATCCAAACCCCAACGCCCACTGCAACTCCGCCGCCAAACGCAAGTCCGGGCGCGTCAACCAATCCGCAACGAATCCAAACCCCGACGCCCACCGCGACTCCTCCCCCAAATGCGATTCCCAGCGGTTCAACAAACCCGCAGACCGCCCGAACCCCGATTCCCGGCGCAAGCACGAATCCTCAGCACCAAGCCGGTGCGCCGGCGGCAGGCGAGAAAGCTTCGCGCGAATTGATCGAGCGGCTCAAGCCGATTCTGGAAAAGTATAGCAAGAAATAATTGCTCCAGCCGGCACGAGCGGGACGCGTTTTGCCCCGCAGATATTTTTGTCTAGCCTGGTTCCTGTTCCATTTCGGGCTGATCGTTGGGATCGCAACCCAACAGACCTTTTGGATCCTGGCGCAGGGTTATACCGGTCTCCCACACTCGCTCGACCCATTCTGGCGTAAAGCCGCGGCCGTAACGGCGATCGGGCTCGGTCAGGATCTCAGCCTCTCGAATCCAGTCCGCGAATCCCTGACCGCTTATCTTCATGCCACCGGCATCGAGGGCGGGTATGGCTTTTTTGCTCCCAATGTCCCGAGCAGTTACAAACTGGTATTCGAACTGCATTTTCCCGATGGACACGTGGAGTACGACCTGCCGCACGTAGGCGGCACCGCCACCGGCTTGCGCATGGTCAGCATGCTGGATCGCATTGGACGCACCGAATACGAGCCACTGCGCGAGGTGACGCTAAAAATGCTCGCCTACTCAGCATGGCAACAGCATCCGGGCGCCGGAACGATTCGCGCTGTTTTCGGCTACGTCGATGTCCCGAGCTTTTCCGAGCTCAAGGAGGGCAAAAAGGAGACTTACACTTTTCTCTACGCCTATGACTTCACGTTCTCTTCGCCGGAGCAGCCTGCCGCTACGCGACCGTGATTTTGGAGCATATAAAATTGCGGGACCGAATTAACGACTTGCTGTTCCCGGCTGCGACCGACCGCTGGCTGACGTTCTTGCGCGTCGGACTCGGTCTGCAAATCCTATTTTACTGTCTGTCGTTGCGGCGCGACTGGAACACACTTTTTAGCGGTGAAGGCAGCGCGTTCGTTTCACGCGACCTCACCGAGGCGATCCTCAAGATCGACAATCCATTCGGTCCCCAGATCGGCTGGTTTGTTGCGCTTGGCGGTCATATCGGGGTGGGCGAACCGACGACGTTGTCGATCTTGTGGCTGTTGTTGGTTGCGGCGGGCGGCGGTTTGGTGCTGGGCGTTTTTTGTCGCAGCTCGGCTGCGATCGCGTGGCTACTCCATCTGTGTGCCGCGAAGAGCGGCGATTTTTTCGCGTATGGTCTCGATAACTTGATGACGATCGGTCTTTTCTATCTTGCGATTGCGCCGTTGCCGGGTGGTTTCGCTTTGGACTCGAAGCTCTGGCGAGCAAAGCAGATCAATCCAGCCAGGCTGGGCTTCCACCGCCGCCTACTCCAACTCCATCTCTGCGTGATTTATTTTTTCAGCGGCCTGACGAAGTGTCTCGGCGCCGGTTGGTGGAATGGCGCGAGCATCTGGCGCGCACTGACACGGCCACCCTTCAATGTCATCCCGCTCGATCTGCTCAGTTCGTGGCAATTTGTTTTTCCGTTTCTCGGGATTGCCGTTTGTGTGATCGAAACAGGTTATCCGGTTTTCATTTGGCCGAGACGGACACGGCTGGTTTGGCTCGTCTGCATTTTAGGGATGCATATCGCGATCGGCCTGAGCATGGGCCTGCTTTTGTTTGCCTCGATCATGCTCGTTTTAAATGTGGCCGCGTTTGGACCAGGTAGTTCGTTAATGGCGCGTCAACGCGCGTCGGCGGACCTTGGGCCGAACGCTCCGGCGGTCCCTCTGTTCTGAACGAAGTGTCAAATCCGCGCCTTCTGCGATAATCTCTGGCGAGTGGCTGCCAATGGCAGAACGGTTGCATGAAGAGTTTCTTCGAGGAGCTAAAGAAGCGCCGCGTGTATCGCGTCGCGATCGGCTACATCATCGCCGGCTCGGCTATTGTCCAACTCGCCGGCACGATCTTCCCGATCTTTCACGCCCCCGATTGGGCGCAGCAGACTTTTGTCGTGCTGATCGCGTTTGGGTTTCCATTTGCGCTCGTGCTCGCGTGGATGTTCGACATCGAGCGCGGCACGATCGTGCGAACACCGGGAGAGGGGCCCGCTGTGGTGCGGTCGCGGCGGATGTGGATCCTGGCCGGCACCGGTTGGATCATCGCGGCGCTCGCGGTGGCCGGCTATTGGATGTGGCATCCGTGGAAAACTCATGCGCTCTCGGACCAGTCCATCGGGCCTTTGGGTGTCGCCGAAAAGAGTGTCGCCGTCCTGCCCTTTGAAAGTCTGAGTGATCAAAAAGAAAACGCTTTCTTCACCGAAGGCGTGGCCGACGAAATCCTGACCGACCTGGCAAAAATAGCCGACCTCAAGGTGATCAGCCACACCTCGGTCCAGCAATACAAGAGCGGCATCCGGCGCAATCTGCGTGAGATCGCACAGCAGCTCGGGGTCGCGCACGTCTTGGAAGGGAGTGTGCAACGGGCCGATGGCCGCGTGCGGGTAAGCGCGCAGCTGATTGATGCCCGCACCGACACACACGTGTGGGCCGATCACTATGATCGCCCGCTCGATGACGTTTTCGCCATCCAAAGCGAGATCGCCCAAATGATTGCCGATCAACTGAAGGCGAGACTTTCCAGCACCGAAAAAGCGGCGATCGCGCAGAAACCGACCACCGACTTGACGGCCTATGATTTCTACGTGCACGCCAAAATTCTTCGGGCCCAGACGAGTTTCGATCTGCAGGTGAAAGAAAATTTGCGCGAGGCGGCGCGCTTGCTCGAACAAGCGGTGGCGCGCGATCCCAATTTCTTCCTCGCTTACTGTCGTTTGGCTGAAGTTCACGATCTGATTTATTTTTTGGGCACAAACGAGCATTCGCCTGCGCAGCTGGGGCGGGCGGAAGCCGCCATCCAGAACGCGTTGCGATTGCGGCCTGATTCCGGCGAAGCGCACCTTGCCTTGGGCGAACATCTCTACCGCGCTTATCGTGATTACGACCGCGCACTCTCCGAGCTGGCTCGCGCCCGTGAGCAGTTGCCTAACGAGCCGCTCGTGCCTGAGTTGATTAGCTTCATCGAGCGACGGCGTGGTCACTGGGACGCGTCGACCGCCGATTTGAATCGCGCTTTGGAGCTGGACCCGCGCAATCTTTTCCTGCTCCAGCAGCTTTCCATCACTTATGACATCCAGCGGCGTTATGGTGATATGGCCGCGATATTGGATCG
>DATDFJ010000037.1:0-7490 GCA_036522675.1 Chthoniobacterales bacterium | reverse complement strand
CGGTTTTATTTTCACTCGATTTATTTTCGCGAGCCGAACGGCATCCTTTTCGAGATTGCGACTGATGGCCCGGGCTTCACCGCCGATGAGCCGGCCGAGCATCTCGGCGAAAACTTGCAGCTGCCGCCGCAATTCGAGACCCATCGGGCCGAGATCGAACGGGTCCTGCCGCCCATCGCGTTGAAGTTGACCGCTAGGCATCCATCCAAGTAAGAAGTATTCGTTCCTATTGTATGATCATCGTGCTGAAGGCCAATGCCGGGGAGGCGGAGATCGATAACGTGGTGCGCGTCGCCGAGTCGCTCGGCTGCCGCGCCCACGTGATGCCGGGCGCATCGCGCACGGCCGTCGGCCTGACCGGTAATGGCGAGCCGCTCGACAGCGGAAGATTTGCCAATCTCCCAGGGGTGACGGAAACCATCCGCATCACGAATCCATTGAAGCTGACGGCGCTGGATGTGCGGCCGGAGCGAACAGTCGTCGATGTCGGCGGAGCAAAAATTGGCGGCGGTTCCCTTGCGGTGGTCGCCGGCCCCTGCGCGGTCGAAAATCGGGACCAGGCGTTTGCCGTGGCCGAAGCCGTGCAACGCAGCGGCGCCCAATTTTTCCGCGGCGGCGCGTTTAAGCCGCGGACCTCGCCGTATTCGTTTGCCGGTCTGGGTGAGGAAGCGCTGAAGATTTTGGCCGAAGTGCGGGAAAAATTCGGGCTCAAAGTTGTGACCGAAGCGCTCGACGAATCGACTGTCGATCTTGTCGAAAAACACGCCGACATGATCCAGATCGGCTCGCGCAACATGCAGAACTTTAGTTTGCTGCGGCGCGCCGGCCGTTCGCGCCTGCCGATCTTATTGAAGCGCGGCATGGCTGCGACATTGGAGGAATGGTTGCTCGCGGCGGAATACATCATGTCCGAGGGCAATTATCAGATTGTGCTTTGCGAACGCGGCGTCCGCACCTTCGCGCAGCACGCGCGCAATACACTCGATCTGGCCGCGATCCCGGCGGTGCGACGGCTTTCGCATCTGCCTGTGATTGTGGATGCCGCGCACGGCACCGGCCGCAACTTCATGGTCGCGCCGCTCGCGCGCGCGGGCGTTGCCGCCGGCGCCGACGGCGTGATGATCGAAGTCCATCCGCGACCTGAGGCGGCGCTCTCCGACGGCGAACAGACGCTCAATCTCGACGAATATGAGCAGATGGTGAAACAACTGCGCGCCATTCACGAGGTGATCGCGTCGCCGAATTAGCTGTTGCAGAAGCGGATCGCCGCGGCATTATTTTAGCCCTTTCAGCGCGGGTGTAGCTCAGTGGTAGAGCACCTCCTTGCCAAGGAGGACGTCGCGAGTTCGAGCCTCGTCACCCGCTCCAGCCTTCGCTTGAGTACGACGAATGCGAAGGCTGGAGCGAGTGCGCCGTAGCGGCGCGAAGGCGGACCGCCCATGATCGAACAGGCGGGGCAGTGCGCATCACTTCGCTCAATCCACTCGGTTTGGCGGCCAATTGCTTTCTCCGAGCCGAATTAAACTCGAATGCAACTGAGCATACCCAAGGGAGTTGAAGTGCGGGCGGAGATTTCTCCCGAGTTCTCCGAAATCTTGACGCAAAAAGCGCTCGAGTTCGTGGCGAAGTTGCAGCGCGAGTTTGGCGCCCGGCGCAATGAAGCGCTGCAAGCGCGGCAAGATCGACAATCACGCTTTGATGCCGGCGAGCTGCCCGATTTTTTGCCGGCCACGAAACACATCCGCGAGGCCGATTGGACGTGTGCGCCGATTCCGAAAGATCTCCAGGACCGTCGCGTGGAAATCACCGGCCCGACCGATCGCAAGATGGTCATCAACGCGCTCAATTGCGGCGCGAAAATGTTCATGGCGGATTTTGAAGACGCGAATTCCCCAACCTGGCAGAACATGGTCGAAGGACAGATCAATCTGCGGGATGCGGTCCGTCGCCGAATAAGTTTCACCAGTCCGGAAGGAAAGGAATACAGCCTTAACGAGCAGACGGCCGTGCTGCTCGTCCGGCCGCGCGGCTGGCATCTCGACGAGAAACACGTCGTAGTCGATGGAAAACCGATCAGCGGCGCGCTGTTCGATTTCGGATTGTTTTTCTTTCATAACGCGCGCGAGCTGCTCGATCGCGCGACCGGCCCCTATTTTTATCTTCCGAAAATCGAGAGCCACGCGGAAGCGCGGATTTGGAACGACGTTTTCAATCTCGCGCAGGACGAGCTCGGAATCGCGCGCGGAACCATCCGAGCGACCGTGCTGATCGAGACGATCCCCGCGGCCTTCGAGATGGAGGAAATCCTTTACGAATTGCGCGAGCATTCGGCCGGGCTGAACTGCGGCCGCTGGGATTACATTTTTTCGTGCATCAAGAAGTTCCGCGCGAAAAAGGACTTTATTCTTGCCGATCGCGCGCTGGTCACCATGAGCACGCACTTCATGCGGTCGTATTCGCTTCTCTGCATCAAAACCTGTCACCGGCGAAACACGTTTGCGATGGGGGGAATGGCAGCGTGGATTCCAGTTAAGAACGATGCGGAAGCGAACGAAGACGCGTTTGCCAAGGTGCGCCAGGACAAGGAACGCGAAGCGGGCGATGGCCATGACGGCACCTGGGTGGCGCATCCGGGCATGGTCGAGCTCGCGACCGGCGCGTTCGATAAGTTGATGAAGACGCCGAATCAGATTGCTCGCAAACGCACCGACGTGAACGTGACCGCGGATGATTTGCTCGATTTCGCGCCGCACGCGCCGATCACCGAAGCCGGTTTGCGCCAGAACGTTTCTGTCGGCGTTCAGTATCTGGAAGCGTGGCTCGGCGGCCGCGGCGCCGTGCCGCTGTTTAATTTGATGGAGGACGCGGCCACCTGCGAAATATCGCGCGCGCAAGTCTGGCAATGGATCCGCCATCCAAATGGAAAACTGAGCGACGGCCGCAAAGTCACGAAGGAATTGTTCGCAAAGATCCTCGACGAGGAACTGGCGAAGGTGCGCGATTCGTTAGGCCAGCCGGATTACGACAAACGCAAATTTACCCTCGCTCGCGAATTGTTTGCCAGGATCACCACCGACGATCATTTCGCGGAGTTCCTCACCCTGCCGGCATACGAGTGTTTGAATTGAAATGAGAAGGCAACGAGACGGAGCAAATGACAGGGCGCGACCGCCAGGCGCTCGTCCGGCTCGGACCGCGCCGCGGCGGGCCCGGCGAGCCCGCTCTACCGACGGAATCGAGCGACCGTATTCGCGCGAGGATGTCGAGGGTTTGCGCGGCAGCGTCGCGATCGAGCACACACTTGCCTGCCGCGGCGCGGAAAAATTGCGAGAGTTACTGCACACCGAAAATTTTGTCGCCGCGCTCGGCGCGCTCACCGGTAACCAGGCTGTCCAGCAAGTCCGCGCCGGACTGAAAGCGATTTATCTGAGCGGCTGGCAGGTTGCTGCCGACGCGAACCTCGCCGGGCAAATGTACCCCGACCAAAGTTTGTATCCGGCGAACAGCGTGCCGGCGGTGATCAGGCGCATCAACAGCGCGCTGTTGCGTGCTGACCAAATCGATCATGCCGAAGGCAAGATCGACATCGACTGGCTCGTGCCGATCGTGGCCGATGCCGAAGCGGGCTTTGGCGGTCCGCTAAATGTATTCGAGCTCATCAAAGCAATGATCGAGGCCGGCGCGGCCGGCGTTCATCTCGAAGACCAATTGGCGAGCGCGAAGAAATGCGGTCACATGGGCGGCAAAGTCCTTATCCCGACGTCGCAGGCGATCCGCAATCTTGTCGCGGCGCGCCTGGCTGCGGACGTTTCCGATGTGCCGACGATCATCATCGCGCGCACGGATGCCAACGGTGCCAAGCTCCTGACCAGCGACGCCGATGAGGGCGATCACGCGTTTCTCACCGGCGAACGGACAAACGAAGGATTCTTCTGCGTCCGTGCAGGCCTCGATCAGGCGATCGCGCGCGCATGCAGTTATGCGCCGTACGCCGATCTCGTCTGGTGCGAAACCAGTTCGCCTAATTTGGAGGAAGCGCGCCGCTTCGCCGAGGCCGTGCACGAACAATTCCCCGGCAAGCTGCTCGCCTACAACTGCTCGCCGTCATTCAATTGGAAAAAGAACCTCAACGCTTCGACGATCGCGAAATTCCAGCGCGAGCTCGCGGCCATGGGTTACAAATTTCAATTCGTCACGCTCGCCGGTTTTCACACGCTTAATTATTCCATGTTCAATCTCGCGCGTGGTTATGCCCGCCGCGGCATGGCCGCATATTCCGAATTACAGGAAGCCGAATTCGCGGCAGCGGAGCACGGCTACACCGCAACCAAACACCAGCATGAAGTCGGCGCCGGTTATTTCGATGCCGTCGCGCGGATTATCGGGGGCGCCGATTGTTCGACCGCGGCGCTCTGCGGTTCGACGGAGGAAGCACAGTTCCGGTAAGCCGCGTCAAGCGCGGTCATCCCGACGTAGGCGCCGGCCACGCCGTAGCTTTAGCGAAGGCGGGAGGGATCTCACCTACGAAGCGAGTATTACATGCGCTAGTTTGTGTGATCCACGGCCCTGTGGACGTTCTTCGCTTCGCTCAGGACGACCCCTCTTGATTGTTGAATCTAAACCGCCGACTAGGCGCATCTCACTCGCAAAGGATGAATATGAAAACATTACTCCCTCTCTGCAGTGCCGCGGGAATGCTCGTCATATTTGCGCAGTCTCCGTCAGTTGCCCAGACCGCTTCGCCAGCGCCGAGTGCGACGATTGCGCCGACCGCAACCGCAAGCGCTTCGCCCGCCGGTGATCTGGCCGACAAAATTCACCAACGCTTTGAGAAAAAATTCGGACGGCATCACGGCATCACGATCGACACGGACGACTTCGATGGTGGCGACCACGGAGACATTCCGCCCCAGGTAATTCCAATTGTGGTAATTTCATTGCTGGCGGTGTTTGGCACGCCGGTGTTGATCGTAGCGCTTGCCGGCATGTTCATCTTCTCCGCCAGCAGGCAGCGCCATCGCACGATCCGAATGATGGTGGAAAAAGGGCAGCCGGTGCCGGCGGAGTTACTCATGGCGCCGACGCGCGCATCGCGCCGGCATTCCGATATGCGGCGCGGAGTCATTTGGACGATGATCGGGATTGGTCTCATGGTCTGGCTCGGGGCGGTGAACGACTGGGAAGGCGGTGTCTGGTCGTTCGGATTGATTCCGTTCCTCATCGGGCTGGGCTATCTCAGCGTGTGGAAACTCGACGCCAAGAAGGACGTTCCGCAGCCGCCGCCGCTGCCGTAGTATCGGCGCGTGGAGCTTACCGATGGGCAACTGGTTGCTCGAGTTGTTGTTGACGATGACCAGCACGCGTTCGCCGAACTGGTCCGTCGGCATCAGTCGACCGTGCGCGGCTTGTTGCGCCAACTCACTCGCACCGATGTCGCGCTGGCCGACGATCTCGCCCAGGAGACGTTCATCCGCGCCTACAAACACATCGGCAGTTTTCGCGGCGAGGCGCGCTTTTCGACCTGGCTTTATCGAATCGCCTACAATTGTTTTCGCGAGGACGCCCGCAAACGAAAGGAACTGGTCGGTATCGATGAGGAACATTGGCAGGCCGAGCAGGACCCGCACACTGTTGACCCGGGCTTGAGACAAGACCTTATGCACGCGCTCAATTTATTGCCATTGCACGAGCGCACCGCGATCGTGCTTTGCTGCCAAAACGGATTATCGCACGACGAAGCCTCGCGCGTGCTCGATATCCCGCTCGGCACGGTCAAGACGAACGTGCTGCGCGGCCGTGAAAAATTGAAACGGACTCTGGCGGCCTGGGCGCCGAATTGATAAGATGAAGCCGATGATCGACGACGAAACCCTGGATCGACAACTCCGCGATGCCGCGCGGTATATCGACGATGATGGCTTCACTGCGCGCGTCGTGGCAAATCTGCCCGCGCGCCGGCGCGATCCGGCCCGGTTGCGTGCGGCGATCCTCATCGGCCTCACCGCGCTTGGTTGCGCGGTCGCGTATTTGCTGACTGGCGGCGGCCGCCGCTTATTCGGCCAAGGCGTAGTAGAGCTGTCCAACTTCCCCATTTGGATGTTGGTCGTATTCGCATTCGGCTGCGGTTTGGTCGTCGGCGCGATCGCCGTCATCTTCGCCATTCGCAAGACGCCGGAAGTCCACGACGATCTCGCGCGTCTGCGATTTTGATTCGCGGTCGTCGCCGCATCGAAGACGCCTCCGAGACGCCCCCGGCCGATCTTCGACTTGTATTGTCGATCTTGTCGGCAATAGGTAGGTAATGCTTCGCAACATTCCGAGCGCCGCGTTGAAAGAATTAGTCAAACTTTCCGAGCGCAAGGAAGCACTCATGGCGCGTATCCAGGAGATCGACCGCGAAATGGTGCGCGTCCAAAGCCAGTTCGGCATCCCCACGCGTAAGACAGATGAGGGCGCTGCAGTAACGGTTTCGCGCGTCACTCCCAAGCCGAGGAAGAAGGCCCTGAAGCGATCGACGGGAACTCCCGCCGCAGGTTAGCTGCGATTGCGCGACGACAGCGCTTCGAAAGCAGCGCTGTCCGTCCCCCCCACGAACGTTCATTGATTGCGGATCATCTCCATCTGGAATTTCGGATTGCCGCGTTCTTCCGTGTCGGTAACATCGCGACTATGTTCAAAAGCGTTTTGATCGGCCCGCTAAAGGCAAACGGATTAGGCCGGGTCATTCCCCTTTTCCCATGCAATTGCCGAATTATTCGGCCCACTTCTCGTTAGGCGTGGAGATCGTGCATGCTAACCAACTACCGGCTTCGAAGCGACAAAGACTTGATCGCGCAAGTGCAAAAGGCCACTGTCACGACAGAACGGTTCGGCATCGAGTCGACGCACGGCTTATTCGGTTCGCCCGAGTGGTGGCAACACGTGCGCGACGGCACGCTTCCCGTGCACACGTTGCGAGGTGCGATCACGCGTGTTTACATGGGCAGCATGAACGACTGGCCCGAATTCACGATGCGCAGCGACACCGGTCAGGAGTCGAGTTGGTCGCGCTATGCCAGCGATCCGGTGTTCGCGTCCCTTTACACGGTTGGCCGTCGTATTGAGCTCGACTACGTTGTGCAGCGACACCGTCCTAATTCTTTCGATGACGGCGCAGAGGACAAGATACCGATTGAAATTCGCGTCGATGAAAACGTCTAACTAAACGCTGCAGCCGACGGCTACCCGCTATGCGCTCACACTGCCGGTAGCCGCGGCTGAGCTTCGTCTCGTTAGGGCGGCGCTTCCTACTGGGAAGCGCAAAGCGTGCGCGCCTGGCGCACGTCGGCTGAGATCTGGTCTTTTAATGCGTCGATGCTGTCGAATTTTTTTTCCGGTCTGAGGTACCGGACAAAACGGATCTCGAGATCCTGACCGTAGATATCGCGACTAAAATCGAAGAGGTGAATTTCGAGGACGCGGTTTGATTTGTCGCGGCTCACGGTGGGACG
>DATDFJ010000036.1:0-3817 GCA_036522675.1 Chthoniobacterales bacterium | reverse complement strand
TTCGTACTCGCGTTTACCGTTCAACCAGACCGCCAGCGCGGTCAGCGATGTCGTATCGGCGTTTTTCCAATCGGCGATCCCGCGTGCGATCAACGCGTCGCGCTTCGATTCGTCCGCGTGAATCTGCAGATCGAGCGCGAGCAATTGATGCTGCGCCCTGGCGAGCGGATGATTTTGCAACCGATTTGCAAGATCGACAATCGATTGCTGATTGCTGATTTCTGATTGCTGATTTGGACCTTTGGCGTTCGGCGTTGAGCGTTCGGTGTTTGCTTCGGACGACCCGCCTTCGCCAAGCTTCGGCGCGGCAGACACGGCGGTCGTCCCTCCACCTCGTGTGGAAAGCGCCCGTTGTCCGAGCAGCACCAATGCATCGAGTCCGACTTGTCCCTGGTCGGCCGAAAGTTTTTCGATGCGCGACCAGGCGAGCGCTTCGCGGGCCGCCGGTGTGCTCGATCCCGTGCGCGCGGTGCCGACCTGAAGCACCGCGGCCTGAAGTTGCTCGCGCGGCGTGGCGCGCGCATCGGCGAACACGCGGTCGAGAAACGTTTGCGCATCCTGCGGCGCGCCTTTGTTGACTGCGAGTTGCGCGGCCAACAACCAATCCGCTGGTCCGGCGCCGGATCGGCCGAGCAATTCGCGCACAGCGCGGTCGGCGCGCGTCATCTCGCTCGCCATCAGCGCGATCGTCGCTTCGTCGCGCAGATCGTCCCGGGTGAGATTGTCGACCTTGGCAAGCTCCGTCCAAAATTCGAGCGCATCGGGCTGACGGGTGCGGGTGAGAAACCGCGCCACCGCGCGCATGGCTTGCGGCTCGTTGCGGCCGAGTTGCAGCGCAGCGACCGCTTCGTTGCGCGCGTCAGTCCATTGTTCCTTGTCGATCAATGCAAAAGCGCGGTGCGCATGTCGCCGCGCCTGCCAGGCTTTGATCTGATCGCGCGCCGGGCGATACCCGAAGTAGCCGGCGGCGATCGTGATTAAGATAAAGAGGAAGAGGAAGAGTAGCCGACGGCGTTTGCGCCGCCGGACGCGAAGTTCTTCGGCGGTGAGAAGGAGATCGGAATCGCGCGCCACTTTCCAAATCAACAGAAGGTCGCAAAGAAAGCGAAGGTGAAGTTCGTCTGGCCGAAACAGTTGTTCTTTTTCTCTGTGAACTCGGGTGCTCGAGGCCGGGAGGCCGGGCGGTGATTCACAACGCAAAGGTCACAGGTCAGTTAACCATTAACTTTACGTACTCGCGCGGCTGAATTGTTCGCGCGGCAAGCGCGATGGCAGGCGCCGAGATTCGAATGCGGCGAAGATCGTTGGTCGAAAGTTCGAGGATCGCGAGCGGCGGGTTGGCAACGTTCTGCTCATCGACGCCGCGCTCGATCGTAATCAACAGCTCAAATTCTGCGGCCGCACGCCGAAGCAGCTCCGCATTTTCGGTTCCGGTCCAACCTTCTACTTGCACGCTGCTCGACTCGTGGCCGACGAGCAGACCAGCCAGCGGCCAGGGCACGCATTCATCCAGAAGAATTCTCATGACGGCGGAACGAGCCCGGCTTCGGATCGCTCCAAAACGCGCCGCACCATGTCGTGCGTTACCGAAGGGAAACACGCGAGGAATTCTTCGAGTGTGTAATCGTTCACGAAATATTCGAACAAGGTCTTGAGCGGCACGCGCGTACCTTTGAATACGGGCGCGCCGCCAAGAATCTCCGGATCAACCGTGATCAGATCACTCGAATCCATGCTGCGGTCAGAATAATACTGCGGCTCGGCTTGACGCAAACCGAGCTAGCTCAAACGCTGAAATCCGCCGCTCTGCGGCAATCCACCAGCCGGCAGACTTTGTTGCACTAGCGGGAGCGTAAACGCTGAAACACTGACAAGCTGAAATTTCAGGGCCTCAGTTTTTCAGCTTTTCAGTTTTTGCCCGCTTTAGGGCGGGCAGGGGCCGAAATTGCCCTGCGTGGGGCAGGTGCCGAGCGGCGTGTCGCCGTGCGAAATATGCGCCTCGGCTGCCTTCGATAGCACGCAAAGGACCATGCCATTATGGCAAACGGCTTGGAACGGCTTCTCAGGGCTCACAACTCTTTGCAGGCCATAAGTGTCTGCCAAAGGACATGTCGGACTCGGTGTCGGTGTCGGCGTCGGCACAGGCGTAGCGGTCGGCGCCGGTGTCGGAGTTGGAGTCGGCGTCCGAGTTGGTCGCGGCGTCGCCGTCGGAGCAAGTCGAGCGGTTTGGGCGCCACCAGAGGCGATAAAGCACAGGCCACACATCGTCGCGACCAGCGCAATGGCGATCACGTGAGTTTTTGCAGAGGTGCGCCTGATGTGCATGTGCTTTCGGAAATTTTCGCTTACTTGGTTAACTTCTGTCTAGGATTTTCTTCAGACGCTTGCGCTGATGCGCAAGCAAGCCGACCAGCGCCAGGGTCGCGGCCGCCCATGTGCCCGGCTCAGGCACAGCGGTCAGTGTAAGATCGACATTCTGGCCGTCCCAGTTGAAGGTGCCGACGAATCCGAAATTAAAATTCGTGTCGATGGTCCAGCCGCCAACTCCCGGGTCCGAGGCAGGCGCGCTGGTGGTGATGATGTTCTCGTAAGTACCGGCAGTCGCGCCGAGATTGATGAACTGGAAAGTCTGGCTCGCGTCGAACGAATAGTTGCCGGTAAGCGCGAGAGTCGAGTGAGTGGAGGACGGCCCGAGCGCAAGCTGAACGATCGAGTTGGAATTCATGGTTAGAGTGCCCGCCACAGTGAGGGTTGTGCCGGTAGTGCCATTGCCACCAAGAACCCTGCCGCCGGTAGAGGGATTAATTCCAGAAGCCGCGGTGACGTCGCCGTTAATAGTACCCGATCCACCGACTGTCGCACCACCCGCGACGGCGACCGCGCTAGCTGACGCGAGCGACCCATTCACGAGCAAGGTGCCGGCATTAACTGCCGTCGCGCCGGTGTAGGTGCTGACTGCAGTCAATGTCGTTGTGCCTGTGCCCGCCTGAGTTACCGTGCCAGTTCCGCTAATCACGCCGCCCACTGAAAGCAGTGCATCGCTCCGATTGAACACGAGCGCGGCGTTATTAGTTACGGCGCCTGTCCCGATGCTACCACTTGTCCCGCCGTCGCCGACCTGCAACGTTCCGGCGCTGATTGTTGTCCCGCCCGAGTAGCCGTTGTTACCGGTGAGAATAGTCGTGCCGCTGCCGATTTGGTTGAGCACGCCACTACCGGAGATGGCGTTAGCGACGGTGAAAGTGTCACTGCGATTGAAGGCCAGTGTTGCATTATCGATCACCGCACCTGCTCCTGTTCCGAGCGTGCCGCTTGTTCCGCCAGCACCTATTTGCAAAGTACCACCGCTGATGGTTGCCGTGCCGACAAAAGTGTTTGCGCCGCTCAGTATTTCTGTACCGGTGCCGACTTTTTCGATCTTAACGATGCCTGCTCCTGCATCGATAATGCCGGAATAGGTGCCGCTCGCGTCGCCGTTGCCGAACCTGAGCGTGGCGGTCGAGCTACCGAGACGGTTTTCAATGACATTGCCGGTCCCGGTAAGCGCGCCGACATCCAGGGTGATGTTGCCATGGATATCGAGAGTGCCGCCGTTCATCAGCAACGTGGCCGTTGTCGATCCAAGCGAGCCGGAGCCGAGCAACTCGAGCGTTCCGGCAGAGATCGTTGTGCCGCCGGAGTAGGTGCTACCAGAGCCGGAGAGGATTAGCGTGCCGGTGCCGGTCTTTGTTAAGCTAAACCCGCCGGTGACGGCGCTGCTCAACGTTAAAGTCGCCGACGCCCCGCTCGGGCTAAAAGTGGCGTTCCCCGTGAGGGT
>DATDFJ010000035.1:0-3261 GCA_036522675.1 Chthoniobacterales bacterium | reverse complement strand
GGACATCGACAATTACAAGATTTTGCCGTGGTCGATCGCCGTGGGGTTAGCGTTTTACCTGCCGTGGCTGGAGATTTTGTGCGGGTGCGCGCTGATTTTCCGGCGGCTCTATCGCGGCGGATTGTCGATCTTGCTATTGTCCATCTTGGTTTTTATCGCCGCCACCATTGCAGCCAAGACGCGCGGACTCGACATCACCTGCGGTTGTTTCGGTCACGCGAGTCAGCATTGGAGTTTTCCGCAACACATGGCAATCGATCTGGTAATTCTGGCGGGACTTGTCGCGCTCTGGTTCGCGCGTAAAGCCGCGGGGCCCGTGCGAAGCGATACATCTCTGTCATGATCCGCAAGGTTGAAGGCGGCTATCGTCTGTATTCGCGCAAGAAAAACCCAAAAACGGGCAAGCGAAGAAATCTCGGTACTTTTGAGACGAAGGGCGCGGCCAAAAAGCACGAAAAGGCCGTGCAATACTTCAAACGCCGTTGATCTGTAGGGGCGCTTTATTTTCTCCGCGTAACGAACGAAGGCGGATGACCTCTGTTCAACAGCGCAAGCAGCTTTTCTCTTAGTCGGGCAAGCCAACTTTTTGAACGAGTTCTTGGAAGCGTCCGTCCGAGCGGAGTGAGTCGAACATCGGCACTGTTTTGAAATCGACGACGTGCTGCGTGTGTTCGCCGTAGGTCTTTTGCGAGAGCGCGATGGCTTTGTCTTTATCGCCGAGTCCCGTGTAAATCCAGGCGAAATGATATGGCGGCACATATTGGTTTTCGGCCAGCCGTTTCAACTCATCCAGTGTTCTTAACGCTTCAGCGCGCCTGCCGGCCGCTCCATAAACATAGCCCAGTCCCGCAAGGTAATCGCTGCCGCGACCCCGCGCTTTTTGCATCTCGCTAATGGCTTCTTCGTGGCGTCCAAGCGCAGAATAGGACAACGCGAGATCAAAATGGGCCAGCGTGAAGTTCGGATCGAGTTCCAAGGCTTTCTGATATTGAGCGACGGCTTCTTCGTAGCGACGGCCGAGATAGTAAACCCAACCAAAGTCCGTGTTGATAATCAGCGAGAGAGGATCGAGCTCGCGCGCGCGCTCGGCATGTGCCAGGGCCTCCGCATTTCTTCCAATCAGTGCGAGAGCGAGCCCAAGACCGTGATGCGCGGGGGCATAGCCCGGATTAATTGCGATCGCGCGCTCGAGTTCGGCAATGCTTTCTTTCCACCGCCATTGGAAGGAGTAGACCTCAGCCATCGCCGCATGAGCCTCAGCCAGGGAGCTGTCAAGCTCGATCGCTTTAGTGGCGGCCGTCTGCAACTCAGGTACGGCCTCACTCGCTGGCATCGGAACGTACCAGACGGCGAGTTTGTAAGACTCGGCCAGATCACAATAGGCTAACGCATAGCGGGCATCGATCTCTGTGGCCTGCTGAAAAAACTGGATCGCTTTCATCAAACCCTCTGCCGTCCGCTGGCTCATGTAGTATCGGCCCTGCATGTAGGCCTCGTACGCTGCCACGTTTTCAGTTGAGCGACGGGTAGGTTTGCCGGCGCAGAGAATACCCCGCAGGTGCTCCACGACGTTGCAACTGATTTCATCTTGCACTTCGAAAATGTCGGCCGCGGCACGTTCATAAGAGTCCCCGCTCCAGATGATGTGGCCGTCGGTCGTGGCGACGAGCCTAAGCTGGACGCGGATGTGATCCCTGCTCTTCAGCAAACTTCCCTCGACAATGCCACCGACGCCGAGTCGCCGGCCCGCCTCTGTCGGATCGATCTCCTTGCCTTTAAAAATAAAAACTGACGCCCGAGAAATAACCTTCAACTCCGGGACTTTTGAGAGTTCGCTGATAATGCTTTCGGTCATGCCATCGCTGAAGTACTCGGCGGTTGGATCACCTGTCAGGTTTTTGAGTGGTAGCACCGCAACGGAACTGATGGTGGCAGGCCCACTGCTGCTGGATCTGACGAAACGGTACGCAATCGCCGCAACTGCGATTGCCAGGCAAAGACCGAGCGCCACGATCAAGCCTTTCTGCATACGGCGAGGACGCCGTCGCTCAGGAAGGAGCGAAATTTTCGTCTGCAATTCGGGCGGCGCGGTGGGGATTCCGTTGGCTTCTGCGTTGCCAGCAATCGGCTGCAAAGGTGTGCGCTCTTCGGAAATTAATGGCGCGGGTTCCTCGACTACTTCGCAGATGTCGGCCACGAAGCGGTAGCCAACGCGCGGAATGGTCTCGATGAACTCGCCTTTCTCGCCATTCTGATTGAGCGCCTTGCGAAGTTGCGACACCGCCACCGTCAGATTCGCATCCTCGACAATTACGCGTGGCCACAGCGCCTCCATTAACGATTCGCGTTCCAGAAGTTTGCCCCGATTTTCGACGAGCAGAATTAGCGTCTGAATCGCTTTGGGCGATAACGCCACGACCTCGTCGCCACAAAAAAGTCTGTGTCGATTCGGATCGAGCCGGAACGGACCGAACTCGTAGAAACGCCGCGCGCCATTCGGGACCGCCCCTTTCACTACTCTGCTCGATAGCGGTCCTTCCATTCCTCTCAGTTCCTTCTACGGAAACGGCAGCGCCAAGTTGCGTTTTTAGAACATTTTAGAAAAATTTAGTCAAGCCTTAAGGACTTCGCGCGCGCGGCCGAGTTAAAAAGTCGTTCCATGAGGAGGAACCCCTTTTCGCGCTCCGCTTTCTTTGGTTCACATGTTTTCTTTGGCCTGGTAATCGTCCTAGCCGGCATTTCTCTAGCGCTGGTTGGCTTTGGCCGTTCGGCGCATGCGACGGTTTCCCCGGCCATCGCGCCCTACCAATTCGTCGCTGACTCGCCGATGACGTTCACGGTCACAAACACGAACGACAGCGGCACAGGTTCGTTGCGCCAGGCAATCCTTGATGCGAACAGCGGCGGCGGAGGCACGATCGCGTTTAACATCCCTGGCACGGGCGTTCACACGATCAGCCCGCTTTCGGCCCTGCCGACCATCACCCAGCCCGTGACAATCGACGGCTACACGCAGCCAGGCTCGAGCGCGAACACCAACCCGACCACGATGGGTCTCAACACGGTATTAAAGATCGAGCTCAGTGGCGCGATGGTCACCACCTCCGGCAATGCTCTCGAGATCGCCGCAAGCAACTGCACCGTGCAAGGGTTGGTGATTAACAGCTGGCAGTTTGCGTCCGGAATCCACATTTCTAATTCCACCAGCCAAAACAATGTAATCGCAGGAAATTTCATCGGTACCGATCCGACCGGAACCGT
>DATDFJ010000034.1:0-11449 GCA_036522675.1 Chthoniobacterales bacterium | reverse complement strand
TGTTTCCGAAATTATTCGCCTCGTTCTTTATCATCACGCTAACTCGCAAATAAATGTCTGCCGCCGCCCAGCTTGGTCGACGGATTGGAAACGAACTCTATAAGGCAGCTTTCCCGATTTATCGACCGCTTTATAGCGTCTTTAAGCGCTATGCCGACCGCGCGGAACGTCGGCTTATTGCTTCCCATCTTGCACCGGGCTCAGTGGCTGCCGATGTCGGCGCAAATATTGGAATCTATTCGCAGTTCCTGGCCAAATGTGTGGGACCAGCGGGCGCCGTGCACAGCTTCGAACCATGTCCATCAAATTTTGCGCGCCTCCACGCAGCTTTATCAAGCTCTGCAAACGTGCGCTTAAACCAGCTGGCGGTGAGCGACGAAACAGGAGATGCCCTGCTCTACGTTTCTCCACAACTGAACGTAGATCATCGGCTTTACGCCAGCGAGGGTGAAAAGCGGCAAGTTCTTTCGATCCAATCCATCAGGCTCGATGACTATTTCAAGCCCGGTACACGTGTGGCCATGATCAAGATGGATATTCAAGGGTATGAACTCCACGCTCTGCGAGGGGCGAACCGCGTTTTGGCAGATAATCCGGACATAATTGTTCTCCTTGAATTTTGGCCTCACGGGCTAAAGCAGGCCGGAGCAAACTGGGTTGATCTCATTGCAACTCTGGAGGCGGGAAACATGATTATCCGCCAGGTAACGAGCAAAGGATTAATTCCGTTCCGCCCCGGCACTCCGAGCGAGAACGCCGACTGGTATGTGAATTTGTTCGCGTCACGGCGTTAGCATCTGGGTCGGATGAAATTGTGGAGAGCACGGGCTTGGTGTGTTCATAGGCCCGCTTTGTTCGAACGCTCTCTGAAATATAGACGAGAGTTATCGCGACAAGGCGGATCAATCGCACGACGATAGTAGGTGCAGTCCGGTAGATTACTTGTGAGCGGGGTCTGGTGGTGCTGTTTTTGAGCCTTCGACGACCTGTTGGAGCATCTCCTGAGGGACATCATAGACCAAAATCGAGTAGGCAATGTGGTCCACAGGAGTAAAATGTTCCCTCAGCCATCTATACTCCTCAGGACTTCGATTTATTCCAACCAGCGCATTCACACGCACCGCGATTCGCCCTGCTTCTGGTTTGCGAGGATCGACAATTAGCCCCGGATGATGGCGGATATATTCTGCCAAATACCATTCGTTCCCTCCCCAATCGAGGTTCGAATCTGCAAGATGTCGGTAAGCCAACCTTCTATCGGGAACAAATTCATTAAAATACGATATGAAGTGCGGATAATATGAAAGCGTGGAACCCGCAACCCAAGCGGCCAGAATGACCGCTGTGTATCGACGAAGCTTAGGTTCGACATTAGCCAAGAATCTCCCGCAAAAGATCGTAGCGAGGGTAAATACAGGCAGCACGTAGCGAATTCCGATCTGCGCGTTAAAGAAAAAATTGAAGTAAATCCAGTAAAACAAACTCGGAACTAGCAGAAAACTCTCCTCCCGACAAAGAGCGCGTGCTGTCTGGTTACGTCTGAAAAAATATCCGCCCAGTGAAGTTAGAAATATAATTTGCGTTGCAATTGGTACCTTGAAGAAGGCCGCATAAAAGAAATACCCAGGGAAACCGCGAAGGGTACCGTTATGCCGATTCACTCGAAGTGTCCCCGCCATGTAAATGTTCCCCCACGCCCGACCCATTCTTTCCTCAAATCTAACCAAGTCCAAGCCTTGGACGTAAGGTACTGGCAGCGGAAGTGGGAGATTGCCGATAATCGGTATTACTTGCAGTTTCTTGAAGAATGGGTCGTTCAGCGTGTATTCCGACAACGGCGCGCCGCTCCGGTTGAAGCTAAATCCGAGATTGATTATTAGGATGCTGATCGCGGCGAAGACCGCCGTGACAACGGAAGCTTGGATCAGACGATGCTGCCAACTGGGGCTTGTAGCTTTCGGTGTTATCGCGGACGGTCTGTAAATCGCGGCAAGCACCAGGAAGATGGGATATAGATAAGCGCATGAGTATTTGGCCAGTTGACTTAGACCGAGGGTTGTTGCGCTCGCAAGTGCTCGTGCTTTACCGCCTAGTTTGAGAAATCGCCAAAAGTGGTAGAGTGCGATGGTTGTCATCAACGCTGCTGGAAAATCCGCCGTGACCAATTGACCGTGTGCCAGCAGGTTGGGATCGAAGACGTAAAGGCTCACGGAGAGCAGAGCGCCGTTACGCCCATAAAGGTCGTAACTCCACTTCAATACATATGCTGCCAGCAATAACGAAAGAGCAACGGTGGCATAGCGGCCGCGCTTTGGCTCACCACTCGGCGAGCTGTCTATCGGGATATCGGTACGCGAAGCGAATGCAGCGATACTTTCACTTGCGATGACATTTACGCTTGAAAACGGCATCGTACTCGCGTCGAGCGCTCCGTGTGTTCGTTGCGAAGTACTGTGCAAGACACGATATCCGTACTCATAGTGGACAGGTTCGTCGGTCGTAAGCCCCTTGTGGCGAAGGCCTGCGATGTGTATCACCAGCAATACAGTCAATAATGCGCCGTTAACAATGAGCCTCCACTGTAGCGCGATCCTTTGCCACAATTGATTACTCATCGGTAGTTTGTGGATCTGCAAAGATCATTGTGAGCACACCCGAGGACGGGCAAGTTATTATCGGCTGGCACTATGGCGGCTTGCACCATTATATGCCATCGTCAGCTGCAGTTGTCGCCAGTGCTCGCATGATGAGGCAATGAAAATATTGATCACCGGAATCTGCGGGTTCACCGGCAGCACACTCGCGCGCGCCTTCAAAGAATTCGGGACGAATGTCGATGTGAGTGGACTCGACAATTTCCTTCGACCGGGGAGCGAACATAATCGCACGCCGCTCAAGGCTGCTGGCGTAGGCGTATTTCATGGTGATACCCGTTGCGCAAGCGATTTCGATCTGCTGCCAAAGGTCGACTGGGTGATCGATGCGGCAGCGAATCCGAGTGTGTCGGCGGGGGTGAGCGCTGAATCGAGCAGCCGCCAGGCGGTGGAGCATAATCTGAGCGGCACGATTAACGTGCTCGAGTACTGTAAGACAGCGGGCGCAGGGCTGGTCCTGGCGAGCACAAGCCGCGTGTATTCGATCAGTGCTCTGGCAAATCTTCGGCTCACGGTGGAGAATGACGCCTATCGGCCACGGCTCGATTCTGCTACGCCTGTTGGTCTGAGCGCGGAGGGTATCGCAGAGAACTTCTCGACCGCACCGCCGTTGTCGATCTATGGCGCGACCAAAGTCGCTTCCGAAGTGCTTGCGCTCGAGTACGGCTCGGCGTTCGGCTTTCCGGTATGGATCGATCGCTGCGGTGTGCTCGCTGGCGCCGGCCAATTCGGTAAAGCTGACCAGGGAATTTTTTCCTTCTGGATCAATTCTTACCTGCGACGACGACCGCTGCGCTACATCGGCTTCGACGGCGAGGGACACCAGGCGCGCGATTGCCTGCACCCGCGTGATCTTGCCGTGCTCATCTGGCAACAGATGCAGGCACCCGATCGCGCCGCCGAGCGCATTCAAAACGTCAGCGGCGGGGTGGCATCAGCGATGTCCCTGGCGCAGTTAAGCGCCTGGTGCGCGGCGCGTTTCGGCGAACACAGGATCGAACGCGAACCCACAGCTCGCGCTTACGATCTCCCGTGGGTGGTGCTGGACGCGACGCGAGCGCATCGACGGTGGGACTGGCGGCCGAGCATACCGGTTGAGCAAATCCTCGAAGAGATTGCGGAGCATGCGCAGTCGCATTCGAATTGGCTTGAAGTTTCCGGCGCAACATGAATAGCGGAGCTGGCGAATCCTCCCGAGCACTGCGCTTGCTGTCGGTGGTGATTCCCGCGCGCGACGAAGCCGGTTGTATCGCCTCAACGATGGAGCATCTGTACGTCGAGCTGCGGCTGCACGAGGTGCCACATGAAATTATCGTGGTCGATGATGGGAGCAGCGACGCGACCTGGTCTATTTTGCAATCGTTGCAGGATCGTGTGCCAACGCTGCGACCAGTGCAAAACATCGCGCCGTATGGTTTCGGACGCGCCGTTGCGCGCGGCTTTGATGCGATGACGGGCGACGCTGCGGTCTTGATGATGGCGGACGAATCGGACGATTGCCGCGACGTGGTGCGCTACTGGAAAAAACTCAACGAAGGTTATGATTGCGTGTTCGGCAGCCGCTTCGTCCGCGGCGGCGGTGTCATCGATTACCCGAAGCTCAAACTGGTGCTTAACCGGCTGGCCAATTATTTCCTAAAGGTGCTCTTTCGTCTCAAGCTCAATGATACCACCAACGCCTTCAAAGCTTACCGCAAAGAGGTCATCGACGGCTGCCGGCCGCTGATCGCGCCGCACTTCAATATCACGATCGAACTGCCCTTAAAGGCAATCGTGCGCGGCTATTCCTGGACGAGCATCCCAATTACGTGGCGAAATCGCCGCACTGGAACGGCAAAGTTGCACCTTCGGGAAATGGGCAGTCGCTATCTCTTTATTTGCCTTTACGTGTGGCTCGAAAAGTATTTCAGCCGCGGCGATTACCGAAAGACCGGTTAAGCCAAATAGTTGGCGATGAACAAGTCCATGATGTGATTAGTGACCGAGGGGCAAACGTGCCGCAGGTCTTCTCCCCACGTCTGTGCCCGGTCGGAGTTCATCACAATCTCGTAACTCGGGAAGTAATGAACGTTCTCGTGGGCGGCGGCCCAATGCTGGGCAACCGCTCGCAACAGCGACTTCGCGTAGGTGTTCGCCAGCACGATGTCTTGGTCTGAAAACGTTGCCATCAGCGGAACTGGCGAAACCGTGACAACAATCTGGACGTCCGGATGACCAAAGCGCATGAGCAGCTCGTGGATTCGTTCGACGTTCGCCAGGTTCTGGGAGAAGTTAGTCACGTGAAATTCGTACCGTTCCGGGTGCGAATCCAAGGTGAAGAAAGGCGTCGAGTTAAGAAACGTGTCCGCATGTTTGTCGCGCCATGCCTCAACTAATCCCAACGTGATGATTACGACCCGACATTGGGCCGCGCGCTGGTTAACGCTTTGGATCAGTCTGCGCCGTCGCCAGGTTTCCTCTGCGTCCGCCAGCGGCAATGTCGGATTGATGTGCGGATCGACGACGAGACCGTTGCCAAGATCGACAATGCTCGCGCGCGGGAACTCCGCTTGCGGATCCAGCGCCCACCGCAGCTCGTTGTAAATCGAAAACGTGTTGTACTTGTTGGTGAAACCGAGGCCGGTCACATCCTTATTGACCGTTCGCAGAGAATTGAACTCGGGCGCGGCACTTAACACCTGCATTTTGCGCCCGAGCAAGGCTTTCTCAATGCCGCGCGCGAAACACGAACCGATGGCGAAGAGCTTATCGTCGCGGGTGAACTTGAAAGCCGGCCTAACTAATGGCGTGAAGAGCGGCTGCCGCAATTTTTGAAACGCCAATTGTCCACCGGCTTGATCAGCCACGGCCCCTTTCTTATGCCAGCGGCCACAAGCGTTTTGTTCCAGATTCCGCCGCGCCGTGGCCGCGTCCGCCACGTAAATCGAACCGTCGAAATTTTGCATAACTCGACGTCAGCGCGTGGTATCTTCCTGCCGCTGTCCTGTTTCGGCTTCGGCGCGCTCCTTCAGCGCGGCTTTGCGCGACAGTTTCACCCGTCCCTTGTCGTCAATTCCGATGCATTTCACCCAGATGATATCGCCGACCTTGGCCACGTCTTCTGTCCGTTTGACCCGGAAATCGGCAAGCTCCGAAATGTGGACAAGCCCTTCTTTGCCGGGGAAAACTTCGACAAACGCGCCGAACTCTTTAGTTGAGACCACGCGGCCCTGGTAGGTCGTTCCGATCTCGATCTCCCGCGTCATCCCGCCGATGATTTCCTTCGCTCGCGCCATGCTCTCCCCGCTCGTGGCATAGATGTGCACCGAGCCGTCGTCTTCAATGTTAATCTCCGCGCCGGTTTCGGCAACAATGCCCTTAATCGTCTTGCCGCCCGGACCGATGAGCGCGCCGATTTTGTCGGGATTAATCTTGATTGTCTCGATGCGGGGCGCGTATCTCGACAGCTCCGGTCGCGGCTTGTCGATGGCGCGGCGCATGATCTCAAGAATTTTCGTGCGCGCTTCTTTGGCGCGCAGGATCGCTTCGCCAAGGATCTTGTGGCTGATCCCGGGCAGCTTCAGATCCAATTGATAGCCCGTGATGCCGGCGTCAGTGCCGCACACCTTGAAATCCATATCGCCGAAATGATCTTCCGACCCAATGATGTCGGTGAGCAATTCATACCGGTTCAATTGTCGATCTTCGCCGTGTTCGGTGACCAGTCCGACCGAAATGCCGGCAACGGTTCCTTTCATCGGCACGCCTGCATCCATGAGAGCGAGCATTCCACCACAGACACTGGCCATGGAGGTGGAACCGTTTGATTCCATGATTTCGCTGGAAACGCGAATGGCGTAACGAAAATCGTTCTCGCTCGGCACCAACGGCTCAAGCGAGCGCTCGGCCAACGCGCCATGTCCAATCTCGCGGCGGCCCGGCGCTCCGGTGCGGCCAGTTTCGCCGACGCTGAACGGCGGGAAATTATAATGCAAAATGAAGCGCTTCGACTGTTCGCCGCCGCCGTAGGCGTCGATCATCTGCGCTTCTTCAATCGGCGCGAGCGTGGCGAGAGTCAGCGCCTGGGTTTCGCCCCGCTGAAAAATCGCCGACCCGTGCGCCCGCGGCAACACGCCTACTTCGCAATTGATCGGGCGCAGATCGGTATAACCACGACCATCGACACGTTTTTTCTTCTCCAGAATACTGATCCGAAACGCCTTTTTCTGGACATAATCGAATGCCTGCGAGATGGAGAACGCGTCGGCCTCGGCATATTTTTCGAGGATCGAAGTCTTCACTTCTTCGCGCAACCCATCGATCGCTTTCGCGCGCGCGACCTTGCCCTCGGTGTAAAGGGCCCCTTCGATGCGGTCTCCCGCAACTTGATAGGCGACTTCGAGCAATTCGGGTTTGACTTGGAGCAATGGCATTTCGCGTTTCGGCTTGCCGATTTGTTCGGCGAGTTGTTTCTGGATGCGAATCATCTCGCGCGCGTGCGCATGGGCGAACTCGAGCGCCTGAACGAACTCAGGCTCCGGCACTTCGTTTGCGGCGCCTTCGATCATGATCACGTCATTTTCAGTTCCGACGTAGACAAGATCGAGATCGCTCTGCTCGCGCTCGCTGTGGGTTGGGTTAGCGACAAACTGGCCATTGACTCGGCCGACGCGGACCGCGCCGACTGGTCCGGCAAATGGAATGTCCGACACGCAAAGCGCGGCCGAGGCGCCGTTAAGAGCAAGAATGTCGGGATCGTTTTGTCCATCCGCGCTCAGGAGGATGGAGATGATCTGCGTATCGTAAAAGTAACCCTGTGGAAAAAGCGGCCGCAGCGGTCGATCGATCATTCGCGAGGTCAGCGTTTCTTTTTCGGTTGGCCGTCCTTCGCGTTTGAAATAACCGCCGGGAAACTTTCCGGCGGCGGCCGCTTTTTCGCGGTAATCGACGGTGAGCGGGAAGAAATCCTGGCCTTCCCTGATCGCTGTGGCCGAGACTGCACTAGCCAGTATCATCGTGTCGCCGCACGAGACGATGACAGCGCCATCAGCGAGTTTGGCGATCTTGCCAGTGTCGATGGAGATTTGAGTAGTCCCGATCTGGGATGTGACCTTTTGTTGCATATTGGTTTTCCTGGATGTCGCGAGTTCCAGGCCGGTCACCCTGACTGTAGGTGCTAATCCCGCAGGGCATTCGGGGCTAGAACCTAAAATCCAAGGTGATACTATCGGCCTGGACTAGCTGGTTTGTTCTTAGTTGTGGTTTCGCCTGGCTTCGGACCGGCGGGAAAGTGAACGCGGCGCCTGGATCGGCGATTATTTCCGCAAGTTCAACCTGTCGATCAACTTCTTGTAGCGATCGCTTTTCGTTTTGCTCAGGTAATCGAGCAAACTCCGGCGCTGCGCGACCATCTTGAGAAGGCCGCGACGCGAAGAGTGATCCTTGGCGTTGCTCTTGAGGTGTTCGGTCAAGTGCTCGATGCGCCGCGTGAGCAGCGCAACTTGCACGTCCGCACTGCCGGTATCTTTTTCGTGCAGCTGGAACTCTTTCAAGTTCAACGTTCCCGGGTCTTCTGCCATAGCGAAGGCGCTATTGTAAACGAGATGGCCATCTTCGCAAGCTGGATCGTCGGCGCCGCGGCCAACGGATTAACCTAGCGGATCCCGGTATCGCATTGCCATTGGACCGATGTCATTTTTCCGCTCGTAACATCGACATCGAACGGCCCGCAACCGCGAATTCCGATCTTGCGGCCGGCGGAAATCGTGTAGTGACCCGGCACGAGGACGATCCGGAAATGTCCCTGCGCGTCGGTCGTGAACGAAGTCACCGCGCCCTTCTCATTGGCGACCGCGAAATCACAATTGGCAAGCGGCGCCGAACTCGCGATGCCTTCCCGCACCGGTCCCGGCTGAACCGGGCTGATTGTGATTACGCCTTCAATGCCGGTTGCAGATTCCGAGGGTGATTGGGCAGAGGCGAAGAACACGGCGAACAACAACAAAACTACTGCCATGCAACAACGCGTCATCATCTATTCGACCTCGTTTTGCGCAAACCGTTCAGCTTTCACGTTCGCGTTTCGCGTCTACCTTCATACCAAAGATCGAGCTTGTCGCGGCACCGCGCGACACGGACGCCACCACAGATCACACTGAGCATATTCCCGAGGATTTTTCCGGCTGAATACATCCGCAGCTTGCGCCCCGACGTGACGATCGGCTGCCGCAGAATCTTAAACCGTCCCAGTTTCCGCACCGCGAGGCTGAAGTAAACTTCTTCGCCGACGAACAATTCTTCATTGAAGCCGCCGATCCGCTCGAAATTCTCACGGGTCGTGAAAAGGAAGGCGCCGGCGCCGAGATTAGCCGTGAAATAGAGCGCGCAAAACGTTTTCAAGAACACGCGGCCCCAGAGCGGAATTCTTCCATCGACAACCACCCGCGCACTCCCGCCGGCGTAGCCGTCGCCTAAACTCTCGAGTGCACCAGCAACGTGCTCGTGGTTAATGCGCGTATCGGCGTCCACGAAAAACAACACGTCCCCATGGGCGGCATGGGCTCCGGCGTTGCGAGCGGCCGCGATTTGCCGGCGATTAATTGAGACAAGCTGCGCACCCGCGTCGCGCGCGACCTGCGCCGTCGCATCAGTCGATGCATCATCGACTATGATGATCTCGTATTGCCTGCCCGCCGTAGCCTCGGCGGAGGCGGATCGTTCTTGCGCCGCGTTGCGGATCGCCGCGATCGTCGCCGGCAGCTCTAACTCTTCGTTGAACGCCGGGACGATAAACGAAAGCACCCCACTGCTGTAGGAGCGTGTCGCCCTACGCGCAAGTGGGGTTTACTTTCGTTCGGCGGAGAATCTAGTTCGAAGCGGGCGAGGCGGGAAGAGATGGAGCCTTTAGCCCTGGGGCTAAGTGGAATATTTCCGTCGAGTCCAGCGGTGTGGCGTTGTCGCTAGCGTAGCCGTCTGCCAGCACGATGCCAGTCGTGCCGTTCGTATCAGTCGGGAAATTGCGCCGCGGAGTGAGAAACGAAGGAACAGGCACACCGGTGGTCCAGGTGTTCGTGCCCGGATCGTAGATGTCCACCTCGTTCGAAGGATTGGGCGACACTCTGCCCCCTCCCATGACCAACATCTGGCCATTGAAGTTCAAGCCGCGCGTTTCCCCTGTCGCCCTCGGTATCGCTGCAATGGCACCGATGCTGTTTGTCGCAGGGTTGAAGCTGAACGAGTTGGTCGTGTCGACCACGGTTCCGCCGGAGAAATCCGAAGCCCCTGCCAGGTAGATGATGCCATTGATGGCGCAGGTCGGGGCGTACATGACGCCTTCAGGCGTGTTGACCTTCTGCGTCCACTTGGCACCTACCGCACCGTTCGGATCAAACTCCCAGATCTCATTGGTGGAGCTTATGTTGATGTTAAACCCGCCGAGGATGTAGAGCTTGTTGTTAACCACAGCAAACCCACCGGGCAGAGTTGTGCCGTTGGCATCGCCCGGCCAGTTGTCCGCGCTCGAGAGAGTGGTAATTGTATCGGTGATCGGGTTGTATTGGAAAACGCGAGCGGTTGCCGTGGTCGCGCCAGCGGCGTTACCGCCTAGGCAGTAGATAAAATTGGTTCCGGCGTTGTTGAGTACGCCGCAAGCCATGTTACTGAGCTGGTTGTCAGGATAAGTGGCCGCCTTGGTCGTCCAAGTATGAGTCACTGGGTCATATTCGAACGGATTAGTGAAATCGCTGCCAACCGAGTCGGAGGCGCGCCCGCCCATCGCATAAAACTTGATATTGTCTCGGAAAAAGACGCCAACCAAGCGGACCCCCGCACTAGGCGTGTTCTGACTGTGCTTCCAGCCAGTGGCCGGCGGCGCCGCCTGCGTCAACGCGCTCGTTCCAAACAGCGCCACTGAAACGGCGCCGAGGCAAAGGAGCGCAGCAGTTAATATTCGCACATTAAAGAATGCAGATTGAGATGTGGATTTTGTTTTCATGTGTTGTTGTGATTATTGAATGGATGCAATGACACTATCGAACTGGCACTCGTTGCCGGACGTCTCCCTGAATGCGCCTTCACGCGTCAACTCTGGGTCGCGCCGAGACAACATAATGAGTGTGCGCAGCGCTCAATGCAAACGCCGCCGCAAACCAAACTTCTGCCAGTACACGTCCGGTCGGGTCAAGCTTTTTTTTCGCACTCCCGGTGCAAAGTCATCGCTGCCGCCACTCGGACAGCCGCGTGCGTCACGGAACGCTCGAGGATTGACACGACTTCGCGCGCCCGCGTCGCGACCGACGCGTGACGTCGCATTCGTCGCCGCGTCAGCGACGGGATAATTCATACCCGTTGTTCGTCCGGGCGAATCTGTCCTGTGGCGGGCCGCTCTTTTTTCCCCCGCCAAGCTGCCGCCGCGACCGCGGCGGCAGCTCAAACGCTTCGTTGAAGGCGGGCGATCTTAGTTATTTGGCATCGGCTGAGCACCTACGTTCGAGCTCGGCGCGGAGGGAGCTACGTTCGGACTCGGCGCGGAGGGAAACCGTGCTAAAGGAGTTGGTGTAGGAGTTGACCGCGGAACAAACGGGCAGAAGTACTTTTCCATCGAGCTCAGCGGTGTGACGCCATCGCTGGCATAGCCGCCTGACAGCCAGATAGAATCCCTGCTGTTTGTGGCGGTGGGGAAGTTACGCCGCGGCGTGATAAATGGCGTGCCGAGTGACCAACTGTTAAATTTCGGAGTGTAAATGTCCACCTCGGTAGAGGGATTGGGCGAGACTCTGCCGCCACCCATGACGTAGACTCGATTCCCGAAATTATGC
>DATDFJ010000033.1:0-3109 GCA_036522675.1 Chthoniobacterales bacterium | reverse complement strand
TCCTCTTCATCCGATTCCTCCCGATGATCTCGATCTCCGAGTCGCGGGAGTTGATTGCGGAACCGCAGAAGGCAACCACGACATGAAAGAGGTCGATCTTTTTGGGCTAGCCGCGGAATTCGAAACGCACGCGGATCTTGTTCGCGCGGCTGAATCCGCCCGCGCGCGCGGCTATCGCAAAATGGACGGGTTCACGCCGTTCCCGGTCGAAGGTTTGGGCAAAGCGCTCGGCACACAACGCAGTTGGCTGCCGCTGCTCGTGCTGATTGCTGGAATCATTGGCGCGCTCGGCGGCTATTTCATGCAGTGGTACGCGAACTTGATCGATTACCCCATCAATATCGGCGGCCGCCCGCTGCACAGCTGGCCCGCGTTCATTCCCATCACCTTTGAGCTCTCCGTCCTCGCCGCCGGGCTGATCGCATTTTTCGGCGCGCTTTTCTTCAGCGGTTTGCCACGGCTTTATCATCCGCTGTTTCACCTGCCGGAATTCGAGCGCGCGTCGCAGGACCGTTTTTTCCTCTGCATCGAAACGCGAGACGCGCTGTTCGATGCGATGAGGACGCGGGAATTCTTGCAGAGCTTGCGGCCATTGCATGTCGCGGAGGTGCCGAAGTGAAAAGCTCCAAGCTCCAAAAACAGCCTGCGCGCAATTTGGGATTTCGTATTTGGGATTTCTTTGGAACTTGGTGCTTGGGATTTGGTGCTTCGCGAGCGCGCACCGTCGGCGTTTTAGCATGCCTCGCGATCTGCGCGCTCGCGTCGTGTCGTCCCGACATGGCGAACCAGCCGCGGGCCAAGCCGCTTTCGGAAAGTAAGTTTTTTGCCGATGGAACCAATGCGCGTCCGCTGCCGTCGCATGTCGTCGCGCGAGGCGATGTGCGCGAGAATGAGGCGTTCTGCACCGGCCTAACGAATGGGGCCCACGTGACGCAGTTGCCGGTGGAAGTCACATCCGAATTGCTCGCGCGCGGCCGCAAACAGCATGAAATCTTTTGCGCCGAATGTCACGGGCAGAGCGGCGATGGAAATGGGCCGGTCGTGCAACACGGGTTTCCGCGACCCCAGCCGTATCAACTCGACCGGCTGCGCAACACGCCGGCCGGCTATTTGTTCGACGTGATCAGCAATGGCCACGGCACAATGGCCGGTTATGCCGCCCAAATTGAACCGGCGGATCGCTGGGCAATCACCGCTTACATCCGCAGCCTGCAAGAGGGACAAAATTCACCAGTGCCTTCGCCTTGATGTCGATCTCACGAGCGCGCGCAGCTTCATTGGCGCTGGCAATCGCCGGCGTGATTGCATGTCTGATCATGTGGCGTCTGGATCCGCGCGAATTCTTCTTGTCGTACCTGTTCGCGTTTCTGTTTTGGCTCGGGATCGCGCTCGGGTCCGCCGGCTGGCTCATGATTCATCATTTGACCGGCGGCAAGTGGGGTTATCCCGCGCGCCGGTTTTTTGAAGCTGCTATTTCGACGTTGCCGGTTTTAGCGCTGCTTTTTCTACCCATCGTTTTCGCCGGCGCGCAGCTCTACCCGTGGGCAGATCCGGAGCTGGTTTCGGCGGACGAATTGCTTCGGCACAAAGCGGCTTACCTCACCGGATCCGCGTTCCTCATCCGCGCGGTCGTTCTCTTCGCCATCTGGATTGTAGGCGCGCGCCTGCTTGGCAAATGGTCGCGCGAGCAGGACGCAACCAGTTCGGTCGAGCCGACAAAAAAACTGCGCAGGCTCAGCGGACCCGGGCTCATCGTCTATCCGGTGACCGTCACCTTTGCCTATGTCGATTGGGTAATGTCGATGGAAGCCGATTGGTCGTCGACGGTGTTCCCACTCCTCGTCTGCATCGGTCAGATGCTGAGCGCGCTCGCGTTCAGCATTCTCTTGATCGCGTGGCAACGTCGCCGCAAGCCGCTCGCGCAAATCCTGACCCCGGAAAATTTTCATCATCTCGGAAACCTGCTGCTCACTTTCACGATGCTCTGGGCTTATCTAGCCTACTCGCAACTGATTGTGATTTGGTCGGCCGACTTGCCGCATGAGATCGGCTGGTATTCGCACCGCATCGCCGGCGCGTGGCGCTGGATCGCGGTCGCGCTGCTGCTCTTTCATTTCTTCGCGCCGTTTTGTTTTCTGCTATTCCGGCCGATTAAACGCAACCCGCAGTTCCTCTTTGGGATCGCGGCCCTCATTTTTGTAGCGCACATTGTCGATCTTTGGTGGATGCTCGCGCCATCGATCCATCAAGGCGGCTTTCACGTTTCATCGATGGCGCCCGCAGCATTCATCGCCATCGGCGGGATTTGGCTGACGATCTGGTTCAGATCACTCGCGGCCAAGCCTCTTATTCCGCTGAATGATCCGCGCTTTGCTGTCGCGGTGGCGCCCGGGAACTTGACTGCTTAAAGCAATCAAGTTGCCGCGGGTCGAACTGGCAATCGTCTGCCGAAAAGATCCCGCAGTGCGGCGCGCGCGGCGTGATAGCCGCACATGCCGTGGACGCCGCCGCCGGGCGGAGTCGAAGAGGAACACAGGTAAACGCTGCGGAGCGGTGTGCGATACGGCGTCGGGCTCAAGATCGGCCGGGCGAGCAACTGCCACAGGTCCGCAGCGCCGCCGCTAATGTCGCCGCCGGCGAGATTCGGATTTGATTTTTCCAAGTCAACCGGCCCGCTGCGGTGTCGTGCCAAAATGCAGTCGCGGAATCCGGGCGCGAACCGTTCGATCTGACTTTCGATTCGGTCGGAGATGTCGATCTTGCAATCGAAAGGGACATGCGCGTAAGCCCAGAGGGTATGTTGCCCGCGCGGAGCGCGTGTTTCGTCGAACAAACTTTGCTGTGCGACGAGAACAAACGGGCGCTCGGGAAGTTTTCCGCGCGCCGCGTCGCGCTCGGCCGCCGCGGTCTCGGCAAACGTGCCGCCGAGGTGAACCGTGCCGGCCCGTCTGCACGCTTCCGCTTTCCACGGAGTCGGCGCGCTCAGCGCATAATCGATTTTGAAAACACCCGGCGCGTGCCGAAAATTTTCCAACCGCCGCCGATATCGAATCGGCAATCGATCACCGGCGATGCGCGCGAATTGCCATGCCGAAACATCGAAGAGAAC
>DATDFJ010000032.1:0-2482 GCA_036522675.1 Chthoniobacterales bacterium | reverse complement strand
CGATAATACCAGTCGCTCGCTTCCATTTCGCTTTGCACGATCGTGTCGGCTTCGCGCAAGATCGACAATCGCTCGGGCGTGACTTCGCCGAGGATACGCACAGCCAGACCCGGGCCGGGGAACGGCTGGCGATAAACGATTTCTTTCGGCAACCCAAGCTGGAGCCCGACCTGGCGCACCTCGTCTTTGAATAATTGCCGCACCGGCTCGACCAGTTCGAAGTGCATTTTCTCCGGCAGCCCGCCGACATTGTGATGCGTCTTGATCAACGCCGCCGGGTTGCCGCCGATGGAAACGCTCTCGATCACGTCGGGATAAAGAGTTCCCTGCGCGAGAAAGTGATAGCCGCCGTGTTTGCCGGATTTGTCTTGTCGATCTTCCTCCAGCAATTCCTCAGTGGCGTGCTGAAACACGGCGATGAATTCGTTGCCGATAATCTTTCTTTTTTGCTCCGGGTCGGTGATTGTTTTCAATGCGCTCAGGAATCGTTCGCTGGCGTCGATATACTTCAGCCGGACGTGAAAATTTTCGCCAAAAACACGCTGGACGATTTCTTCCTCGCGCGCGCGGAGCAGACCGTTGTTGACGAAGATGCAGGTGAGCTGGTCGCCGATGGCCTTGTGCAGTAACGCGGCAGTCACCGATGAATCGACGCCGCCGCTCAGCCCGAGCACCACTTTTTCGTCCCCAACCTGGCGGCGAACACGCTCGCACGCTTCCTCGATGAACGAGCCCATCGTCCAATCCATCGCGCACTGGCAGATGTGATAGACGAAGTTTTGCAGGATCTCCTTGCCGCGCGGCGTGTGCACGACCTCGGGGTGAAATTGCACCGCATACAATTTGCGCTCGGAATTTTCGATTGCGGCAAACGGCGAATTTTCGGTCCGCGCCGCGGCGTGAAACCCGCTCGGCAACGCCGTCACCTTGTCGCCGTGACTATTCCAAATATCGAGCTGCGGCCCAAGGCCCTGGAAAAGTTTCGAGCCGTCGAGCACGTGCAATGTCGCCGCGCCGTACTCGCGCCGCGGACTGAACTCAACCTGCCCGCCCAGATGATGTGCTATCAGTTGCATCCCGTAACAGATGCCGAGCATCGGAATGCCTGACGAAAAGATTTCGGAATCCGGGTGAGGTGCTTCCTTATCGTAAACGCTCGATGGGCCGCCGGACAAAATGATCCCGTTCGGTCGCATTTTTCTGATCTCGGCCGCTGGGATATCGAACCGCACCACCTCGGAATAGACCTGAAGTTCGCGAATCCGGCGCGCGATCACCTGGGTGTACTGCGCACCGAAATCGAGAATCAGAATCTTGGAGTGGGCCGGCGGCGTTTTCATGGCCGCGGATAATCGGGCGGTGTCTCCCCCGCCGCCGGTACGCCGGTCGGATTATTGACCGACTCGCTCGGAACCAGTCTTCCTTGACCGGTAACACCACGCTTCAGCTGTGAGCCGACTTCTTCAGTCGTGCGTTGCTCGAGCGGATCGGCGCACCCGCCCGCGAGCAGCCCGCATCCGATGAAAATAAGGATCGGCAGGCGTTTCATTCGCGCACTTTAGGGAGCAACTTGCTTCTTGCAAGCACGGCGAAGTTGTAGCGCGTTCGCGGCGGCCAACGCCAAAACGAATAAACCGGCGCTTGACACAAGCGCCTTTACAACAGTTGCGTAGAATTTGGATCGCCATGATTCCCGCCGAGCTTTTATTGCAAGGTTACCGGCTCGGCGTGTTTCCGATGGCGCTGGAGGACGACTCGATCGGCTGGTTCTCGCCCGATCCGCGCGGCATCATTCCGCTCGACAAATTTCACGTCCCGCACGCGCTGCGCCGGATCGTGCGCAGGCATCTGTTTGAAATCAAGATCGACAATCGATTTCGCGACGTGATTCGCGGCTGTGCCACACGCAATGAAACCTGGATCAATCGCGAGATCATCGAGAGTTATGCCCGGTTGCATGAGCTCGGCTATGCCCATTCGGTCGAAGCTTGGAGCAAAGACACGCTCGCGGGCGGTCTTTACGGCGTCGCGGTCGGCGGCGCGTTTTTTGGTGAATCGATGTTCCATCGCGAACGCGATGCCTCCAAGATCGCGCTCGTCGCACTGGTCGAACATTTGCGCGCAAAAAAGTTCGCGCTGCTCGATACGCAATGGGTTACGCCTCACCTCGCGCAGTTCGGCGCGATCGAAATCCCACGCGCACATTATTTGAAATTACTCAAGCGCGCCGTCGAGTTGCCGCGCAAATTTTGACGCGTCTGGAGGGGCACGCGGCGTCGTGTCCAAATATGTGGGTGCCGACAGCGCGACGCCCTCCAATTGTGAATTTGGCGTTGGGCGTTCGGCGTTGAGCGTTCGGCGTTTTCTGCTTTAATTACGCGCTCACCTTAATCGGGGCGTGTTTTGCGCGGCTGGGTAGCTCAGTTGGTAGAGCAGCGGACTGAAAATCCGCGTGTCGCCGGTTCGATTCCGGCCCCAGCCA
>DATDFJ010000031.1:0-3943 GCA_036522675.1 Chthoniobacterales bacterium | reverse complement strand
ATTGATCGCTACCGACGTTTCGGGCCGGAGTGGCGACGCCGACGCACCCGCGCTGAATTCCTGGCCGACCTCGATGCCGCGGTGCACCGGCTCTTTCGCGGTTTTCTCTACAAATTCATCGTCGCCGCGTTGATCCAGCAGTATTGGCTCGAGCCGGCGGCAAGCAGCGGGAGCTTTCGCGCGCTCCTCAGCTACATGTACGGCTACAGCTTCTATCTCTTCTTCGATTTCGCCGGCTACAGCGCATTTGCCATCGCGCTCAGCTATCTCTTCGGTGTCCATACACCGGAAAATTTCAACCGGCCGTTCCTGGCTCGAAACATCCGCGACTTTTGGAACCGGTGGCACATCACGCTGTCCTTCTGGTTTCGCGATCACGTTTTCATGCGCTTCGTGCTCGCGGCCGCGCGGGGCCGCTGGTTTGCCAGCAAAAATACCGCTGCGGTTCTGGGCTACTTCCTCGCGTTTGGACTGATGGGTTTCTGGCACGGCATCGAGCCGCACTACATCATTTACGGCTTTTATCAGGCGATGCTGCTGGCCGGGTTTCACGTTTACTCCAGTTGGAAACAGCCGCAGCGATCCAGGCGCGGCGGCCCGCTCCGCCATGCGCTCGCCGTTTTCGTCACGTTTAATTTTGTCTGCTTCGGCCTGCTCATTTTCTCCGGCCGCATCGGTGCGCCGCCCAAGCCGCATCATTTTAGCGAGCTGGAGCATGCCGCATGCAGCGAGCTTTATGGTTGGGTCTGGGATAAGCAGCGTCCGAACAGCGTGGTCGATGTCGATCTTTGGGATGGTGAACGACTTTTGGTGACATTCTCTGCCGATGAGTTCCGGCAAGACCTCGCCGAGGCTGGCTACGGCACTGGCCGGCACGCTTTTTACATCCACCCACCGAACTCGATCAGGGACGGCCGTCCCCACGAGATCCATCTGCGCATCGCCGGCACCAAAACCGAGCTCAAAAACTCACCCCAGGTTCTTGTGTGCCACTGACCAAGCGTTAACGCGCTAACTGCTTTGGCGGTTTTTGCTCAGACGTGTCGCGCTTGAGCGGCACTTCGGTTTCCGCTGCGACCTCGTATTCGGGTTTTGGCGTGCCGAGCAGCCGGTGGTCGAACCAGCCGAGAATGTGTTGCAGTCGCTCGACCCGGTGCCATGGCTGTCCGGAGCGCGAGAGCTCGTGCGATTCGTTCGGGAAAATCACCATCGCCGTCGGGATCTTGCGGAACTTGAGCGCGCGAAACATCTGTTCGCCGCCGGCCTCGGGCGGGGTGCGCGAATCGTTCTCGCCGAGGATGAACATCATCGGTGTCTTGACATCATTGATGTAAGTAATCGGCGAGCGCATCTTAAAATCCTGTTCGTCCACGAACGGCGGCGCTTTGAACCAATTCGGCTGGAAAAGAGTGAAATCAGCCGTGTACCACCAATCGGTCCAGCTTGCGATATCGCGCTGCGCCACAGCCGCGGCGAAGCGATCTGTGTGACCGACCACCCAGTTCGTGAGCAAACCGCCGCCGCTCCCGCCGGTCACTCCGAGTTTCTTCTGGTCAATGTAACCGCGCTTGACCACTTCATCCACACCGGCCATCAAATCCTTAAAATCGTCTCCCGGGTAATGATACTGGATCACGTTGCCGAAATCCTGGCCGTAAGTCGTGCTGCCTCGCGGATTCGGAAAAAGGACCACGTATCCCTTCGCTGCCATCCATTGGAACTCATGGAAGAAAACGTAGCCATAGGCGACATGCGGGCCGCCGTGGATGTTTAAAATAAGCGGATACTTTTTGTGCGAATCGAAGTCCGGCGGCTTTTGTAGCCAGGCTTCAATGGTTTGGCCGTCGAAGCTTTTGTAATGAATTTCTTCAGGCTCAGTCAGGTTGACTTTCGACAAGAGTTGATCGTTCAGGTGTGTGAGTTGGACCGGCGCAGGGGCGGCCGTTCGATCCAGCCCAAACAAATCGCAGATGCGCGGCGGGGCTGAGACCGTGTAGAATAATTTTGATCGGTCTTTGGATGCGCGGACCCGAAGTACGCTCTGGTTGCCGGAGGTCAAGTCGGTTGCGGTGCCGGTCGCGACATCGAACGATGCGACGTTTGCTTTTCCTTCCCTGGAATAAATTTGGATCAGCGATTTCCCGTCCGGCGTCCAAATCGGGACGTTGCCTCCGCCGCCGCGCGGCGCAGCACTGTCGCCAATGAGAGAGTTGCCGATATCGAAATCGAATTTATCGGTCACGTTTCGTGGCTTCGCGTTTGGCGTAAGATCGACAATCCACAGGTGCGGCTCCGAATAGGAGTTCACCGGTTGATTGGTCGCCGCGATGAAGGCCATTTGTTTACCGTCGGGACTGAGGGCAAGCGCGCCGGTGTCGGGACTACCGCCGAGATTGAGATCGAGCGTCGTGATCTTGGCGGGCTCACCGCCGGTCGTGGAGACGGAATATAAATCGCTTCTCGGAAAATCGTAGTAGGGCTCATCCACGCGAGCCGTGGTGAAATAGATTTGTGTTTCATCTTTCGACCACGTCGCATTTTCCTCGTCGAACCGGCCAAATGTCAGTTGCTTCGGTTGCACTTTTTCGTCGGCGTTTCGCGGAGCCTGAATCGCCCAGATATGCGCGGGATGCTTTGGGTCGGTGTAGCCTTCGTTGTCCTGCCGATAAACCGCGCGAGTGATTACGTGAATGTCGCTCTCATGTTCGGCTTCGGTTTCCGGTTTTGATGCCGCTTGCTTTCCCCCGCGGTCAGCGGCCCCAGCCGGGCCACTCTTTTTCGCTTCTTCTTCCTTGCGCTTTTTCTTTTCCAGGTCTTCGGCGTTTGTGTCGCTCGTAAAGACGAGCGATTTGCCGTCCGGCGACCAGACCGGACTGTTCGCGCCGCGCGGCAAATCAGTAAAGACAAACGAATCGCCGCCGGCCATGGGCAAGATCGACAATTGCGACGGCTCGGGCTTGCCGTCCTTTTCCGTTGAACGAACAAAGAGCAAAAACTTTCCATCTGGAGACCAGCGCGGGCTCGTGTCGTGGTCGCCTTTGGTTAATTGATGCGGCTCGTCGCTACCGCTGGTCGCGACCACCCAGATCGCGGTGTTGTAGCCCTCCTTCTTCTCATTGACGGTCACCCGCACAAAGGCGACGCGCGATCCGTCCGGCGAAACTTGCGGGTCGCCGATCCAGACAAAGTCCCAAAGGTCCTTTTCGGTGATAGCGCGCTTTTGCGCGAACGCACTGGCCGCGGCAGTGGCGAAAAGAACAACAATCACCCAAAAACGGTGTAACAAATTACAGTGGTTCGTCATTGTTTCGGATTTCGATATTTGGACTTCGTCATTCCGCGGCCGCTTCGGCGGGCGCGGTCACATATGCCCGATCACGTTATTGCCAAATTCGCTGCACTTGATTTCAGTGCCGCCGTCCATCAAGCGCGCGAAATCGTAGGTCACCCGTTTGCTCGCGATCGCGCCCTCCAAACCTTTTAGGATGAGATCGGCCGCTTCGGTCCAGCCCATGTAGCGGAACATCATTTCGCCGGACAAGATCACAGAACCGGGGTTCACTTTGTCCTGGTTCGCATACTTTGGCGCGGTGCCGTGGGTCGCTTCAAAAACGGCGTGGCCAGTGATGTAATTGATGTTGCCGCCGGGCGCGATGCCGATGCCGCCCACCTGCGCGGCAAGCGCGTCGCTCAGATAATCGCCATTCAAATTCAAGGTGACGATGACGTCGAAATCTTCCGGCCGAGTCAGCACCTGCTGCAGAGTAATGTCGGCAATCGCGTCTTTGATCACGATGCCAGCGCCGGGTTTGCCCATGGGAATTTTGCACCACGGCCCGCCGTCGATTTCTTCCGCGCCGAAATAGCTCTTGGCGATCTCGTAGCCCCAGTCGCGAAAAGCGCCCTCGGTGAATTTCATGATGTTGCCTTTGTGCACGAGCGT
>DATDFJ010000030.1:0-12358 GCA_036522675.1 Chthoniobacterales bacterium | reverse complement strand
CGATGTCGCGGCGCTGGGCGATTCCTTCACCGAGGCGACGACTGTGCCTGCGGCCGAGAGCTGGCCGGTGCAGTTGGAAAAGCTGACCGGCTGGGCCGTCCAAAACTACGGCACCTCAGGCTACGGCCCGCAACAAGAACTTTATGTCTTGCGCGACTTTGCCATCAAACATCGGCCGCGCTTCAGCGTTGTGGCTTTCTATGCCGGCAACGACCTTTTCGATGCGGTTGAGTTTGAGCGGTGGCAGCGCATCGGAACTCCGCCCGGGCACGAACGCAACGACGTGAAAGTGGCCGAGTCGTTCCGCAATTATCAAACGCTCTGCCTGTGGGGCTTCGCGCGGACACTCGGAAACCTGCTGGGGCGCGAACGGGCAACAACGTCTATGCCGTTTACGAAACTGTCACCGCCCGGGAGCGACTCCACCGCCCGCGCCTCTTTCCAAGAAGGGCTTTTTCAGCTTCCTATCCAAGGGAAACTTCACCATTTCGCCTGGAGCCCCGAGTCCGTTTCCCTCGAAACATCACGTGCTGATTTGGAAAATGGCCACGGCTGGAGATTGGCTCGGCAGACATTTCTCGAAATGAATTCAGTCTGCGTTGAAAACGGCGGCCGTTTGGTTGTCATGTTTATCCCCACCAAGCAACAGGTGTACTGGCCGTTGGTTGAACGCTCCGTTGGGATCGCAACAATCCAGCAGGCTGACGATTTTTACCTCGCCGGATGGACTTGGCCGCCAAGCGGGCATATCGATTCGATGCAGGTTCGGCAAAATCGTCTCGCCCAGAACGAGCTTGTCGCCGATTTTTGCGCGGGAAATCACATCCCAATGCTCGATTTGACTCCAGCTTTGCAGAAGGAATTTGAAGCCGGCTCCGAAGTCTATTTCGCCGATGATGGACACTGGAACGCGGCTGGTCACGAGACTGTTGCAAAGGAACTGGCACGTTTTCTCCAAGGCCTGCCGTGAACATTCTCGGCATCTCCGCCTTTTATCACGACAGCGCCGCGTGCCTCGTGCGCGACGGAAAAATCATTGCCGCGGCCCAGGAGGAACGGTTCACCCGCAAGAAACATGACGCCGAATTTCCGAGCAACGCCATCCGCTCCTGTATCGGGCAGGGCGGGCTGGCCGCGCCGCGCGATGTCGATCTTGTCGCGTTCTACGAAAAACCGTTCCTGAAATGCGAACGTCTCTTTTCCACTTATCTCGCCTCTGCGCCGCGCGGGCTGGCTTCGTTCCTCAAAGCGATGCCGGTGTGGATCAAACGCAAAATGTGGATCAAACAAATCATTCGCGACGAACTCGATTACGAAGGCGATATTCTTTTCCCGGAGCATCACGAATCGCACGCCGCCTCGGCGTTTTTTCCAGCGCCGTTTAACGAAGCTGCGATTCTGACGATTGACGGCGTCGGCGAGTGGACGACCACGAGCATCGGTCACGGCGCGGGTAACCGGGTCGAGATGCTGGCTGAGCAGCATTTTCCCCATTCGCTCGGCCTGCTCTATTCCGCGTTTACTTATTATCTCGGGTTCCGCGTCAACTCCGGCGAATACAAAGTAATGGGGCTCGCCCCCTACGGCGAACCGGAATTCGAACGGCTCATTCTCGACGAGCTTGTCGATCTTAAGCCGGATGGCTCGTTTCATCTCAACCTCGAATACTTCGATTTCGTCACCGGCCTGCGCATGACGAACCGCAACTTCGCTCGGCTCTTCGGCGGACCGCCGCGCCGGCCGGAATCCGAATTGACGCAGCGGCACATGAATCTGGCGCGCTCACTCCAGGCAGTCACCGAAGAGATCATGTTGCGAATGGCACGCCACGCACATGAACGGACCGGCCTAACGAATCTGTGTCTCGCGGGCGGCGTCGCACTCAACTGCGTCGGCAACGGCCGGATTCTGCGTGAAGGGCCCTTCGCGAAAATCTGGGTGCAACCGGCGGCGGGCGATGCCGGCGGCGCGCTTGGCGCAGCGCTCTTAGCGTGGCATCACTATTTGGATAAGCCGCGTGAAGTTGTCGGGGCGCACGACGCGCAGCAAGGTTCGTTTCTCGGGCCAGCGTTTGATCCGCGCGAATTTCTTCGCCGCCGAAACATTCAAAGCGTTGAACTGAGTAATACCGAATTGCCATCGCACATCGCTGCGCTGCTGGCCGAAGGAAAGGTTGTCGGCTGGTATCAGGGCCGAATGGAATTCGGACCCCGGGCCCTCGGCAACCGCTCGATCCTGGGCGACCCGCGCGTCCCCGAGATGCAGGAGAAATTGAACTTGAAGATCAAATTCCGCGAGAGTTTTCGTCCGTTCGCGCCGTCGGTTTTACGCGAGCGCGTCAGCGATTATTTCGAACTGGAGGAGAGCAGCCCGTACATGCTGCTGGTCGCGCCGGTCAGATCGACAATTCGCTTCGATGGGCAGACGACAAACGGTGCGGCCGGTTTTCTGGAGCGATTGAAGACGCCGCGCTCGACCATTCCAGCCGTGACCCACGTCGATTATTCGGCGCGCGTTCAAACCGTGAGCGAAGAAGAGAACCCGCGCTTTCACGCGCTGCTGCGCGCGTTTGAATCGCAGACCGGTTGCGCCGTGCTGGTCAACACCTCTTTCAATGTGCGCGGCGAACCGCCGGTCTGCACGCCGGAAGAAGCGTTTCGCTGCTTCATGCGCACGGATATGGATTTTCTCGTGCTCGGAAATTTTGTCATCGACAAGCAGGGCGCTGAAAAGGACTGCCGCCACCGCAAATAAATGAACTGGCTCAAGGAAGAATTCACCCGCGTGGATCGTTCGCCGAAAGCGCTGCGCCGCTTTGGGTTCATCCTCGGCACGATGTCGATCTTACTAGGGCTTTTATTTTTGCTCCGCCATCGCTCCGGTTTGCCGTTCTTACTCATCGGTGCGCTGTTGATTATTTTGGGAGTTGTCACGCCGAAGAGGCTGAAATATTTCCACGCCGTTTGGATCGCGTTCTCCCTGCTCATCGGTTGGATCATGAGTCGCGTTATCCTCACACTCGTCTTTTTTCTGGTAGTGACGCCGATCGGGCTGTTGCAACGGCTCGTTAGCCGGCCGGGAGTCGATCTGCGTTTCCGAACCGGCGCGAGTAGTTACTGGCAATCGCGCGAGAAATCGTTCGCGCCAGCCGACTATCGCAATCAATTTTGAGTCATGGCCGGCAAACTTTCGATTCTGCGCGAGTTCTGGGATTTTTTGCGTGTCCGAAAGAAATGGTGGCTCGCGCCGGTCGTGATCATCCTCGTTTTGCTCGGCATTATCCTCGTCGTGACCGAAGGCTCCGCTCTCGCACCGTTCATCTACACGCTGTTTTGACGCTGCCGGCAACTTGACTGGTTAAACCAGTTAAGTCCCTGAACCGCGAAGATCGACAATTACTATTCGGCGAGCGCCGCTTGAGCGGCGGCGAGACGCGCGATGGGAATGCGGAAGGGACTGCAGCTGACGTAATCGAGCCCGAGGCGGTGACAGAATTTCACGCTGTTTGGTTCGCCGCCGTGTTCGCCACAGATGCCGAGCTTGATGTCAGGTCGAGTTTTGCGGCCGAGGTCGCGCGTCATTTCCATCAATTTGCCAACGCCTTTCTGGTCGATTGAGGCGAAGGGGTTGGTGTCGACGATATCGAGCTCGGCGTAAGCGGGAAGGAAACTGCCCGAATCATCGCGGCTCATGCCGAGCGTCGTTTGGGTCAGATCGTTAGTCCCGAAGCTGAAGAACTGTGCGTGGCGCGCGATTTCATCAGCGAGCAGCGCCGCGCGCGGAATTTCAATCATCGTGCCGACGAAGTAATTGAATTTCGTTTTCTTTTCCTTTGCGACCTCATCTGCTACGCGTTTGACGATGTCGATCTGCAATTTGAGCTCGCGCGGGAAACCGACGAGCGGGATCATGATTTCCGGCCGCACTTTTTTGCCGCGCTTCTGCACTTCGGCCGCCGCTTGGAAGACTGCACGTGCCTGCATCTCGGAAATCTCGGGATAGGTGATACCGAGCCGGCAGCCGCGGTGGCCAAGCATGGGGTTGAATTCATGCAGCTCATCCACGCGTCGCGCGATTTCGTCCGGACTGAGCTGCAATTTGTGAGCAAGATCGAGCTGCTGTGCTTTTTCCTGTGGCAGAAATTCGTGCAAAGGCGGATCGAGAAAGCGAATCGTCGCCGGCAATCCATCGAGCGCGTCGAAGATGCCGATGAAATCATCGCGTTGATACGGGAGCAATTTCGCAAGAGCCCTTTCGCGCGCACGCTTTGTTTTCGCGAGAATCATTTCGCGCACGGCATCGATGCGATCGCCTTCGAAGAACATATGCTCGGTGCGGCACAGACCGATTCCGGCCGCGCCGAACGCGACCGCGTTGCGCACCTGCTCGGGCGTGTCGGCGTTCGTGCGCACGTTCATGGTGCGAAACTCGTCGACCCAGCGCATGAGCTTGTCGTACTCGCGAAACGTTTCGCTCTTCTTCGCATCCAATGTTTGGTCGACAAGGACCTGCACGATTTCCGATGGCGCGGTCGTGACTTCGCCCGCGAAAACCTCGCCTGCGGTTCCATCGATTGAAATGTAATCGCCTTGTTGCAAGGTCGTGCCGTTCGCGCTCAGCGTGCGTTTTTCGTAATCGATGCGAACGTCGCTGGCGCCGCACACGCACACCTTGCCCATCTGCCGCGCGACGAGCGCAGCGTGCGACGATACCCCGCCGCGCGCCGTAAGAATTCCCTCCGCCGCGATCATGCCGCGTAAATCCTCGGGAGACGTCTCGATGCGTGCGAGCACGACCTTTTCTCCCTTCTCTGCGCGGCGCACCGCTTCTTCGGCGCTGAAGACGACGTGCCCGCTCGCCGCTCCCGGCCCCGCCGCGAGACCGCTGCCGATCTTCTTGGCGGCGCGCGCTGATTGTCGATCAAAGATGGGCGCGAGCAGGTGCGCGAGTGAATCGGCCGGAATGCGTTTCACCGCGTCCTTTTTCGAAATCAATTTTTCATCGACCATGTCGACGGCGATGCGCACGGCGGCGTGACCGGTGCGTTTGCCGTTGCGGGTCTGCAAAATGTAAAGCCGATTCTCTTCGACGGTGAACTCGAGGTCCTGCATGTCTTTGAAATGCCGCTCGAGGATTTTTCTCACTTTCATGAGCTTCTTGTGCGCGGCCGGCATTTCTTTGGCCAGATCGGCAATCGGGTGCGGAGTGCGCACGCCCGCGACGACGTCTTCGCCCTGGGCATTGATCAGGTATTCGCCATAAAAAACTTTTTCGCCGCTCGCCGGGTCGCGGGTAAAGGCCACGCCGGTCGCGCTCGTGTCGCCCATGTTGCCGAAAACCATCGTCTGCACATTGACCGCGGTGCCCCAATCGTGCGGGATTCCGTATTTGCGGCGGTAAACGATCGCGCGGTCGTTCATCCACGAGCCGAACACCGCGCCGATCGCACCCCGGAGTTGTTCGTTAGGCTCCTGCGGGAAGGATTTCCCGGTGCGTTCCTTAATCAGCGCCTTGAATCGTTGCACGAGCTCCTGCAAATCTGCGACGTTCAATCGCACGTCGGGAAAGTCGTGTTTGCCGTAGCGCTCGTCTTTCAAATGCTCGATGACGCTCTCGAACGGCTCATGATCTTCGCCCGGACGCTTTTGCACGCCCATGACCACATCGCCGTACATTTGCAAAAATCGACGATACGAATCCCAGGCAAAACGCGCGTTGTTCGATTTTTGGGCGACGATTTCCACGACTTCGTCGTTCATCCCTAGATTGAGGATGGTGTCCATCATGCCCGGCATCGAATCGCGCGCCCCGGAGCGGACTGAGACAAGCAGCGGTCGCTGTTGATCGCCGAGTTTTTTCCCGACGGAGCTTTCAACTCGCGCCAGCGCGGCTGCGACCTCCTTCTCTAGTTCCCGCGGATAGGCGCGGTCATGCCCGTAGAAATAAGTGCAGACTTCCGTCGTGATGGTGAACCCGGGTGGAACAGGCAAACCGATCCGAGTCATTTCGGCGAGGTTTGCGCCCTTGCCACCGAGCAACGGTTTCATTTTGCCGGTGCCATCCGCGTGGCCGTCGCCGAAATAATAGACGTAGCGCGGAGGCGTCGTTTTCTTTGTGCGACGCGCTGGCCGTGTCCGCCGTGCGCCAATCGATCGCTCTGTCGATTTTTTATTCGGCAGCCGCCGCAAACTGGTTCTCAGTGATTTCGCTTTCCTTGCCATTGCTAACCATCAATCGGACGAACGCGCCAAACTAATTCCGCGAGTTAGCGTGTCAACGCAGCGCGCGGGTGCGAGATTGTTTGTCCTCACCTCTGAGAGAAGAGAAGGATGCGCCGCGCCAGGTGGGGGTCCTACCGCCCGCTCCTATGCCGGTTGCCGCTCGGCGCTTTCGATTACTTCGTCGATCGCAGCCGTGAACTCGTCGATCCCTGTGCTCGGCACAATGATCGTGTTACGCCGGCCATGCGCTTCCTCGGTTATGCGCAGGAACCTGCCCCGCTCATTTTCCCGGAACTCGACGTAGAAATGCTTGCGCTCGATCTGCAGCTCTCTCGCCTCAATGATATTATCCATTTCCGGACAAACGCGCGGATTCTACCTCGCCGTGACCCGCAAATGGCAAGGAAAATCTCGCGAAAGTTATCCACAAGTTGTTAGGCATAATCACCTTCTCGCGCGACGCTGACCTTTGCGGCTCTGCTCATCGGCGAGCGCGAAATCGATCTGGCGTTTGAATGCGTCGACGCGGGCGACAAAGACGCGGATTTGATCGCCAACGCCGAAGCGACGGCGGGAACGACGGCCAGTCAGGCGGCGTTGCGCGGGATCGAATTGATAAAAGTCGTCGGTCAGCGATGAGACGTGGATGAGGCCGGTGGTGAGGACATCGGGCAATTCGATGACCAGCCCGTAATTGCGAACATCGACAATCGCGGCGCGAAACACCTGCGGATCGCGCAGGTCGAGCTGGCGCTGGAAAAATTCGAGCTGTTTGATTTTGACGGCTTCGATTTCCGCTTCGGCGGCGTTGCGCTCGGTGTCGGAGATGTGATTGGCAATCGACGCGATTTCGTCGATGTCGATCTTACTCCGGCGCGGCGAGTCGCGTTCCGCGAGCGCACGATGGACGACAAGGTCGGCGTAGCGCCGAATCGGGCTGGTGAAGTGAAGATAGTTTGGTTTGGCCAAACCGTAATGGCCGAGCGGCTGCACGTCGTAGCGAGCGCGCTTCAAACTTTTGAGCAAACCGATCTTGAGCGCTTGTTCTTCGGGTTTGCCGCGCAAGGAAGCGAGAAAACGCTGCAGTTCCCGGCGTTGTGACACATCACCGACCTTGTAACCGAAGCTCAAGATGAACTCGCGAAACTCGGCCAGCTTCTCCTCAGCGGGATCTTCGTGGACACGGTAAATCGCCGGGACAGCTCGGTGCCGCAGCTCGCGCGCGACAGCTTCGTTGGCGGCGAGCATAAATTCTTCGATGAGCTGGTGTGATTCGTCGTTCTCAACACGTTCCAATCTCACCGGCGCGCCGGCTTGATCGACATGAACTTTCACCTCGGGGAAATCGAGATCGAGCGAGCCATGCTCGAATCGTTTCCGTCGCAGCAATGAGGCGAGCTCCCATGCGATATGCAGCCGCCGGCTTAATTCGTCCCCGGATTTGGATTCCAGAATCGCGAACGCTTCCTTGTAGGTGAGTCGCCGGGCGCTGCGAATCACCGTCCTGGCAAAGCGGGTGTTCTTGGCGCGACCGGTTTTGTCGAACTCGATGAAAACGGAAAACGTGAGCCGATCGACGCCGGGGTTGAGGCTGCACACGCCGTTGCTCAGGCGTTCCGGTAACATCGGAATCACACGATCGGGCAGATAAACGCTGTTCCCACGACGGCGCGCTTCGCGGTCCAGTTCGCTGCCCGGAATCACATAAGCGGAGACATCGGCGATGTGCACACTGAGCCGCCAACCCTGATTGCCTGCTGCGCCGGAGCCGCGCGAAGGCAAGTCGATCTTCTCAACATCGATCGCGTCGTCGAAATCGCGCGCGTCGTCCGGATCGATCGTGACAATGAATTTGTTTCTCAAGTCTTCGCGATCGTCGAAATTTCGATCCTCGACCGTTTGCGGAATTTTGTTCGCTTGATCGAGAACTCTTCGCGGAAATTCCGTCGGCAGATCGTACTTGCGGATGATCGCCATCATGTCGACGCCGGGCGCGTCGGCGCGGCCGAGAATTTCGACGATCTCGCCTTCGGGATTGACGTGGCGCGATTCCCACACATCGAGACGCACGACGACTTTGTCGCCGCCTTTCGCTTTTGTCGGAGACGCAACGTAGACATTGTGGACGATGCGCGGATCATCGGGCACGACGTAGAAGAAGTTGCGCGTTTGTTGCAGCGTGCCGACGATCTTGTCGCGCGCGCGTTCCAGGATTCGGATGACGCGGCCTTCGGCTCGTCCCTTTCGATCTTTTGCGCGCCGAGGTGGAACATCGCGCGAGACGCGCACGACCACCCGATCGCCGTGCATGGCCGTGCCGGTGTTTTCCGCGGCAACGAAAATGTCGGGCTGGCCGGCTGTTTCCGGGTTGAGGAAACCGTAACCGGCCTGGTGGATCGACAATTTGCCGGTGACCAGATCGGCTTCGGCCGGCAGAATGTAGCGATCTTTGCGGACCCTGACGATCTCGCCGGCGCGTTCGAGGTCGCGCAAAGTGTTGCGGAGCGCGACGCGCTGATTGCGTTGCAGGCCAAGTTCGCGCGCGATCTCAGCCCGATCGAGCGGCCGATACTTGTCATCAGCCAACAAGGCGAGAACGTTGTCGCGAATAGTGCGTCCATTTTTGCGCATATGAGCGAAAAGTTACTGTCGATCTAATCAGATCGAAGGGGAGGTTGAACAATGCAAAAAGCGATCATCACCGGCACAATTGCGATCGCCCTTATGGCAGCGGCGTCGTTCGCAGCAGGAGGAAGAACCATGAAAATCACCAGCTCGGCTTTCAGTGAAGGCGGAACGATCCCCGACAAATACGCGAAACAGGGGCAGAACGTGAATCCGCCGTTGCGGATCGAAGGTGCCCCGGCGGAAGCGAAGAGTCTGCTTTTGATCGTGGATGATCCGGACGCCCCGGTCGGTCTGTTTACGCACTGGCTATGCTGGAACATCGATCCTAAAACGACCGAACTCGCTGAGAACAGCGTGCCAAGCGGCGCGGTGCAGGGCACGAACGATTATCCCGGGTCGGGCTACGATGGACCGCAACCGCCTTCGGGCACCCACCGCTACTATTTCAAGATTTACGCGCTCGGTACAACGCTTGACCTCAAGGCTGGCGCGAAACGCAAGGAAGTGGACGCGGCGATGAAAGGTCACGTCATCGCCGAAGGGCAACTGATGGGTCGGTTTTCGGCCAAGAAATAAAGTGGCGCGAGCCTCCGGCTTGCGCAGCGGCGTCGCAAGCGAGACGCTTGCGCTACCATGGGAGAGCGACAATGGAAAATCGGCGAACAGATTGTCGATCTTTCGCGGCGCGGCATGATCATGGGGGTGCTCAACGTGACGCCGGATTCGTTTTCGGATGGGGGCAGGTTTTTCGATACCGAAACGGCTGTCGCACGCGGGGTGGAAATGGCGAAGGAAGGCGCCGACATCATTGACATCGGCGGTGAATCGACCCGGCCGGGCGCGGAGCCGGTGGACGTAAAAGAAGAACTTCGACGGGTTCTGCCGGTGATCGAGCAACTTCGTCGCAAGATCGACAAATTCATTTCTATCGACACGTCAAAAGGCGAAGTCGCGGCGCGGGCGCTCGATGCCGGCGCGGCTATTATCAATGACGTGACCGGTGGGCGCGGCGATCCAAAGATGCTGCCATTGGCGGCGGAACGGAGAGCGGCGCTGGTTCTCATGCACATGCAGGGAGAGCCGCGCACGATGCAAATTTCTCCGCATTACGATGACCTTGTTACGGAAGTCGCTGATTTTTTTTTACAACAATATGGCCGCGCCCTAGAGTGCGGCATTGATTCGATGCGCATGGCGTTTGATCCGGGAATTGGTTTTGGTAAAACCTCCATGCACAACATCGAGTTGCTGAAAGACGTGGCGCGTTTACGAGCCTACGACCGCCCTTTGGTGGTCGGCGTTTCGCGAAAATCGTTTCTCGGCAAATTGGCCGGCACGACGGAAAAAAGTGAACGGGTGGCGCCGACGCTGGCGCTGACGGCGCTGTTGCGCGGCCGCGGCGCGGATATTTTTCGTGTGCACGATGTAAAGGAAAACGTGGCGGCGTTGCGCGTGGCGGAGGCAATGCTGTCATGATGGACCAATTGCTTCATCTCTGGCTGAAGAGCTGGCGTAGCATTCTCGAGGTCATCATTCTGTGGGTCGCGATCTATTTCGGCTACCTTTACTTCCGCGGCACGCGCGGCGCGAAAGTGTTGACCGGTCTGGCGATTGTTTTTCTGACGCTGATCTTAATTTCGACGTTGCTGAACCTGCCAGTGATTGGCTGGATTGTCAGAAGTTTCTCGGTCTTTCTCGCGGTCGCGTTGGTTGTGATTTTTCAGCCCGAACTTCGCCGCGGTCTGGCCGAACTCGGCGGCCACCCGATTTTTTCCCTGACGAGCGAGAAACGTGAGACCGTGCACGACCTCGCTGAAGGAGTGACGCAACTGGCCAACAAACAATTCGGCGCGCTCATCGCGATCGAGCGCGACACGTCGATCCGCGTCTACGAGGAAACCGGCGTGACGCTGGACAGCGATTTTTCGGTTGAGTTGCTCCTGACGATTTTTCATCCGAAATCGGCCCTGCACGACGGCGGCGTGATCATTCGCAACGGCCGGATCGCAGCCGCGGCTTGCATTTTTCCGGTAAGCCAGCGCGAAACGCTCGATCGCAGCCTCGGTTTGCGCCATCGCGCCGGTCTCGGCATCACGGAGGAGTCGGACGCGGTCGCGGTGGTGGTGTCGGAGGAGACCGGCGGCATTTCGATTTGCCATCGGCGGCGGATCGAGCGTGGTTTTACCCCGGAGACATTCCGGCAACGGATCTCGGAGATCTTATTGCACGGCAACTATGAAGAGACTGATCCTGAAAAACTGGCGCGCGAAGTTGATCTCGCTCCTGCTCGCCAGCACGCTTTGGTTCCTGATCAAAAAGAACGTAGCGACGACGCCCTCGCCGTCTGAGGGCCGAGTGGGCACAACCACGTCCGAACGGCGCTAAGCCGTCTTCTAACGAAGAAAGCGCGCCAGGTTCTCTTCTTCCCAGCGCCGCGCCCGATTATAACCCGGAAAGCGGCGCTCGAGCCGGTTGAATTCTTCGGTGTGCACACGGCGGCGGCCGCGTGAGAGCGGCTCATCCGGGACAACCGAGTGGAGCATTTCGTGATAGAGCACATAACGCAGGAACCAGAGCGGCACGAATGGCTGATCAAGCGACGGATGAATGCGAATGACGCGGTCCTGTTCCTGGATCGTGCCGAAGATGAAATAATCCTTTGGCCGGTATTTGCGGCGGCGTCCCCACATCACGGTGTAACCGCGCAGCCGGCCGCGAAAGTAGCGTTGGTTCAGTTGCTCGAAAATGGCGCGTAAATCGAAATATTTGCCTTCGTGCCGTAAATTGAGCTGGCGCTGCATCGGCAGCTTCGGGTGAGCGAGCTTCCGCTTGGTTCGTTTTGTTCTGCGCGCTGGTTTCCGGGAGTTCACGAGAAAGTGAAGAGCATTTTAGTGGCCCGGGCGAGGCTGACAAGAGAACCGTGCAAATATTTTTGCGTTCTGGATAAATCATTTGCAGTCAGTAGCTTGCATCGAACGGACAGTTGCTTTTCCACGTCGTTAACCGCTGAATTTACGCTGCGGCCAAAATGCGTATAGTTGCTCCGCGCTACTCGGCCCGATGAGCGGAAATTGAAGCGAGCTTAGATCGACATGACACCATTTCTGCGCAAGCTGCTTGGGCTCAACTGGCTTCTGCTGCTGAACATGCTCGCACTCGCGGTTTTCGGGGTTATCGCGATCTATAGTGCGACTTATATGCGCGAGGATTCGGTCGCGGCAGACTTCTGGCGCAAACAGGCCAATTGGGTGCTGGTCGGCTTCTTTGCGTTCATGATCGTGAGCCTGATCGATTACCGATGGGTCCGGTGGGGCGCGCTGCCGATGTATCTGGCGGGTATCTTTTTTTTGATCCTGACCAAGTTCATCGGAACCAAGGTCTACGGAGCGCGTAGCTGGCTTCATCTGGGCCCCATCAACTTTCAACCGGCACAACTTGCCGTCATCGCCGGGATCATGGTGATGGCGCTGTTCCTCAGCCAATTCCGGCAAATGCATCCGATGCTGCGG
>DATDFJ010000029.1:0-5523 GCA_036522675.1 Chthoniobacterales bacterium | reverse complement strand
CCCCGACGATCCCGAGCGGCGCGAGCAAGCCCAGGTTGTAGTCCAGCGTGTGCATCGTTTTGAGACGCACGCTCGCGAACTCATTGTAAATACGCGATCGGATTTTTGAATCAGCTCTGACCCTGGATGAGACCACGCGTATTTTCGCGCGGGAGAGCGACGTGATCAGAGCGGAACGATCGTTCTGTGTAAAATCAATGCAGCAATCGAATTTCTCTCGCGCGACGGCAAAGAACGTCGCCAGGTCGCGCAGGTCGCGTCGTACCACGAAGCAACGATCGATGCCGACGATCGCCGGCAACAAATCGGTGCATTCACCGGCTGCAACCAGCGTGATCTCTGCCCCGGAAAATTTCGACCGTAATGCCGCCACTACCGGGGTGGTCAAGATGAGATCGCCGATGCGTTTGAGCTGAAGGAGCAGGATCGTCTTCATCTCTCGCGAGCGCCCAGCGCCGCTACACAAACCGTCTCAGGCGACTTTGCGCATCGCCACTTCGTAAGCGTTGAGCAAACGCGCACGAAAATGGTCCCACGTAAAATTCTCCACCACGCGCTGGCGCGCCGCGCGTCCCATCTCATCGACCAATTCTGGATGCAGGTAGAAATGTTTCAGCGCCTCCGCGATGGCGTCGACGTCTCTTGGCTGCACGATGATACCTTCAATCTGGTCGCGCACCACGTCGCCCGCCTCGCGTGTCGTGATCTGCGGTAACCCGCATGCTGCAGCTTCATACGTCACCTTCGCACTGCCTTCCCACTGCGACGGAAACACGTGGATCGTGCTTTGGCTCAAATAGTTTTCGGGGTCGCGCACAAAATCCACCACTCGAATGTTGTCGCGCCAGAATTTTTTCAGGTAAGGCTTGGCCTCGTCGTGCACCGCGCCCACCAGCCAAAGCTCGGCGTCACGCAAATTCAGCCGGTGCCATGCCTTCAGCACGTGCTGAATGCCTTTGCGTTTGATCAATGCGCCGGAAAAAATCGCCCGGAATTTCGCTGGACGTTCTCCCGGTTTGAAGCGCTCCACGTCCACGCCGCGGGGCAAATAGAACATTTTCTCCTCCGGGAAACCTTGCACCCGAAACGTCTCCGCGGCCGTGTCAGACAAGACCACGAGCAGGTCGGCCAATTCGTACTCTTCCAAAAATCTTTTGCGCTCGAGCAGCAAGCCGGCTTTGCCCTTCCGCATCCACCAGCCAAGTCCTTTGTTGTTCTGCTGCGCCGGCTCCGGCGTCTTTACTTTGCCGCGGTCCCGGTGCCAGGTAGGAATTTCAATGACCGACGGGATGCGGAGTTTCTTCGCCACGCGTAGCGAGAGCAAACAATCGCCCGACCAGCTATGAAACAAATCATAACGCCCGGTCGCGAGATGCCGCGACGCGATCCAGTCCACGTATTTTTTTTTTGCGGCGTAGTAATATGGCCGCCCCACAAATGAGAGCAGCCGCACCGGATGCCAGCGCAGCGAATGAATCAGCGATGCCGGAATTTCTGTTTGCCGATTATCGTACGCGACCGCTTTGCCCAGAAACCCGCCGCGATACGACGCACGCAAGGCTTCGAACGCGTCCGTGTCGAGCCCGGGCCCGCCGATCCGCGCGAAAATGGAGAACAGCAAATGTTTCGGCAAAAGCTGGGCTGGCGGCGCGGCTTCGTGCGTCAGCGGCGGCTCGTTTAAGGTTTCACCGAGCATGAGGTCACAACTATCCTGACAGAACACTGGCAAGTAAAGTTGCAACTCCTTCGCAATGATCGGGCAAACTCTCAGGATCGCGTTCGTCCGCCGCGGATATTCCGCCAGCGGCGGCGCGGAGGCTTATTTGAAGCGGCTCGCGCGTGGTCTTATCGATCTTGGCCATACGGTGCAATTGCTTACAGGCGAAGGATGGCCTGAAGGCGAGTGGCCATTCGGTGCACTCACGCGTGTCGGCGCAAGCTCGACAACCGGTTTTGCCGATGAGGTCGAAAAGATCCGGCCACAGATCGAATGCGACGTGCTGTTCAGCCTCGAACGGATCTGGCGCTGCGATGTTTTTCGCGCCGGTGACGGCGTCCATCGCGCCTGGCTCAACCGCCGCAAAAAATTCGACCTTCCATTACAACGACTAGCCCGCGACGTCACTCCCAAACATCGTCAGATCATGAAGCTTGAAGAAGCGCTCTTCGCAAAGCGCGGCGCCATGCGCGTGATCGTCGCGTCCGAAATGGTGAAGAACGAGATTGTCGATCTTTACGATTATCCCGCCGACAACATCGATCTCGTGCGCAACGGCGTGCCGCTCGATCGGTTTCGATTCGACCCCAAGCTGCGGCAGAAAGCGCGCGCCGATTTGAACCTATCCTCGGATGAAATCGCACTTCTTTTCGTCGGCTCCGGCTGGGAACGCAAAGGTTTGTTGTTCGCGATGGAAGCGATGGGGATGTGTCGCGACCACCGATTGCGTCTCCTGGTTGCGGGCCGCGGCAAAACGCAATCGTATTTCAAATCCAGGCGCGTCAGGTTTCTCGGCGAAGTTGTCGATCTTCTCCCCGTCTACGCCGCCGCTGACATCTTCATTTTGCCGACCATTTACGACCCGTTCTCGAACGCCTGCCTCGAAGCGCTTGCCTCCGGTTTGCCTGTCATCACCACGCGCACGAACGGTTTCAGCGAAATCATCGAGCACGAAGTGCACGGCTCGATCGTCGAGCACGGCCACGATCTCACCGCTCTGCGGGACGCCGTCCACTTCTGGTCTGATCCCGCCCGCCGCGCCGCCGCAAGATCGACAATCACCGCGCGCGCGTCCGAGTTCGACATCTCAAACAACGTCGAACAAACGCTCGATGTCTTGATGCGAGTAAGATCTGGGTAGCGCGTGCGCCTCGCACGCCCTCCGTTCCGCGAGAAGCGGCACACGGCGCGCGAGACGCGCGCCCTAGCCGCGCTAGATTGAATCATGCAACTCGAATGCGTGATCCTGATCGGCCTTCCGGGCGCCGGGAAGTCGTCGCTTTATCGCGAAAAATTCGACGCCACGCACGTGCCTGTGAGCAAAGATCTTTGGCCGAACGCGGCCAAGCGCGAAGATCGCCAGCGCCAGTTGATCGAGGAAGCGCTCGCCTCCGGAAAGTCAGTCGTGATCGACAATACCAACCCGACGATCGCCGAGCGCGCCACGCTCATCGCCATCGCCCGCGCACACGGTGCACGTGTGATCGGTTATTTCTTCGACGTGAACACCCGCACCGCCGTCGCGCGCAACGCCGAGCGCACCGGCCGCGGCAAAGTCCCGAACGTCGCCATCTTCACCGCCGCCAAACGCCTCGAGCGCCCCTCACTCGCCGAAGGCTTCGATCAACTCTTCCGCGTCCAGATCGACGAAGACCACTCGCTTCGGATCACCGAGATTTCCTGAGATCTGTCGATCGACTTGTAGGCGCCGACCGCTTTGGATCCGCTGGGAGATTTCATTTTGACCGTCCGGCGCTCCCGCGCCTCGAGCTCCCGAGAACGGGGATTTTCTGAGCTGTTACTTTGTGACCTTCTGATCTGTCTCGTGTCCTCGGGTTCTCTAGCGCGGGGGAACGCGCGGGCGGTCAATTTCTGGCTGCTGACGATTGCAGCGCGCGTCGTCGCCGGACTATGGCGCGGCGATGATCTTGTAGATGTTGCCGTTGGTGATGTCGCAAATGTAAAGCTCGCCGTTGGCGTCTTCGCCTAACGAGGAAGGATTGTTGAGCGGAAAATTGCCGACCGCCGTTGGAAAAAGTTGCGCGGTGATATCGTTGAAGTGCGACACGGTCCCGCCGGTATAACGAAACATGAAGATCCGTCCGTTGCCGGTAGCGCCGAGATAATCAGCAAAGACATACCAGCCGCGCAATGATTGGATCGCGCGTCCCCGGTAAACGTAGCCGCCGACGATTGTTTGCCCGGTCGTATGCGGGTAATCCAAAATGGGATCGATTGCGTCGGGTGGCGGCGGATCGTTCGGGTAAGCCGGGTTTTGAATAAATCCTTCGCGCACGCGCCAGCCGTAATCTTCGCCGCCACCGGGATTCGACGCCGGCTGCAGGTCGAGTTCTTCGCGCGAATCCTGGCCGACATCGCCGATAATCAAGTCACCGGTGCGGCGATCGAAACTATCGCGCCACGGATTGCGCAGGCCGAACAGGAAAATTTCCTGTTTATCGGTCGGCGATCCGAAGAACGGATTATCGGGCGGGATCGAGTAGGTCGCGGGCGGGTCTTCGATGTGGATACGCAACATTTTCCCGAGCAGCGTGGTGGTGTTCAGTGCGTTGCCGCCCGGCTCGATGTGACCGGGGCCGGCGTCGTTAGCGGCGCCGCCGTCGCCAGTCGCGATGTAAAGATTGCGAGCATCGCCCGGGCGCCGGCTAAACGCGCACCAGCCGCCGTTATGATTCGTCTGCGGCTGATCGAATGTGAGGAGCGTTCGTTCGCTCCCTGGATCGGCTACGTTCGGATCGGATGACACCGTGAACTCGGCAATGTGCGTGACGCCGGCGCCGAACGATCCGCCCGGCGCGGTGTAATTCACGTAAAACTTGCCATTCGTCGCGTAGTTCGGATCGAACGCGAGGCCGAGCAATCCTTGTTCGCCGCCCCACACAATCCTGCTCTGGATATCGAGATACGGCGTCGCGTTCACTGTGCCGGAGGGCAGATTGATGATTTTGATTTGGCCCGACTGTTGCACGATGAAGAGGCGGCTCGTATCGCGCGGCGGCGCCGTGGCAAAGAGCGGCGCATTAAATCCGCCCGCCAGGCGTTGCGCATCGAGCGCCGGCAGCGCCGCTTGCGCTGCAAACTCTGTGTTGAGCAAGACAAGGACAACGACAGCGAGCAGTCGCCACGATCCAGTTTTCAAATATGTGATCACGAGGACAGATTCTGCGTGCGATCAACGAAAACGCAACGCCAGTTCAAAACGAAAATGGAGGGACGCGCTCAGTCGCGTCCGACGACTAACGGACGACACGCGATGCGTTCAAGGACGCGGGCGCTCAGGAAGCGCTCTGCTCGAGTAAATGAACTAGCGCGATTGCGATGGCCATCAAGGCGATGCCGCCAATCACGAACAGGGGTCGCAATGATTTCGGCGGAAACAGTCCGTATTCGAAATCGCCGAAGCACAAAAGCCACGCGCCACCGATGTAGACGATTGCGCAGTAGCCCGCCGCTCGATTCATCGCAGGAGTTGGAATGGCAATTGTTGCCCACACGAAAAATGCAGCGAGCAGCACAATGAAGAGAGCGTAACGAAGCCAGCTCACTTCGTTTGTGCCGGCAACATCATCGCTCACCGATGTGAATCCGAGCTTGCGGAGTTTTCAGGCTCTGGCATCGACATGCCGCCGATGATTTGCCAGGTGTTTCCGCTGCGGACCCATGCGTGCGTGATTCGGAGCTTGTGCGTTGCGCCATTGCCGTCTTTGTCGAGCCACCGAAAATTGATCCAGTAGCAAGCAAACGCGACGTCGCCCGTCACCTGAATCGCCGCCGGTTTGAATTCA
>DATDFJ010000028.1:0-3349 GCA_036522675.1 Chthoniobacterales bacterium | reverse complement strand
GGGAGGTCGCGAACGGCCAGCCACTGCGAAGTCCGAGTGACGAGTTTAGTGCATGACCGCGCTCGATCTGACGAAAGCGCCGCCTCGATCACCGCGAGAAGAACTTCGCGGGTTGTGCATGCTTCCGCGCATGATCGACATCGCACGCGCGATGCTTGCCGGCGGCGACGTGGGCGATTATCAGATCGGTCGGGAAAAGAGTCTGAGCGCGGTGGTGCTCGGCGCGTTTGAAATGTCCGCGCCGGAATTCGTGGAGATTGTTCGCGATGCCAGAACAGATAACGATGTCGCCGAGCGGCTTTGGCCTGCGGCTGCAATCCCGCCACAAGTGCTGAGCAGAAGGCTTCAGCGGGTCACCGTCGCGAATGTGCCGCCCGAATTGCGCGTTGAGTTTCAGCGACTCTATGGCCGTGAGCACGCCGCAGATCGGCTGGTGTTCGATATTATCGAAGCAGATGATGAGCGCGCGTTTGGTCGAAAGGCTGAAGGATGAATTATGAAGGATGAAGTGAAAGCAAAGCTCACTCCCGCAGTCATCATATTGCTCGCGCTCGCGTCCGTTTGTGTCGGGCAGGAAAAGAAAGCGCCCATTGCAATTGATTGCACCTTCAACAACACGGACTTATCAAAGTTACACTTACGCGGGTTTTCCAACACCAAAGTTGCTCCAGAAAGAATTGCTGTCTGGCAATATTCGCGACCGGACTTTAACCCTAACATTCAAACCGCGCCGAGGTACGTTATTTTTGGGCAAAGGGTTTGGACACATTACGAAGCAAGCCAACCGGACCGAGCTCGGCGATAAATTGAGAAAAGTGGCATCCGATCACGGTGCAAACGTTATCGCTTATGAAATCTCAGGTACTGAGTTTCGCGTTCTGTTCGTGCGGGAACCCGATGACATCTTTAACGCTACGTCGCGCGCTAGATGAGATCAGGCATTGCGACACGAGGCTCTAACGAATTAATGCGACGGTCCCAGACCGCCGCTACAGTTGAAGCCTGAAGGAGACGAAATCGATGACAGAACGCGAAGAAAGTGACGAGTGACAGGTGACGAGTGGACGAGTTGCTGATATGGCGAACGCGAAGACACTGATTGTCGTATTGTCACCACAGATGGCGCGGTGAACGCATGCTCTAAACTAGGAGATACAAGCAATGGCAGAACACAAAATCAGCACACGCGAGGAGTGGCTGGCGGCGCGGCTCGAGCTGTTGAAGGCAGAGAAGGAATTGACGCGGCGGAGCGATGAAGTGGCGCGGCGGCGGCAGGAGTTGCCGTGGGTAAAGATCGACAATGAGTATCGATTCGAGACCGACGCGGGGAACGCGTCGCTGGCCGACCTGTTCCGCGGGCGATCGCAGTTGCTCGTTTATCATTTCATGTTCGGGCCGGATTACACGGCGGGGTGTCCGGCTTGTTCGGCGATCGCGGATGGGTTCAACGGGTTCGCCATTCACCTGGCCAATCATGACGTGATGCTTTGGGCGGTGTCGCGCGCGCCTTTTCCGAAGCTGCAGTCGTTTCAGCGCCGGATGGGGTGGACGTTTCCCTGGGCGTCGTCGTTCGGCAGCGAGTTCAATTACGATTTCAGCGTCGGCTTTACCGAGGAACAGCAGCGCAAGGAGGGGATCGAATACAACTACGAGCGTGAGGAGCCGAGCGACCAGATCCTCTCTCGGACGACTCCGGACGGGCCGACGACGTTCGCGGCCATGTGCGGGACTGACGTGGGCACGTATACGCGCGAGCGTCCAGGCATGAGCGCTTTCGCGCTCGAGGACGGCATTGTTTACCACACGTATTCCACCTACGCGCGCGGACTGGACGGGCTCTGGGGCATGTACCAATGGCTCGATCGCGCGCCCAAGGGACGCAACGAGGACGGGGTGTGGTGGAAACGGCGGGATGAATACGAACAAGAGTGAGCCGCCTTCGCACGACGCTACGGCGGGCAGGCCGGTGGCGAGCCCGACGTTGCAGCTGCCGCCGTCACCGGCGGCAGAGATCGATTACGATTACGAGCATGAGCACGAGTAAGGAAACTGATTTGCACAATTGCATTCGGCCTTGGTTTAGTGGTGCTGTTCGGCGTCGAGGCGGGCGACGAAAAAACTGATCCGTGGCAGGCGGTCCGATTTATGATTGGGCGTTGGAAAGGGACTGCCGAGGGCGAGGCGGGCGCGGAATTTATAGACTTAGCTCCCTTGGCGATCTTCTGTTTGAATCTGTATCGGCCTGCATGAAACAGGACAAAAACGAAGGCAAACCCTCGCCGCGGATCACGCATGTTTCGTGGGGGCGGATGGAAGTGGAAAGGCTCGGAAACGGAAGCGACTTCAAACTTTATCCCGGCGGCGGACGCGAATGGGATTGGAATGAGACCGGCACGCATCATGTGCCGGGAATTCAGCCAGGGGACGTGCAGGAATTGATCAACAATGGCAGTCGTGTCGTCGTGCTCTCGCGCGGGATGGCGCTGGCACTGCAAACTTGTCCAGAGACATTGCAATTGTTGCGCGAGATGGGAATCAGCTATCACGTCGAAGAAACGAAAGCGGCGGTGGAACTTTATAATCGCCTTGCCCAAACCGAAGCAGTCGGCGGCTTGTTTCATTCGACCTGTTGAATCAACAAATCCCAAGCACCAGAGAAGCTCCAAGCTCCAATCACCAAAGCGGGCGAGCAGCGGGATAGCCGCTCGTGCCGCAAACGACGAACGCCCAGACAAAGTCCAGACACTCTGAATTGGACGTTCGGAGTTCGATGTTGAGCATTCGGCGTTTTCCGTCAAACGAAGCGAGCCAGCAAGCCGACGGTCGCATTGTCTGGCACAGGCCAGCTTTCCGCCGAAGTGGAAGGTTGGATCAGCAAACTCACCCCCGAACAAAAAGACCCCGGACACCATTGAGACCCCCATCGGCGCGGCGGAGCAAGTCCTCCGCCGCGCGGGCTACTCCGACCGCAGAAGTTTTCCCCCCAATCTCGGTGCGCAAGAAACGGCGCGCATTTGCCAATTAAGGCTGAGCCGTCGCGCCAATCGTCAGCAGCTTAATTATGTGATGACTAGGGCTATTCGATGCTGCTTCGAGCGAAATCGCTCCGATTTTCCGCATCGACAACTGCGGCTCGGACACGGCCGGATTGCCCGAGTTCGAGGTTACAAGCGTGTAACTTTTGGCGCCCTTGAAGGGAGCGGCGGCCCTTCTATTTTGCGCGCCTTCAAGAAAAAGAAACCAAAGAAAAATCCCCCAGGAAAACACCATGAAAACCAAATCCATCATCAGTTTTTTCGCCGCCACGCTGATTGTCGGTAGCGCAGTCGCGCAAAATTCGGCAATTACC
>DATDFJ010000027.1:0-8297 GCA_036522675.1 Chthoniobacterales bacterium | reverse complement strand
CGGTTCGCGCGAAGTCGTGCATCCAAACGATCACGTCAATATGGGTCAATCCAGTAACGACGTGATTCCGTCGGCTATTCACATCAGCGCGGCCGAAGAATTGAAGAATTGTCTCGTCCCGGCCCTGGCAAAATTGCACCGTGCCCTCGAAGCCAAGGCGGAAGAGTTTTGGGACGTGATCAAGATCGGGCGCACCCATTTGATGGACGCGACGCCGGTCCGGCTCGGCCAGGAATTTTCCGGTTACGCGCAACAAGTCGCTTACGGGAAAGCGCGCGCCGAAAAGGCAATCGAGGTTTTACGTGAGCTCGCGCTCGGCGGGACGGCGGTCGGCACCGGCATCAATCGACATGTCGATCTTCCGGCAAAAATGATGCGGCATCTGGAGCACCGCACGAACATTAAATTTTACGAAGCGAAAGATCATTTCGAAGCAGAGGGGGGCAAAGACGCCGTGGTGGAAGCGAGCGGCCAGCTCAAGACCGTCGCGGTCAGTCTGTTTAAGATCGCGAACGATATTCGCTGGCTCGGCAGCGGCCCGCGGTGCGGGATAGGTGAGATTCAATTGCCCGCGACACAACCCGGCAGCTCGATCATGCCCGGAAAAGTGAATCCGGTTTTGTGCGAGTCGCTCATGATGGTTTGCGCCCAGGTGATCGGTCACGACGGCGCGATCACGTGGGCCGGCGCGAACGGCAATTTCGAGCTCAATGTCATGATGCCGGTGATGGCGCACAATCTTCTCGAATCAATTCGCCTTCTCGCCAACGCGGCCGACGGGTTCTGTGAGAAATGCGTGACCGGCATCGCGGCGAACAAAAAACGTTGCGCCGAGCTGGTCGAACTTTCGATGGCCATGGTGACCAGTCTGGCGCCGAAGATCGGGTATGATCGCGCGGCCGAGATTGCCAAGGAAAGCGCGCGCACCGGGCGCACCGTGCGCGAGATTTGCCGCGAACAAAAGGTTCTGCCCGAGGCAGAGCTTGATCGCGCGCTTGATCCACTCGCCATGACCGAACCCATCGCGAAAAGCACGCCCGGCAAATGAAGACGAAAAATTGGCGAGTGATGGCGCTGCTCTTGGCAAGTGCCGAGATCGTCGCCGCCGCAGGCCGCCCCGATGTCTCTATCGTCATCGACAAGGCGACGGCCGAATCGATTCTTGGTGAAACGGTCAAACCGGCAGCGCCGCGCAATCTGGAGGGCGGCGATGGTTACTATTCAAAAATTAATTATTACGCGCTAAAGCCGGGCAAGGCGCTTATCATCCGTCTGCATCAGGCTGCGCCCGGCTCGCCGGATCCTCAGCAGGAGTTGGAAATGGTGCGGGCCAGCACCGGCGCAACGAAGCCGCTTTCCGGTCTCGGTGATCGCGCCGAATATGCGCACGGCGCGGACAGCAACCTGCCTGCTCACGCGCTCATGCTCTACGTCGCCAAAGGCAATACCCTGATCACGGTTGGGCTTAACGGACTGGACGACGATTCGCTGGCCTTGGAGAAAGCAAGGAGCGTTGCGCAAAAAATTCTTGAGAAGCTCTAAGCTCCCGACATGGTAGCCAAACTGGAGGGGCCGCAATTTTCCGGCGGCGCGAACATCGCGATCAAATGCCCGAGCCACACCTACGAGCAGACGATCTCGTTTTATCGCGACACGCTCGCCTTACCGCTGATCGAAGAAGAGCCGCAGGGGTGCATTTTTCAGTTCGGCCCGAATCGGCTTTGGATCGACAAAGTCCCCAATCTGAGCCAACCCGACATCTGGCTGGAGCTTGAAACGAACGATACCGAAGCCGCAGCCGCGTTCCTCAAAATCCACGGCGTCCCGCGCCGTGACGAGGTCGAACAATTGCGCGAAGACTTCAACGGTTTCTTCATCTCCGCTCCGAATGGAATCATCCATCTCGTGGTCGGGCCGGAGGAAGTGTAATTGCCGGAAATAGCGATGGAGTTGCCTCATGTCATAGCCGCTTTGTCGTGGATTGCTCTGAGCGCGCAAGCGGCGGGGGACGTCGAGCTGGGCAAAGGATGCACCGCGCATTTTGCTTCCGTCGCTGAGGCGACCGCAATTCTTGGACAAAAAGACGATTTTATTCAGCGGCTTAGTCCGTTCGATCGCGCGGCGCGCATGAAAACGGATAAATCTGTTTCTGAAGAGGAATTTCTGCGCTTCGTGAAAACGAACGCTGCGGCTTGGAGCGAATCGGAACAGGCGAAAGTCGGAGCCGCGATTAGCGCTCTCCGGCCGGCGTTAGAAAGCTTGCCGATTGCCTTTCCAAAAAAAATCAGCTTCATCAAAACGACCGGTGCCGAGGAAGGCGGCGCATTTTACACGCGAGATAGCGCGGTCATGATGCCGGCAAAACAGACTGATGCGGCAGATGGCGAGTTACTGAAAAAAACAATCGCGCACGAGCTGTTTCACATTTTATCGCGAACCAATCCGGAGCTGCGCGAGAAACTGTATGCTTTGATCGGGTTCACCAATTGCGGCGAGATCGAATTCCCGGACGAGCTCAAGGCGCGCAAGATTACCAACCCCGACGCGCCGCGAAATGATCATGCCATTCGCGTGCGAGCGAACGGCCGGGAAGTAAACGTCGTGCCGATTCTCTTTTCCAGTGCGCCCAATTACGATCTAGTTCGAGACGGAGAATTCTTCAATTACCTGCAGCTTGGCTTTGTGATCGTCTCGAAAAATCCAAACGATGGCGCGGATGTCCTGCCCCCGCAGCAGCTCTCGGGTTTTTTCGAGCAGGTCGGCCGCAACACCAATTACATCATCCATCCGGAGGAGATTTTGGCTGAGAACTTCGCCTTGTTGACGATTGGCCGCCGCGATGTTCCCTCACCCGACCTTCTCGACAGGTTGCGTCAGGCTCTGGGCCAGAAGTAAATCCTCGCCGAAAAATCATTCCAAACAGCCCGCCGAACTCGCGCGGCGGTTTCGCTCATTGTTGATCATGTCCGCCAGCGGCCGACCCAGGTCCCCCATCCATAAAATCCCAGCGGCTCGAGTCGGCCTCGATCCACGAGTTCGTCGACGTCTTTGCGCGTTGCGGGCACCTTGATGTTTTCCGCCGGCCCAAGATAGTCGTCGATGATTATCCAACTTTTGTCGGCCAGCTTCTCGCTGTAACAGTCGAGATGACGCCGGACCGCGCCATCGGCATCGATGAGCAAAAGGCCAATCTGGTCCGAACCGAGCGCGTCATTGACGGCGGCGATCGCGGCCGCATCGAAGGAATAGCCTTTAATCGCAATCACCAGGTCGGCCAATCGTTGTTTGCGCAGGTTTCGCTCGAAATCGTGCCAGATATCGCGGCTGCCAAGCCGCGAATGTTTCAAGCTTCCGCCCGGCTCAATCGCGATCAGCTTTTTACTCTCGCCTAACGCTCGCAACCCGAGAGCGGCCGCGATGGTCGCGCCGCCGAGGAACGCGCCGATCTCGAGAATGTGTCCTGCGCACGTTTTAGCGAAGTGGTAAATGAGAAGCAGAACATCGAGGTGCAGCATCGAATATTTCGCCCGGATTTTTTCCAATTGCCCATGGATCGGCTGCTGCCGGTATTCGATCAGCGTTCGCATGAGCTCGAACGCCTCTTCCGTAGCCGCGAGTGCCGGCCGCGGCGTCTCACTCGATGTTGCTCCGCTCAAGCGGTTTGAAAAAACGCGTTCTCGAATGTCGGCTGAAACGGGCCGCGCTTCGTTTCCCCGATTCGAAATCGCGGGCTCAACTCGAACTGCTGCGCGCAAAACAGTTCGATGTCGATCTTACCGGATTTGCGCAGCGAATCGGAGACCGTGCGCAGCGCGAGCGAGGGCGTGTTGCAGTCGCGACTCAGATGGCCGAGCACGACGCGTTCAATCTTGCCCGGCAACAATTGTTCCAAAACCGTCGCGGCCGCCGTGTTCGACAAGTGGCCGTGTCGGGATTGGATCCGCTGTTTCACCGGCCACGGCCGGTGTGTGTCGTTCTGCAGAAGTTTTTCGTCATGGTTCGTCTCGATGACGAGCGTGTGCACCTGGCGGAGCCGCTCCACGATCAGTTTTGTCACCGACCCGAGGTCGGTGAGAAATCCCAAACTGCTCGAACCCGCCGAGAACACGAAACCGAGCGGGTCGACGGCATCGTGCGGCACGGGAAAGGGCTGCACGCTGATATCGCAGATCGCAAAGTCGGTACCGGTCCGAAAAACTCGCCAGTTCCGATGTCGATCTAACGCGCAATCACAGCGCACGGCTTCGGCCGTGAGCGCGTTGGCGTATATCGGCACCTCGAATTTCCGGCACAAAACTTCCAGCCCGCAGACATGGTCGCCATGTTCGTGCGTGAGCAGGACGCCATCGAGCTGTTCGGGGGTCACTCCGCATTGCTCCAGCCGCAGCACGATTTGTCGCGCGCTCAATCCGCCATCGACCAAAAGCTTGCAATGATCGGTCGCGACCAGCGCGCTGTTGCCCGCACTCCCGCTCCCCAGCATCGTGAAACTGAACACGCCCCGTATTTAGCGACCGCGTTTCAGTTTGCGCAAATCAATTTAACCGGCGTCCGATTCGGCAACGCGTGGATCCGCTGTTTTTTGCCTGAATAATCGAGTGAATGGAATCGGCGGATTTCGTCGAGGCGGCGGACACCGTTGAGCGTATCGAGAAACCGCGTGTAGCTCGCCGCCAGCCCGGTCGTTTCCAAATAGCGCGCGCGCAGATTGCGATCGCGGAACGCTCCCGGGCAATTTCTCGCGAACAAATGAAAGCGCAGCCAGCGGCGATCCGCGCGCGAGACGCGTTGCGTTTTACGAAAAAACGCGACGAACAAGAGCAGCACGAGATAAGTGTCAACCTGGGCTTGGAGCTCGAGATTGCGAGAAAAATCTTCCGAGCCGATCTCGCGGGCGCCCTTCTGAAACTGAAGCGCGGCGTGCAACGCGTGATTGATCTCTTCCACGAAGGCGATCAGCGACCGAATATTGTGGTCGTTCAGCCCGGCGCGCGGATCGTAACGCTCGAGTTGCTCGATCAGCCAGCGCGAATAATAAATCCCGACGTAAAGCCGGTCGTGGGCGCGGCGCAAAAAGGTGCGTGCGAGCTCGCTCAATTCGCGCGCCGATTTGCCGGCTAAGATCGACAATTGCGCGCAACGCTGCTGATGGATGAGGCAATCTTCCAGGTTGATCCCGACCTGAGCGTAAGTGCGCTCGAACAGTTTTTGAATCTGACTGAAGAGCGTCTCGTTCACACGACTAAGCCTGGCCGCGACGCTTCGTCGAGGTTCAACAACCGGTCGGACAACTGATTGAGCGCGAGTCGGACATCGTGAAAGCGGTCGGCTAAACCTTCGAACACGTCGTCGAGCTCGCACCGCCGCGCGACCTCGTGTTCTGCGACGAGCTGATAATTCGTCCTGCCAACTTGCTCGTAAAACTTCAGGTCGGGTCCGCCGCGGTCGCGCCGGCGTTGCGCGTTCTCGTGAAAAATGCCGCTGATGAAGAGCGAATAATTGCCAATGTGCGCGCGCAACCGAAACACCTGCTCGGGCGAAAGCCGCTGCAGCGCGATGAGCATGTCGCAGATGTACTCGTGCGCGTGCTCACTGCTTTGGTCCGGTCGCTGCAACTGACTCGCGCGCGAGAAAGTCTCCAGCAGCGACGCGACATAATCGCACAGCTTGCGATCGTTGATCGCCGCCTGCCGCAAAACGTGTCGGGCGAGGACATAAAAATAAAATTGCGATGAGATCCGCAATTGCGCCGGATGCGAGAGAATCGCATCGACGAGCCGCGGATGGTCGAGAATCGAATCGCGAGTCTCCGCGTCGCTCAAAAGATCGACAATTGAGACTTGGTCGGTTCGGCGACGCGCCAGGGTGCGGACGATGAAATCAAAATCCGCGGCGGTGAATCGTTCCCGGCAATTGGCCCTGATCATCGCAGCAACTAACGGCGGCGTTCTAAAGCAGTGACGGTGCCAATGGCAAGCCTGTTCAACGGATCGAAGCAAACGCCGAATGCTCACCGCCGAACATCGAAAGCCTAATTCGGAGCGAGCGCGCTTGCATTCGACGTTCGATGTTGGACGTTCAGCGTTCGACGTTTTCCTGCTTATCAAAGGAAGGGTGGCTGAGTCCGGTTTAAGGCACTCGACTCGAAATCGAGCGTCCCGTTACAACGGGACCGTGGGTTCGAATCCCACCCCTTCCGCCAGTTCTCCGCATATTGCGTTCTTGAATGCGAGCCAAAGTTCTGGGAGCAGCCCCTTCACGCACGCGGCGGAACTCAATCTGGTATAAAAGTAGCGGTCGGCGACTCCATTAATGAGTTTCAAACACCAGGTCATCCGCGGCAGCGCTTATATGTCGTTCCGCCTGCTGGCCGGAGCGATCATCGGCATCGTCGGCATTTCGCTGCTGACGCGGTTTATTGGTCCGGCGAACTACGGCGTCTTCGTGACGGCGCATGCCATCCTCGTTTACCTGATCACGATCAGTGAGTGCGGCATCGGCGTCTATCTGATCCGGTTGAACCGCGACGAGCCGGAGAAATTTCATCAGGCGCTTACGTTGTTGCTGCTGTTCAGCCTCGCGGGAGTCGGTCTGGGCGTGGTGCTCGCGCCGTTGCTCGCGCGATTTTACAAGCTGCACGAAATGCAAACGGCCGTGCTCGCACTAACGTGCGGCATCCCTGTCGTGCATGCGGTGAAAGTGCCGATGTCGCGGTTGGAGCGTGAGCTCAACTACAAACGCGTCGCCGTGATCGAGCTGATTGGTAATATCTCGTATTACGTGGTCGCGCTGCCGCTCGGATATCGCGGTGCCGGCGTGATCGCGCCGCTGGTCGGCTGGTGGGCACAACAGCTGGCGCAACTCGTGCAGGTTTACCAAACGGGCTACCGGCCGCGCCTGATTTGGACACCGGTCTTGATGCGACAAATGCTGTCGTTCGGCGTGCCGTATTCCATGTCACAGATTGTGCTGGCGCTGCGAGATCTGGTGAACCCGCTGGTAGTCGGCCGGCTGCTTGGTGCGGCGGCGGTCGGATACATCGCGCTGGCACTGCGCATCGTGCAGCAGCTCAGCTTTGTGCGCACCGCCACGACGCGGATTTCCGTGGCGGCTTTTGCCAGAGTGGAAGGCGACCCGGTGCGCTTGGCGCGCGCCATCACCGAAGGAATGTATCTGCAGATACTTGCGCTGGGGCCGCTCCTCTGCGGACTCTCGTTCATCGCGCCGCTGGTTGTGCCGGTCGTCTTTGGTCCAAAATGGGCGCCGGTGTCGCAAGTGTATCCCTGGCTCGGTGTCGTCGCGCTGGTGAGCGCAATGTTTCAGCTGCATGTGTCGGGACTCACCGTGTTCGGGTTGAACACCAAGCAGACGATCGTGCACCTGGTGCGGCTGGTCATTCTCAGCGCATTGACCGTCGTTCTCGTGCTTCGTTATGGTCCCCCCGGCTACGGAATGGCAGACCTCGCTTCACTCCCGGTATTCTGCTTGCTGCTTCACATTTGGATCAGCGCTCGAACCGCCCCGATCCAGTACGCACCGGGAGCGGTCTGGCTGGTCGCGTTTTCCGCCCCGTTGTTCAGCGAGATACTTGGCAAAGCTGCCTGGCTCGCGCCGCTGATTCCGCTGTTATGGAGCCGCACACGGGAGCAATTGATTGGCCTAACAAATTTCCTCCGGTCGCCGGCACCTGCTGCACGATGATCACAGCGGAAAAAGTATCGCTCGAGTCGCGCGAAACGGCCGCCCCTCCGATCAAACATCGAGGTCACGCGTATGCGCAGCGCGTCATCGCATTCACAATCGGAGCGGCGCTGTGCTTTAATCCCTACATCGCGCGGAGTGAATCCGAGGGCGCGCCGCGACTCAGCGATTTAATCGCGGTGGCCCTGACAGCGGTGCTTTTGCTGCGATGGACAGCGGGATTCGGCTATCGGGTCCGCTTTCCGGCAAGCTTTATCGTCACGACCGCACTGCTGCTGCTCTGGATCGGCCGGGAGTGGGTGACAGCGCGGACATTGTCGAGCACCGATCCGATCCGCTGGTGTCTGGCAATACCGTACGCATACGCCTTGCACAGGTTTGCGTGCACCCGGCGAACACGGGTGCCGTTGATGATTGGCCTCACGGTCGGCGCCGCGGCGAATGTGATCGTCCTCGCGATGCAAACGTTCGGGTTATCGGAGGTCGCTGTTCAGCTCGGGTTCGCGTCGGCGCGGTGGGCAAATATCTGGATCACGGGCGGAGGCGAAGCGGCTTTGCGTCCGAGCGGCATGTGGGGGCATGCGAATGCGACGGCG
>DATDFJ010000026.1:0-5817 GCA_036522675.1 Chthoniobacterales bacterium | reverse complement strand
TTCATCGACGCGGTTGAGAAACTCGGGCCGAAAATGCGCGCGCATGGCGTCCATGACCAGGCGCGAACGTGCCTCGCGTGATTCTTCTTCGGTGATGAACTGCGAGCCGATGTTCGAGGTCATGATGATGACCGTGTTTTTGAAATCGACCGTCCTCCCCTGCCCGTCCGTTATCCGGCCGTCATCCAGCACCTGGAGTAAAACGTTGAAGACATCGGCGTGCGCTTTCTCGATCTCGTCGAAGAGCACGACAGAGTACGGCTTGCGTCGCACGGCTTCGCTCAATTGGCCTCCTTCCTCGTAACCGACATAACCCGGCGGCGCGCCGATTAATCGGGCGACGGTGTGTTTCTCCATGTATTCGCTCATATCGATGCGGAGCATGGCGTTCTCGTCATCAAACAAAAATTCCGCGAGCGCGCGCGAAAGCTCCGTTTTGCCGACGCCGGTAGGACCGAGGAAAATAAATGAGCCGATCGGGCGATTTGGGTCCTGCAGACCGGCGCGCGCCCGGCGCACCGCGTTGGAGACGGCTTTGATCGCTGTTTCCTGATCGACCACGCGCTCATGCAAATGTTCCTCCAGCCGGACGAGTTTCTCGCGTTCGCCTTCCTGCAAACGCGAGACGGGAATGCCGGTCCATTTTGAGACGACCTCGGCGATGTCTTCTTCGGTAACTTCTTCGCGGAGCAGGCGGCTTTTTCGCCCTTTTTCTTTATCGGCTGCTGCCGCGAGGTTTTTCTCCAGTTCCGGAATCCGGCCGTATTGAATCTCGCTCGCTTTCGCCAGCTCACCGCGACGTTGGGCGCGTTCGAGCTCGGTGCGCAAGCGGTCGAGCTCTTCCTTCCATTTCCGCTGTTCTTCGATGACCGCTTTTTCCTTCTGCCACTCGGCTTTCAGCGCGGATGATTTCTCTTTAAGATCGACAAGTTCTTTCTCGAGCTTCTTGAGCCGCTCCTTGCTGGCGGGATCTTTTTCTTTCTTGAGCGCCTGGCGCTCCATTTCGTGCTGCATGATCTCGCGCTCGATCACGTCGATTTCGGTCGGCATGGAATCGAGCTCGATTTTCAGGCGCGAGGCCGCTTCATCGACAAGATCGATCGCTTTATCGGGCAGGAAACGGTCGCTGATGTAACGATGCGACAATGTCGCGGCGGCAACGAGCGCCGCGTCGGTGATGCGCACGCCGTGATGTACTTCGTAGCGCTCTTTTAATCCCCGCAGGATCGCGATCGTATCTTCCACGCTGGGCTCGTCCACCATCACCGGTTGGAATCGCCGTTCGAGCGCGGCGTCTTTCTCAACGTATTTGCGATATTCATCGAGCGTGGTCGCGCCGACGGTGCGCAGCTCGCCCCGCGCGAGCATCGGCTTGAGCATATTCGAGGCGTCGACCGCGCCTTCAGCCGCACCCGCACCGACGATCGTATGCAGCTCATCGATGAATAAAATGATCTCACCCTGCGAATCAGTGACTTCCTTCAGGAATGCTTTTAATCGATCTTCAAATTCGCCGCGGAATTTTGCGCCTGCGATCATCGAGCCGATATCCATCGCGATGATGCGCTTGTTCTTGAGCGAATCGGGCACGTCGCCGCTGATGATGCGGCGGGCGAGACCCTCAACGATCGCCGTTTTGCCGACGCCAGGATCACCGATGAGCACCGGATTATTTTTCGTCCGTCGCGAGAGCACCTGCATGATCCGGCGAATCTCGTCGTCGCGTCCGATGACCGGATCGATCTTGCCGCGGCGCGCGAGCGCGGTCAGGTCGCGTCCATATTTTTCGAGCGTCTGATATTTTCCTTCGGGATTTTGATCGGTGACCCGTTGTGAGCCTCGCACCTGTTGCAATGCCTGCATCAACTTGTCGCGGGTGACGCCGAAATCTTTGAGGATTTTGGCAGCGGGAACGTTCGCGCTGCTGAGTGCGAGCAGATAATGCTCCGCGCTCGTGTATTCGTCTTTGAGCTTCGCCATCTCGCTCTCGGCGGCATTGAGGACGCCGCGCAGATCATTTGAAAGGCGAAGATCGACAGCCGCGCCGGTGACTTTGGGCAGGCGGTTCAATTCGGTCAGCAACCGCTCCCGCAGCCGATTCGAATCGACCCCGATTTTCTCGAGCAACGGCTGCGTGATCCCGTCGCTCTGATCGAGGAGCGCGAGCAGAAAATGTTCGTTCGTCAGTTCCTGGTGGTTCGAATTCGAAGCCAGGTCCTGCGCGGCCTGCAAACCTTCCTGCATTTTCTGGGTGAAACGTTCGACTCGCATAGTTCAAAAATAACGAACGCGAGCGCGGCAGCAATCACGCATGTCATCCGGCGTTTGACACAAACGCCGCTACAACGATGAGTGCAGGCGATGAGCGCCGAAGTGAAATTGAGCACACGCAACGCGTTGCGCGTTTTGCGCGCCGGTCCGTTTCGGCGCTACATCATCGGTAGCGCGATCTCAGATACGGGCACGTGGATGCAGGTGATGGCGCAGGGTTACGTGATGAGCACGCTTACGACCAAGGCGATCATGCTCGGCATGGCGAATCTCGCGGCCGGTCTGCCGATGCTTCTGCTGACGATGATTGGCGGATCAGTGGCCGATCGGTTCGACAAACGCAAAATTCTTCTCGCAACCCAATATCTCCAGATCGTGCTCGCCATTGGGATCGGGCTGCTGATCATGAGCGGCAAAATCCAGATCTGGCACATCCTTGCGTTTGCCGTCGTGCTTGGAATCTCGAACTCGTTCGAAATGCCGACGCTGAACGCGTTCGTGCCCGAACTGGTGCGGCGCGACGAAATTCAAAGCGCGATCGCGATTGATCGCGCAGTGTTTCACGGCTCGCGCGTGGTCGGGCCCGCGCTGGCCGGCATGTTCATCAGCGTTTGGGGAGCGGCCTCGGCGTTCTTTTGCAATGCGGTTTCGTTCGTGGCTCTGATCATAGCGCTTTTTCTAATCCCGCCGCGCCGGCGCGGCACGGCCGAGGAAGAAGCGAAACGCGCCAGCGGTATCAAGGACGGATTTCGCTACATCGCCGACGACAAACCGAGTCTGGCGATGATCGGGCTCATCGCTACGACCACGCTCTTCATTTTCCCGATCTTCACGGTGATGATGCCGCTTTATGTCCGGATCGTGCTGGGCATGGGCGCCGACAAGTTCGGCTACTTGATGGGCGCATCGGCGGTCGGTTCTGTGGTCGGCGCAATTTTTCTCATCAGCGTGCCGCGCGCGCGGCGGATACCGCTCATGATGATCAACGTCTGCGTCGCGACTTGCGCGATTTTCAGTCTCTCGCTCGCTCCGAGCTTTTACGTGGCGACGGCGGTGCTGATTTGTAATTCGCTCGCGCTCTCGATGAATTTCGGTCTGGCGAACACGATCGTGCAGGAACGCGCGCCGGATTATTTGCGGGGCCGGGTGGCGGCGGTGTTCATGCTGAGCTTTGTCGGTTTGATGCCAATCGCCGGACTCGGGATCACCGGCCTGTCCGATTTGATTGGCATGCGCACCGCGATTGCACTGGCCGCGCTGTGTTATGGCGTGATCGGATTGTTCGTCCTTGTCCGCGTGCGCATGCAATGTCGCGAGCAGCCGCAGGGTCAAGCCGAGGCCGGCAAGCGCCCGGCGCCGCCACCACTGCCCGCGACCGTCTAGCGTGATTGCGTTTTCCACCTGCTGGAATTCGTCGCGGAACACCGACGGTGACAAGATGCTGCAGCAGATCCGCAATCTTGGTTTCGAATACGTCGAACTCGGCCATGGAATCCGCATCTCGCTTATGCCGGGAATCCAGAAGATGTACGATGCCGGCCGGATAAAATTCAGCAGCCTGCACAATTTTTGTCCGCTGCCCGTCGAAGTGATGGGCGCCTCGCCCGACTGCTATCAATTTTCGTCGCCTTACGCAAAAGAACGCGAGCGCGCGGTCAGACAAACTTTGCAGACGATCGATTTCGCCGCGCGACTGGGCGCGCCGTTCGTCGTGATGCATCTGGGCGAAGTGCGAATGAGACCTGTGACCGATCCGCTGATTAGGCTGGCGAAGAACGGCGAGCTGCTTTCGCGCAAATTTGTGCGGCGAAAAATCAAGGCGATCAAAACACGCGAAGCGGCCGCGCCGATTTATCTCAGCCGAGTGAAGGATTGTTTGCGGCGGATTCTCGATCATGCCGCGGAAAAAAACGTCAAACTCGGCGTGGAAGGCCGGCGCAATTACGAAGACATCCCGAGCGAGCGCGAATTGCCGGCCCTGCTCGACGAGATCAATTCACCGCAGCTCGGATATTGGCACGACTTCGGCCATATCCAGATCAAGGAGAACCTGGCATTTGTGAATCACGCCGAGTGGCTGCGCGAAGTCGGGCGGCGCACCTTCGGTTGTCACGTGCAGGATTGCATCTGGCCGGCGCAGGACCATCAACCGCCGTTCAGCGGAGATGTCGATCTTCTCAATCTCGTGCCACTGTTGCCGCGCGATTGCGTCTGGGTCTGGGAATTGAGTCCGCGCAAAACTCCCGGCCAAATCCGCCGCTCGGTCGCAGCTTGGAAAGAACACTTCGGCACTTGAAAAAAATTTTGGCCAGCATTTTGCAGGTGCTTGTCACAGTGGCGGTGCTGTGGCTCGTGTTCCACGACCCGGAAAAACGCCGGCAGATGGCCGACGCACTGGCGAACGCCGATTATCATTGGCTGGTCGCGGCGATTATCTGTTACGTAATTGTTGAAATCGCGGCCGCGGCGCGCTGGCATGTGTTGCTACAGGTGCAGGGAATCCGGCTCAGTCTTCCGCGTCTCAGCGGCTTGTTTTTGATCGGGATGTTTTTCAATCAATTTCTGCCCGGCGGCACCGGTGGCGACATCATCAAGTCGTACTACCTGCTCAAAGAAACGCCCGACCGAAAACCCGGTGCGTTGCTCGCGGTGTTGTTCGACCGGCTCATCGGTCTCGTCGCGCTCGTGACGATTACAGCCGCGCTCATTCTGCTGCGTTATCACTGGCTCGCACAGACGACGCTCACGCGCGGCTATTTGTGGTTCGTCCTCGCTGTGCTCGCCGTCTCGATCGCCGCGCTGGCAGCGACCTTTCTCATCAGCGGATTCAATCTCGCCAGCCGGTTGCCGCACGGATTCCGGGCCCGCGAGAGACTAATTGAGATCTCGGCAGCGTATCATCTTTACGCGCGACACTGGACCGGCTCAATGATCGCGTTTGCTTTGTCGCTCGTGGCGCACCTGGCCACATTTTTCACTTTTCTGTTCGTCGCCTACACGTTACGGGCAAACGTGCGGCTCCTGGATTTTTTTGCGGTCATGCCGATCGAGCGCACGATCTCGGCCATACCGATTAGTTTCGCCGGCGAAGGCCCGCGCGAACACGTGCTGCAAGTCATGCTGAGCGGATTGTGCGGCATCGCGCCCGGCGTGGCCGCCCTTATCGGGACGATGAGTTTTGTCGTCATTCTGCTTTGCTCGGCCTCCGGCGGGCTCATTTACCTTTTCTATCGGCCGAGCGGTGTGGTGCGACGGGTCGGTTTGCGCGAGATGCAACAGGAAGTTGCCACGCTCGAACATGAAATCGGCGAAGCGCAATAAGAATGTGGGAGGGACCTCAGTGTCCCGACGAAGCAAAGGAAAATCGCGGCGCCGAGGCCGCTCCCACATTCGCCGTCATTCCCGCTCGGAGCGCCCGTTCGTCTACGCCACGTTCGCCATGACTGTGGATGGCAAGATCACGACGTGGAAATTCGCGCCGGTCGATTTCACGTCACGCGAAGACAAGGCGCATCTGTTTCGGCAACGCGCGCGGGCCGACGCCGT
>DATDFJ010000025.1:0-22893 GCA_036522675.1 Chthoniobacterales bacterium | reverse complement strand
GCCGGGTTTGCCCATGGGAATTTTGCACCACGGCCCGCCGTCGATTTCTTCCGCGCCGAAATAGCTCTTGGCGATCTCGTAGCCCCAGTCGCGAAAAGCGCCCTCGGTGAATTTCATGATGTTGCCTTTGTGCACGAGCGTGACGCTCTTGCGCTGATTCAGAACGGCGTAACTGATCGCGCTGTGGATGAGGCGAACGCTGCCGGCGCGGCTGACCGTCTTGAGCCCAATGCCCACGCAAACGCTGTCTTTTTCCGGTGCGCCCACCTTTTTCCAAAACTCGGCCGCTTTCTCGCGCGTGCCGAAACGAATCTTGTCAAAGTCCTTCGGGAATTCTTTCGCGAAGAAATCGAGGATCTTCTGCGACTCCGGCGTCCCGGCGGCGTACTCAATACCGGCATAAATGTCCTCCGTGTTTTCGCGGAAGATCACCATGTTCACTTTGCCCGGGTTTTTCACGGGCGAGGGAACACCGGCGAAATGCCGCACCGGCCGCAAACAAACGTAAAGATCGAGCAGTTGCCGAAGTGCGACATTGAGCGACCGAATGCCGCCACCGACGGGAGTCGTGAGTGGGCCTTTGATGCCGACGAGATATTCGCGGAACGCTTCGACCGTGTCGTCCGGCAGCCAGCTGTCGAATTTGTCCTTGGCCGCCTGGCCGGCGAACACTTCGAACCAGGCGATTTGTTTTTTGCCGCCATAAGCCTTTTCGACTGCAGCGTTGAAGACACGCTCGCTCGCCGCCCAAATGTCCGGACCCGTTCCGTCGCCGCGGATGAAGGGAATCACCGGCCGGTCCGGCACGTTCAGCGTCTGACCGCGTGTGATTTTGGCGCCTGTGGGCGGCGCGATATCTTTGTAAGGCATAAGATCGACAACTGTAGCGGCAGCCGTGTCGGCTGCAATTAGCTCCGGGCGGAAATGGCAGCGCGTACGGGAGTCGAACCCGTGCACCAGCCTTGAGAGGGCTGTGTCCTAACCACTAGACGAACGCGCCGTGGGCAGCGCGACTTTAGCGAGTTGGTGCGCCTCAGCAAGCTTCGTCACGGCGCGGCGCACGACCGCGGCTTATGGTTCCTTGTCTTCGGCGGGCGTCGGCGTTGGTGAGGCCAGCGTTGATGTAAGGGCCGATGGCCGCTCGGTCTCCTCCTCAGTCGTCTCAGGCGTGGCTGGTGTTTCAGGTGCAATCGTCGCCGAGGGTGATGGCGAAGGACGCACCCGATTTTGATCGGCCAGGCCGACGTGCTTCTGTTTCATGTCTTCCAAACCTGCTTTGATCTCCGGGCGATCGCTCAGCGCCTCCATCCGCGCGTAGTAAATTTTGTAATAGCGGCGAATCCGTTCGCGTTTTTCCAGATCGGTCCGAGCGGTGTCTGCTTCTTTTTTGGCCGCAATCACCTCTGGATCATTTGCCACTCGATTGCGCAGCCGGCGCCATTCGACGTGCATACGAAATTCATCGGCGGTTTTGCCGAGTGACGTTTGCTTGAAGACTTCGTCCAGCTGCGACAATTCCGGAAGATCGGGCAGTTCCGACGCCGGCGTGGCTGTCGGCGTGGCCGCAGGAGCACTCTGCCCCTTGGGCTTTAATGCGAGATCGACACTCGACGGTGCCATTTCCTGGGCCTGCACAGCCACCATGAGACCGCCAATCGTCACCGCAACAACTACGCTCCGCATCATCCCTTGGTTCGACTAAGAAAACATCGGGGCGAGAGGATTTGAACCTCCGACCTCGTGGTCCCAAACCACGCGCTCTACCAAGCTAAGCTACGCCCCGGCCTTGCCGGCTAGACGAATATCACGCGCGCTGAGTTGGCGCACTCGAAAGTTTCGACGTGCGACCCTCACTTTAGTGGGGGTGAGTCGCCGCCGCGATCGACGTGCCGCCGCGGCGGCCGTTATACCAAGCCAAGCTATGCCTCCGGTTTTGCAATGCCTGCCATGCCGAACGACCACCCGCATCGGGAAAATCAAGGACACGCGCGGCTTGCATGTTTCGCCCGGGCTTAACGGACCGTGCGATATCCGCCCAAGACACCTTTCTTCGAGAAAACCATCTGCCAGAGCTGACCGGCGCGCGATCGCGAAAGTCCGGCTGCGGCCAGGAGATAGTATCGCCACATGCGGTAGAAACGCTCCGAGTATTGATTTTTCAAGACCGGCCAGGCGTTTTCGAAATTCCGGTGCCAGGCGAGAAGCGTCTTGTCGTAATCCGCGCCGAAATTGTGCAGTTCTTCCATGATAAAAAACCCGTTCGTGCTGGCCGCGATTTCGCCAAGCGAGGGATGAAAACTATTCGGAAAAATGTATTTGTGCGACCATGGATCCGGCACGGCGTGGGCGTCGTTTCGGGCGCCGATTTGAAGCAGGAACAGACCATCGTCTTTCAGTACGTTGTTCGTAATTTCCATGAAGGTACGGTGATTCCTCGGGCCGACATGTTCGAACATTCCGAGCGAAACAACGTGATCGTATCGGCCCCTTATCTCGCGATAATCCTTTAGCTCAAACGTGACAGGAAGTGAGCCGGCGCGCACCCGGCCGAGAGCGACTTGTTCCTTGGAGACGGTCACGCCCGTGGCAATAGCGCCATATTTCTCGGCAGCGTAGATCATGAACGAGCCCCAACCACAACCGATATCGAGCACGCGCTGCCCCGGTTTAAGGTCGAGCTTGCGGCAAACGAGATCGAGTTTTGCCTCCTGTGCTTCGTCTAATCCCGATGGCGCTGGCGTTCCACTCCAGTAAGCGCAGGTGTAGGTCATTCGCTTATCGAGCATGTGTTGGAACAAGTCGTTGCCCAGGTCGTAATGACGCTCGCCTACCTCGTATGCCTTGGATCGGCGCTGTGGATTCATCAGATGGGCGAGGAGGAATAAATACAGAAACTTGCGCGGCCGGATTTTTTCGCCGAGACCGGCACGCAACAGCCGCGCAATGAGTTCATCGATCTGCGCGGAATCCCACCACCCGTCCATGTAGGATTCACCCATCCCGAGGGACCCGTCCCTCCACAAGCGCTGGTAAAATCGATCGTCGTGGATCGCAATATCGCCCGGCCGGTCGCCGTCGATCATCACGCCCGCTTCGCTAAACAATGATTCCACCACAGCCCGGAAACGGTTGAGCGGCTGGTGTCGAGCGTGGCGCCGATTGGTGCTTGGCTGACGCTCCGCCGGATCCGATGTGTTACTTCTAATCTTAGCCCTATCCGATACGGGAGAATTCGTGGGAAGTTGCATGATCGTAATTTCCTTTGTTGCTATTTGTTCGGGTGCTCCGCCTGCCGGACGACGCTCTGCAACCCTTCCAGAATCACACCAAACGATTCCCGCAAACCAACGACGGTAAACGGAAGACCGCGCGTCCGGCATAACTCTTCGACATAGGGCGTGACGCGCTTCAGCTTATTGCGCGGACAATCCACGAAGAGATGATGTTCGATCTGGTAATTGAGACTCAGGTAAATGAAATCGGTGAACCAATTGTCGGCGATATTCCGCGACGTGATAATCTGCTGCTCCAAAAACGACAGTTTGGTTTTGCGGTCGATAACCGGCATTCCTTTGTGGTTTGGCGCGAAAACGCTCGCAATGTAAAATCCGCTCGTCGCCGGAACGATTGTGATAAAGAGGATCGCTTTCGCGTGATCAAAGACCAGAAACGGAAGCACGTACCAGAGGAAAAAGCCGCCGAGATAAACGATCAGCTCGCTGGCGCTGGCCAAGTCGAAGCCCCGCCTTTTCACCTTCGCGACCAGATATTCAATGCTGTTTTTAAACTGCAAGGAATACGCGAGGAGGAAACTGACCGGAAAATAAAGATAAGTCTGGTAACGACGCAGCCACCGCTCCAACCCGGTCTTGGATCTGTAGCGCGTCTCGGTGAATGAAAAAATGGGAATCTCGAGGTCAGGATCGCCCCCTTCCTGATTGGGGTGCGCATGATGGGCGGCGTGCTTGAGTTTCCAGGAATTGTAATTCATGAAGATGAGCGACGCGCAGAAGCCGCCGAAGAGGTTGTTCATGAACCTGGTTTTGAAAATCATCATATGCGCGGCATCGTGCATATAGCCGCCGAGCTGAGTCAGGCACAAGGCCAGCAGGATCGCGAGGGCAGTGAACGCGAGTGCGCTTTGGCTGATCAACATAAGATAATAAACCGCCCCGAGCGTGGTGAAAACGCAGAGCGCATGCAACCCGTAGAAGAGGTACGATCGTTCAAAGAGGCGTGCGGCGCAGATCCGCGCGTGTAGTTGTTTGTAGAGCTCTGTCGCCTCGGACAAGCCTAGTTTCGGTGTGTAGGTCTCTGCCGTAATCTCCATTGGAACGATCGACTATTCTCTAGCTTAAGCACATTATACGCGGCCCGCCGAGCGCCGATATGAGTGCAGTCTGTATAAATAAAGTAACTGTCCGCTTTGTACTCAGCAATCTGCCGGCGGAAGTTCATGTATATTTTGGTTGTCCGGCCGACAGTCGAGTCAGGCTTCGTAGCCAAGATTTGGGGCGAGCCGCTTCTCGACTGCGGCACTCGTTTCGCCGCGGCGTTGAGCATAATCTTCGACCTGGTCGCGGTCGATTTGACCGACACTGAAGTATTTCGCGTCCGGATGCGAGAAATAATAGCCGCTCACGCTGGCGGCAGGATGCATCGCGTACGATTCGGTTAAGCGGATGTCGATCTTGCGCTCGGCCTGGAGCAGCTCGAAGAGCGTGCGCTTCTCGGCGTGATCGGGGCAAGCCGGGTAGCCGGGCGCCGGCCGGATTCCACGATATTTCTCGCGGATCAAGTCCAGGTTGGTCAGGTTTTCATCACCGCCAAACCCCCAGGCGATGCGCGCCTGCTTGTGCAGATATTCGGCGAAGGCTTCGGCGAAACGGTCGGCCAGTGCTTTGATGATGATTGCGCTGTAGTCGTCGTGCGTGGCGACAAATTTCTTCGCGAGCTCATCCGCGCAATGAATTGTCACCGCGAAACCGCCCATGTAATCAGCTGCCGCCGAATTTCCGCCGGGCGCCACGTAATCAGCCAGGCAGTGATTGAATTGGCCGGCCGATTTGTGCATTTGCTGGCGCAGAAAATAGAACGTGGCCAGCTTTTCGCGATGTCCCGCCGCCGCGGAATCGATGTAAAGATCGACATCGTCGCCGTTAGAGCTAGCCAGCCAGAAGCCGAGCACGCCGCGCGCCTGCAACGATTCGTCCGCCGCGATCTGCTCCAGGATCTTCTGCGCGTCGTCGAATAGATCGCGCGCCTCTTTGCCCACCGTCGGATCATCGAAAATCGCGGGATAGCGCCCGCGCAATTCCCAGACGTGAAAGAACGGCGACCAATCGATGTAATCCACTAGATCGCCAATTGCCGGAGACATGGCGCGGTTGCCAAGAAACTCCGGCTGTGGTGGCTCATAACTGCTCCAGTCGATGGCTGTTCGATTTGCGCGCGCTTGTTCGAGCGTGAGCAGTTTTTTGGCGCGCACTTTGCCGGCGTGTTCCTCGCGCAAGCGCGCGTAATCGGCGCGCGTCTTTGCGTCGAACTCCGGTCTGAGTCGGTCGTTAAGCAAGGAATTCACCACGCCAACCGCGCGCGAGGCGTCAAGCACGTGCACAGTGCTGCCACCATAATGCGGCGCGATCTTCACCGCCGTGTGCGCACGGCTCGTCGTCGCTCCACCGATCAGGAGGGGCAGCGCGAAGGCTTCGCGCTCCATTTCCTGGGCGACGTGTGCCATTTCATCGAGCGAGGGCGTGATCAGTCCGCTTAAACCGATGGCGTCGGCTTTGTTTTCGCGCGCGGTTTCCAGGATTTTTGCGGCGGGCACCATCACGCCAAGATCGACAACGTCGTAATTGTTACATTGCAGCACGACGCCGACGATGTTTTTGCCAATATCGTGCACATCGCCTTTGACCGTGGCCATGACGATGCGGCCCTGCGGTTTCGCGCCCGCGCTTTTTTCCGCCTCCATGAACGGCATCAGGTGGGCGACGGCCTTTTTCATCACGCGCGCGCTCTTCACCACCTGCGGTAGAAACATTTTGCCTGAGCCGAAGAGATCGCCGACCACGGTCATACCCGCCATGAGTGGGCCCTCGATCACATCGAGCGGCCTTTTGCATTTTTGCCGCGCTTCCTCGGTATCGATATCGATGTAATCGATCACGCCGTGCACGAGTGCGTGCTTCAGGCGTTGCTCGACCGATTCGCTGCGCCATGCTTCATCTTTGACCGGCGCTTTGTCTTTCGCTTTCACGCGCTCGGCGAAATCGACCAGTCGTTCGGTTGCATCATCGCGCCGATTCAACAGCACGTCTTCGACACGCTCGCGCAGTGCAGGTTCGATCTCTTCGTAGACCCCCAGCTGTCCGGCGTTGACAATCGCCATGTCGAGTCCGGCACGAATGGCGTGAAACAGAAATGCGGCATGCATCGCTTCGCGCACGGTATTGTTGCCGCGAAATGAAAATGAGATGTTGCTCACGCCGCCGCTTACCCGCGCGCCGGGCAGGTTGGCCTTGATCCAACGCGTCGCCTCAATGAAATCCACGCCGTAGTTGCGATGCTCCTCCAGACCAGTTGCAACGGTGAGAATGTTCGGATCAAAGATGATGTCGCTGGCGGGAAAATCCGCGCGCTCGGTCAGCATTTTGTAGGCGCGGGCGCAGATGTCGATCTTGCGCTGGAAATTGTCGGCCTGGCCCTGTTCGTCGAACGCCATCACGATCGCGGCCGCGCCGTAGCGCTTGATCAACCCGACATGACGGAGGAATTCGTCTTCGCCGTTCTTGAGCGAGATTGAATTGACCACGGATTTTCCCTGAACCGATTTCAGCCCGGCCTCGATCACGTTCCACTTCGAGCTGTCGATCATCATTGGGATCCGCGCGATCTCCGGCTCGCTGCCGATCAGATTCAAGAAGCGGACCATCGCGGCTTCGGAGTCGATCATCGCTTCGTCCATGTTGACGTCGAGAAGGTTTGCCCCGCCCGCGACCTGTTGCCGCGCCACGCCGAGCGCGCCTTCGAAATCGCCGCCCAGGATCAGTTTCGAAAATTTCGGCGAGCCGGTGATGTTGGTGCGCTCGCCAATTACAGCAAACCCAAACTGTGGCGTAATCTTCAGCGGCTCGAGCCCGGAAAGCTGCAAGGTCGGAGCGACTTCATTATCCTGAGGCCGCTTCCATATCCGCGGTTTGCAATCGCCCACCGCGGTTGCCAGCACGCGAATGTGATCGGGAGTCGTGCCGCAACAGCCGCCGACCAGATTGAGCCAGCCGTGCCGAGCCCATTTCGTCAGCTTTGGAGCGAAGGTTTCGGCCGTTTCCGGAAATCCGGTCTCGGAAAGCGGATCGGGCAGACCGGCGTTTGGATAGGCGCTCACGTAGCATGGCGCCACGCGCGCGAGCTCCTCGATGAACGGCTCCATTTCGTCCGGGCCTAACGAGCAGTTCAAACCGACGACGAGCGGCTCGGCATGAGCGATTGAAATCAGAAACGCTTCCACCGTTTGGCCGCTCAATGTGCGACCAGAGCGGTCGGTTACCGTGCCGGAAATAATCAGCGGAACTCTTTTCTTCTCGAACAACTCGGAAATGGCAAAGAGCGCAGCCTTCGCGTTCAGCGTGTCGAAGACTGTCTCGAGGATCAGGAGATCGACCTCTCCCTCGAGCAGCGCACTGGCCTGATCGAAATACGTTTGGCGAAGCTGATCGAACGTGACGGCGCGGAACCCCGGATCGTTCACGTCCGGGGAGATCGAGGCGGCAACGGGCAGCGGGCCTAACGAACCGGCCACGAACCGCAACCGTCCGGTTTGCTTTGTCGCCGCATCTGCGGCGCGGCGCGCGATCTGCGCCGCGGCCAAATTCATCTCCCGAACGAGCGCGCGAAGATCGACATCGTCCACCACGCGCTGGAAAAATTCCTGGTCTTTGCGTCCGGCCGGCGGCTTACCCGTGAAGAGAAAATCGTGCAGCCCCATCGTCGTGCCGCTGAAGGTATTTGTTTCGATGATGTCGGCCCCGGCATCGAGATATTCAGCATGGATCTGCTCGATCGCCCCGGGTTGGGTGAGATTGAGCAGTTCGAGGCTGCCCTTGAGATCCTTTGCCTGCCAATCGCGAAACCGTTTTCCACGGTAGTCCTCTTCGGAGAACTTGCGGCGCTGGATCATGGTCCCCATTGCACCGTCGAGCAGGACGATCCGCTCGCGCAGGAGCGATTCCAGGGGGTGTGATTCAAAGGCCATGGTGGCTGAAAACTAAAGCGGTGTTCGTCCATCGATCAAGGAACAAATTAACGCATCATGATATGTAGATGCGTCGCTCCTTCAGCGCGAAATCCAATGACCGAGCTCCAACAATTTCGTCGCAGCTCTTTTGACTATTGGAGCTTGGGATTTGGAGCTTAAGAGATGACGTTCTCGCCAGAGCGCAGAATTTGTAGAAACGATTTGCCTTCTAATGCGAGTTTCGCTTCCAACTTCTTCGTGCAACCGCACTCGCAGCATGCCCACGGCTCAGTCCCGTTTTCGTGCCGACAATTGCGCCGGGAATGGGCGTCTTTAACGCTGACCAAATCGAAGAATTCTTCCCAGTAGGGGTGTTCTTCGGCCAGCGGCGGATCGCAAAAACAGCATTCAACCCAGGTGGCGATGCCGTGCTCATTAACACGCGCCTGATTCATATTGTGCAGGTACTCGTCACCCGCGATTGAGCCTCGGCCGAGCGTTTCGTTATCGATCGCGCGGACGAGGTCGCGCTGTTTAGCGACTTTCAGCTTCGCTTTAACGAGGTAGCGCATGGGCTAGGTATGGTAGCACATGAGCAGCACGGCAGCGGACTCCAAGAGATCGCTCGACTTGGTTTCGCCTGGCAAGTAGGTGACAGAAGTGGAAGCGCTCCGGCCGTTCAAAGGTCTCAATCGCAATCAGCGCAACACATTCCTCGCCTGCTTTCTGGGTTGGGCCCTGGACGCGTTTGATTTTTTTTTGCTTACCTTTGTCATCGCGCCCATGGCGCATGACTTCGGCACGAGCATCGCGAAGCTCAGTTACGCGATCACGCTGACTCTCGCCATGCGGCCGGTCGGTGCGTTCATCTTCGGCTTGCTCGGGGACCGCTTTGGCCGGCGCATCCCGCTTATGATCGACATCGTCTTTTACTCCGTCATGGAGTTGCTAACGGCATTCGCTCCGAATTATGCGACCTTGCTCGTGTTCCGCGCGCTCTATGGAATTGGCATGGGCGGCGAGTGGGGGCTGGGCGCGTCGCTCGCGATGGAGTCGCTGCCAACTGAATCGCGAGGACTATTTTCCGGGATTTTGCAACAGGGCTACATGGTCGGCTATCTGTTCGCGGCGCTGGTTTATGGAATCGTATTCCCGTTCTTCGGCTGGCGCGGCTTGTTTGTAGTGGGCGCGCTCCCTGCCTTACTGGTGTTCTTCATTCGGGCCCGTGTGCCCGAATCGCCCGTTTGGCTGCGACAAAAATCAACTACCAGTTTCTGGAGCGATCTCGCTGGCGTGCTCAAGCAACACTGGCTGCTCTTTCTTTATGTCATTTTGCTGATGACAGCCTTCAACGCGATGTCGCACGGCACTCAGGACCAGTATCAAACCTTTCTCGGCGAACAGCGCGGCTTCAGCGTCGGGCAAAGATCGACAATTGGGATCATCTATGCCGTAGGTGCTATCTGCGGCGGAGTCCTTTTCGGTCACTTATCGCAAAGGTTCGGCCGCCGGCGCGCGATTATTGTCGCGGCGGTATGCGGAGTTGTTCTGATTCCGCTGTGGGTTTTTTCACCAACCTTGGTCTTATTCGTGTTTGGCGGTTTCGCCATGCAATTCATGGTGCAGGGCGCCTGGGGCATCGTGCCCGTGCATCTGAACGAGCTTTCACCGCCGCAGGTGCGCGGAACTTTTCCAGGCTTCGCCTATCAGTTGGGAAATTTGCTGGCGGCGAACACGGCCGTCGTTGAGGCAAAGCTAGCTGTGCGGTTCCGCGATTCGTCCGGCCAGCCCGATTACGCAAAAGCGCTCGCGCTTTTCAGCTTCGTGATTTTTCTGGCGTTAATTGTGATCGCCGCGCTCGGTCGAGAACAACGCGGAAAAGAATTTTAATCGCTCAGCGCCGCAAGTGCTCCGGTGCGAGGCCCGGTCCTTCGCCGGGTGGTTGCGGTTGGACAGCGACCTGACTGGAGCCGCGATAAACCCCGGGTCCAAATCGTTGCTCAATGATCGCCTCCGCGATTTTGTCTGCGAGGACCTCGCGGAATTCCGCATCGCGCGCTTCCCGGCCCTCACTGCGGTTGCTCAAATAGCCGCACTCGACCAGCACGGCGGGATAATTGGCCAACCGTAAGACGCGGAAGTTCGCGTGATGCACCCCGCCATTGGCCGAGCGCCGAATGGTCATGAGCTTGGATTGGATGCGCTGGGCCAACCCGATCGACATCGGCGAGTTGTAGTAGGTCTCGAACCCGCGTGCGGAGCGTCGGCGCGAGTCATTGAAGTGGATGCTGACGAAAACCGAATTCTTCTGCTCGTTTTCGATCTCGACGCGTTGATCGAGCGAGATGAAAACGTCGGCCGAGCGCGTCATGACGGTCTTGAGTTCGGATTCACGCAGCTTGCGGTCGAGTCGTCGTGCCACATCGAGTGTGGCGTACTTTTCCGCGCCGCCGTAGCGGCGATAAGCGCCGGTGTCCTTACCGCCGTGGCCCGCGTCGACGACCACCGTGTTAAAACTTTTGCTCGTATCTTTGACTCCAAACTTTGGAGTCGCGGCGCACGCACTCAGCAAAACACCGACGGTGCAAACAACGGCGCGCCCGACTAGTCGTGACATGGCAACTCTAGTAGCTCAAAGCGACTTTCCTGCCAAATGTTGCGCCAAACTTCTGTTATGGGGGCGACTCGTGGTGTCTGACGACGCAAAAACCGCTTGTTTTTTGTGCGACCAGAATTAAAGGCGTTTACCTCAATTATGCGCATTCGATCCGTTTTTTCTGCCGCGGTTTTGACCTGCGGCCTTTTCCTTTCCCATTCAGCATTCGCAGCGAAAGCGAGCGCGACCGCCACGCCGGCACCGACCGCGGCTCCCAAACCGAGCGTGACCAAGCCTGTTGTCGATCAAACCGCCCAGACAATCATTTTTTGTTATCATGGTTTGGTCGACAAAGTTCGTTTTCCCGGCACCCAGATCACGCCGGCGGCATTTGAAGCGCAGATGAAAGCGCTCAAAGACCGCGGAATCACAGTGATCGGAATGCAGGATTTGCTGGCCTGGAAACGCGGGGAAAAGAATATTCCGCCACGCTGTGCCGTCGTCACGTTCGATGACGGCTTGAAATCACAATACGAAGTCGCTTGGCCGATCATGAAAAAGTTCGGCTACACCTTTACCATGTTCATCTACACCGAAGGCGTGCGCGGTGGGTTGTTCGGTGGCGGCGAAGCGATCACTTGGGAGCAATTGGGCGACATGCGCGACAACGGTATCGACATTCAAGCGCACTCGGCCACGCACCAGGATTTGCGAGAAAACCATCCGGTCACCATCAGGGAACCGGATGGGAAAAAAGCAAGGAAACGGTTGACTGGTCCAGAGTATGAACAATTTCTCCAGAATGAACTCGTCGGTAGCAAAACGCTGCTCGAGCAGCGACTCGGCATCAAAGTGAATTGTTTCGCCGTGCCGTATGGGTTTTACAACCAGCACGTCAAGGACGTGGCGCGCAATGCCGGATACGAAGCAATGTTCACCGTGTACGGCCAGCCGATTACCTGGACTTCGCCGATGGACGCGCTCGGCCGCTATGCTATCGAGGCGAACAAGCCGAAAGTTTTCGAAGACGCGGTCAAAATGATTGCCGCCTCCAGCGGCGGACCCGGCGCGCCGGCAGTGGCGGCGGTTGGCGCGGAAAATTTGCATGTCGAACCGGCCGATGGTTCAACGATTCGCAGTGCGCTCCCGCTGATCAAGGCCAACCTGAGCGCCGTCGGGCAAATCGATCCTGCGAGTGTGCAATTGCGAGTCAGCGGGCTTGGCCTTGTTCCCGCAAGCTATGATCCAAAAACCGGCACAGTTGCGTATCAGGTCACGCAAAAGCTACGCGATAAAAGTTGCACTGTGATTCTCACTGCCAAGTCGGGCGACAAAAAAATTGAGGCGCACTGGACATTCGGGATCGAGGAAAGTGCCGCCGCTTCGCCGGCCGCGACAGCGACGCCGAAGCCAAAAAAATAGGTGGAACGCGCTGTCCTCAGCGCGTTGGTAAAGATAATGCGCCTGCGGCGCCACTCTTAACATTGCGCTGAGGACAGCGCCGGCACACGAATGTTTTCCCAACTAAGCGACAAACTGCAGGAGATCTTCAAAGACCTGCGCGGCCATGGCACGCTCAGCGAGTCGAACATCGATGTTGCACTCCGTCAGGTCCGGCTCGCGTTGCTCGAGGGCGATGTTGATTTTCAAGTCGCAAAGAATTTCATCGCGCGCGTGAAGGAGAAAGCGCTCGGCGAAGCGGTGCTGCGCAGCATCACGCCCGGGCAGCAGATCATAAAAATTTTCCATGACGAATTGTCGATCTTGCTCGGCGGCGATTCTGCGCCGCTCAATCTTGGCGAGCCGCATCGCATCTTGATTATCGGCCTGAACGGCTCCGGGAAAACGACCTCCGCGGCCAAACTGGCGCGGCTGCTGCAAAAGCAGAGCCATTCGCCGCGATTGGTGCCGCTGGATTTGCAGCGCCCGGCGGCAATCGAGCAACTTGCCACGCTTGGCAAACAAATCGATGTGCCGGTCTTGACGCCGGACGTCGATGAGAAAAATATCCAGCGCGCCGCTGCGGCAGCAGTTGGTAGGCCGCGACCGGCGGGCGCGCCGCCGATCGACATTTTCGATACGGCCGGTCGTCAGGAAATCGATGAGCCGCTGATCAACGAGCTCAAAGAATTAAGAAATCTTCTCCAGCCACAGGAGATTTTGCTCGTGGTCGATGCCGCCACCGGTCAGCAGGCCGTCAGCGTCGCAACCCATTTCAACCACGCGCTCCAGATCACGGGAATCATTTTGACCAAGCTCGACGGCGACGCGCGTGGCGGCGCGGCCTTGTCGATGCGCGAGGTCACGCGTCGGCCAATCAAATTTATCGGCACGGGAGAAAAACTCGACCAGTTCGAGCCCTTCGTCCCCGAGCGTCTCGCCGGGCGGATTCTCGGAATGGGCGACGTCGTTGGTTTGGTCGAGAAAGCGGCCGAAGCGATTGAGCTCGAAGACGCGGCGCGCCTCGAGAAAAAGTTGCGCAGCGCCTCGTTCGATTTCAACGATTTCCTCGCCCAATTCAGAATGATGAGAAAAATGGGGCCGCTGGAAAATATCCTTGGCATGTTGCCCGGCGTGAGTAACGTGCCCGGCCTCTCGATTGACGAGAAGCAGCTCAAGCGCACCGAAGCGATCGTGCTTTCGATGACGAGCGAAGAGCGGCGCCGCCCCGAAATTTTAAACGCGCGGCGGCGTCAGCGGATCGCGCGCGGCAGCGGCAGCACCGTCACGGAGGTAAACGATTTGCTGCGGCGCTTCGATCAGATGCGGAAGCTGATGAAGAACGCGGGCAAGATGAAGAATATGTTAAAAGGGTTACAAAAGTTACATCGTTAAATCGGTAGACTCTTGTAACTTTGTAACTCGATAACGAACATGGCAGTTTCAATCAGATTACGAAGAGAAGGCGCTAAGAACCGGCCTTATTACAAGGTCGTGGTGGGGGATAGTCGCAGCCCGCGCGACGGCAAATTCATCGAACTCATTGGTACTTACGATCCTAAAAAACCGGGCGACAACAGCACCATCAAACTCGATCGCGCGGAATATTGGATGAGCAAAGGCGCACAACCGTCCGACACGGTACGCAGCCTCATCAAGAAGCAAAAGAAACGCGGCGCATCGCCAGCGGCAGCGCCGGCCATGCCAGCGGCTGGTGCAGCATCCGAAGCATCGGCCGAAACGCCCAGCTAAGATCGACATTTCTGCTTGCAGCGGCGGTCTCTGAGCGTCGCATTATTTCGCTCGAGGTTTGCCAGCCCTGAAAATTCGAGCGACGCTCATGGAGCGCCGCTACGAAGTAAATCATGAAAGAATTTCTTGAGTTCGTCATCCGCCAACTCGTGGAATTTCCCGACGACATGGTGCTGACGGAAATTCCCGGCGGCAAGACGACCATCTTCAAATTGCAACTGCGTCAAAGCGACATTGGCCGGGTCATCGGCCGCAACGGGCAAACTATTCACGCGATCCGCGCGCTCCTGAGCAGCTCGGCCTCGCGCCACGGCCAGCGCGCCACGCTCGAGATCATCGAATAATGTAGAGCAAGCTTCCAGCTTGCTTTTAGGTAAGCTCGCAAGCTGGAAGCTTGCCCCACTCTTTCGATGAAGATCGACATCCTCACGTTATTTCCGGAGATCTGCCGCGCGCCGTTGAGCGCGAGCATCATGAAACGGGCGCAGGAAAATGAGATTGTCGATCTTCGCATTCATAATTTGCGCGATTGGACGACGGATAAACATCACATAGTCGATGATGCGCCCTTTGGCGGCGGGCAGGGCATGGTGATGAAGCCGGAGCCGATTTTTGCCGCGGTCGAAGAATTACAGAAAACCCCGAACGCCCAACGCCGAACACCGAACGATGAATCGAAAGTCGAAAATCGAAAATCGAAGATTATCTTAATGTCGCCGGGCGGGCGACGATCTGATCAGCAGCTGGCACTGGAACTCTCGCGGGAAGCTCACCTCATCATTATCTGCGGCCACTACGAGGGCGTGGACCACCGGGTGATCGAGCACCTTGTCGATCTTGAGGTCTCGATCGGTGATTACGTGCTGACCAACGGCGCGATTGCGGCAGTCGTGCTGGTTGATTCAGTGGTGCGTTTGATTCCTGGCGTTCTCGGCGACGAACAATCGGCCGCTGACGATTCGTTCAGCACCGCCTTACTGGAAACGCCGCAATACACGCGCCCGGCCAAGTTTCGCGACTGGAAAGTGCCGGAAGTGCTGCTCTCCGGAAATCACGCTGAGATTGCCAAGTGGCGCAAAGAACAGGCGATCAAACGCACACGCCAAAATCGTCCCGATTTATTGCGCCAAGACAAAACGCCGTCACCCTGAGCGAAGTGAAGGACCTCCCACAGGGGCGTGGATCACGCGCGTTAGATTGCGTGACACTAGCTTCGATTATGAGGGCCCTCGCTTGCGCTCGGGATGACGGCGCAATTTAATCGCGGACGCGGCCGAGAATGACGCACGCGTTAATTCCGCCGAACCCGAAAGAGTTGCTCATGACGTAGTCGAGTTCGGCGGCGCGGCCGTGGTTTGGAACAATGTCGAGATCGCAGGCGGGGTCGGGATTTTCGTAATTGATGGTCGGCGGCACCCATTGTTGATCCAGTGCGATCGCGCAGATCGCAGCTTCGATCGCGCCGGTCGCGCCGAGGGGATGAGCGTAATATCCTTTCGTGCCGCTGACCGAAATCTGCTTCGCGTGTTCGCCGAACACCTGTTTGATCGACATCGTCTCGGTGCTGTCGTTGAGCTGGGTCGAACTGGCGTGGGCGTTGATGTAATCAATCTGCTCGGGCATTAGTTGCGCGTCGGCCAACGCATCGCGCATCGCGCGCACGCACGACTCGCCGCTCGGCAACGGCGCGGTCATGTGAAATGCGTCGTTATTCAAACTGTAGCCAAGCACCTCGGCATAAATCTTCGCGCCGCGTGCGCGCGCGTGCGCGAGTTCCTCTACGATCAGCGAGGCGGCGCCTTCGCCCATGACAAAGCCGTCGCGCAACCGATCGAATGGGCGGGAGGCAAGTGCCGGATCGTCGCATCGACTCATCGTCTTGATAATGTCGAACGCGCCGATGGTCAGCGCGCTCAGTGGCGCTTCGGCGCCGCCGGCTACGATCACGTCGGCGAAATTATCTCGGATATAGCGCAGCGCTTCGCCTAACGAGACCGTGCCGCTCGCACAACTGTTCGAGTTAGTTGTGCCGACGCCGCGGAACCCAAATTCAATTGCAATATTCGAATGCGCCGACCCGCCGAATACCTGCACTGCGAGCATTGGGTTCACGCCGCGCGCACCTTTCTTCAGATACCGAATGTGCTCGTCTTCGGCCTTGCAGACGCCGCCCAGCGCGGTGCCGAAGCTAACGCCGATGCGGTGCTGCGGCTTTTCGCGCGAATACTCGATGCGCGCGTCGTCGAGCGCGAGTTTGGCCGATGCCACCGCGAACTGGGCGTAGCGATCGAGTCGCTTCAGCCGCTGCGGCGTGAAGAATTGTTCCGCGTCCCAATCGCCCATCTCCCCGGCGCAGCGCACCTGAAACGGGCGCGCATCGAAAGACGAAATTCGCGTAATGCCGGTCCTCTCTTTGAGGATCGCTTCCCAAAAGTTTTCCCGGCCTGATCCGATGCAGGTGATCGGGCCGATTCCAGTAATGACAGCGCGGCGTTTCATTTTTTGACCCCGAAGGACACGAAGAACACGACGATCCGATTTGGCCTGGCTTTGATCATTCCTTCGTGACCTTCGTGTTCTTCGTGGTGGATTCCACGTACTTTTTCATGCAGCGCAAAGTTTTGTTGGCAACGGGGTGAATGAAAAAGTCGCCGATCACTTTGTCGGCCAGCGCCGCGAGAATCTTCACCCGAAACTCGAGATCGTGTCTGATTTTTACGAGGACGCCCTCCGGCTTCTCCTCAAACGTCCAAACCACGCGCATTCCTTTCGTGAATGCTTTCAAATGATGAAAATGCACCTCGGTTTTCTCCCGATCGATGATTTGCTCCGAAGTCCATGAGATCGGGATTGCGGAGCGTTTCGCTGCCATTACCACGACGTTGCGGTTCGGACTGCGTTCGAGAAAACGGATGTAGCGATAGTGCGGCAAAATCTTCGGCCATAATTCCAGGTCGGCCGCCGTTTCGAAGATCGACATCTTCGGCGCGCGCATGAGGATTGAATTGGTTTTGTGCATTCGCGTGCAATAAATCTAACCTAGACTCGGCTGATCGAATGCCTCTGGAAATGAAAAAAGCATGCGAAAAGTGCGGACGCGCGCTGCGCGATGACGCCGAAGCCCGGATGTGTTCGTACGAGTGCACTTTTTGTCCCGAATGCGCCGAAGAGATGAACTCTGTTTGCCCGAACTGCGGCGGCGAGTTGGTGCGCCGGCCGCGTCGGGCAAACAAGATTTCTGACCCCGTCCTTTAGTCGCACTCGCGCTCGGCGGCATCCGCGGCGCGAGCGAGTTGCTTCATATAGGCGAAGAACGCCGGCGATTGGCCAACGAAGAGTCCCATCGCGGTGAGGAACTTCAAGGCCCCCGTTGCGACACCTTCGGTATTGGTCGGTCGAATGATCGAACAGTGCGGGAGCGATTCATCCAAAAATGGACACGGCTCAGGCATGATTAGGGCCTTGTCGAAGAGCTCGTTTTCCACCTCCAAATCTGGGAACGTAACCGACACGCCGGTCACCGGATCGACCGCTGTCAGAGGAGGCGCATTGCCCGCCACGTCCGACCACGTTTGAAAGTGCATCGTTTCCGTCGGTCCGATGCTGATCAGAATCCGCAAGACCTCAACGCTCGATGCTCTCTGCGCGAGTGAGGGGTAGAGGCTGTTGCCGCCTTGTTCAATGGTCGGAAAGTGGAAAGCCGCCGTGTTCGCGATCGCCTGGAGGAAATTGGGATCCGTTGTGTCCGCGTCGGTCCTGGGAATTGCCGTATGCTGATTGACTCCCAGCGTCGGCACGGCTTTCGGAAAAACGTGGTTTGGATCGAGATCCGGATTGTGGCTGTCGTCGCGGTAACGCGTCCACCAGCTGGTATCAATGGTCAGTTGCGTCAGGTTAGTCAGCCGTTTGCCGATCAACGCCGCATTTACGCCCGTCGCGGTGCTGCCCATCAAAGTGCGAAACGCGTCGAGATTTGCCGGCTCCGCTCCTTTCGAAACGAGATAGGCGTTGAGAAAGGTGTGATGAGTGATCTCATCGTCGGTGTTGTCGTGGATGTAGTCTTGCATTTCATCCTCAATAACCTCCAGCGCTTCAGTATAGGCTGGATTGCCGCTGCCGCCGGGAACTTCGTCGTCCTGGATGCCGCCGAGCTCGTTGTATTGGATCCAGAAGTCAGCCTCGAGTATCTCGAGCGCCGCTGGGAAGCGGAGCAGCGCGGCGTCCCCTGGACTGAGACCGCCGCTTGCTTTTGCCGTGCGCGTGTTGGCCAGGAGTGCCGCCCCGACCGTGCCTGCACCAACCACGAGGGATTTGCCGAGAAAAGCCCGGCGACTGAATGCTGTGGGTGTGGTGGTTGTGTTCATAACCACACATCGCAGCCGATTGGGGGGGTTTGCTATATCGCGATAGTAACAGCGTTGTTACTTCGCCACTGGCGCTGAGGGCATTCTTAGGCGAAGTAACAACGGCGTTACTTTTCAGGTGCAAGTCTGCCACGGTGCTTCAGGCACTCGGCTTCGTCTTTTGATCGCGAATGGTATAACCGACGTAGCGGACGGTCTCGATCAGCGGCGGGTCGCCGATTTTCCTGCGCAAACGGCCGATGAAAACTTCGACCAGCTTGGTGTCGTACTCGTGGGCGTGCTCCCAGACGCGTTCGCATAATTCGGTGCGGGTAAAGACGCGACCCGGCTCACGCATGAGGACTTTGAGCAACATGAGCTCGCGCGCGGAGAGATCGATCCGTCGCGTGCCTCGATACACCTCGTGGTTCGCCAAATCGAGGCTGAGATCGCCGACGCGCAAACGCAGCGCCGGTTCCTCCACATAGCGGCGACCGAGCGCGCGGACGCGGGCGACCAGTTCCGGCATGGCGAATGGTTTCGGCAAATAATCATCGGCGCCGAGTTGCAACCCGGTGACGCGGTCCTCGACTCCGCCGCGCGCCGTGAGCATGAGCACGCGCGTGGCCACATGGCGCGTCCGCAGCCGGCGCAACACTTCGAACCCATTCAGGCCGGGCAGGCCGACATCGAGCAAGATCAAATCGAACGCGCCGTTCGCCGCTTCGCTCAGCCCCGCTTCGCCGTTGTGGCTCAAGACCGGATCGTCGCCTGCTTCGGTCAGCGCCGACGCGATTTTCCGCGCCAGGGGAATTTCATCTTCAACAATGAGCACGCGCATGGCTAAAAACGGACGGTGAACTGCGTCGCGATTAAGTGATTGTCGTCGCCGCTCCCACTGGTTTCGTGCTGATAGCTGTACTGCACTTTCAGCTGGGTGTGCGATGTAAAACGATACGCGCCCGCGACCTCGATGCGCGCGAGGTTCGGGCCCCATTGCATGCCGTCCCCGGCGCGATTGTCGATGTTGCTGAAGAATTGCTGGTTCCAGCGCAGCGCGGCAAACCATTGCGGCGCGAATTTGTATTTCGCCTCGAAATAATACGCGAAGGTGTCGGCGTCGCCAGCGCGCGGGATTTCAAAACGCGCTTCGTAAAATTCTGCCCACAATTGCCAGTGACGGACCGCGTAGCTGATGTCCTGGCCAAGCACGAACTCGCGATAATCATCAGTGTCGCGCGCGTCGGGAAGTGTCGATTGCGCTTCGCGCCGAAAATATGCGCCATCGCTCGCTGAGATGCCGAAGTTCCAGGGTTCACTCGGACGAAAGCCAACGCGCGCACTAAAAGTAGGCTGCTCGAAACCGATGGCGGTCACGCTCCACGACTCGGGGCGCGAAGAGAGGGAGGCGTTTTTCATCTCGGCAGCGTAATCGAATTTGTCGAGCCGCCCGGAAACAGAAATGCCGCTGGCGTAACTCGGTCCCCAGATCACGGGCACAAACTCATACTTCTCGCGTTCGAAACGGCCGACGAAATCGCGCGCCGACGCCGGCGCGGTTTTGTCACTGACCGCGGTGACATTTTCATACGGCAACGGCGCGTTGATGAATGGGTTGTCCCAGGAGAGATGTCGCGGCACCCAGTTGCCCACCACAGTGGCGAACTTGCCAAGTTGGAGCGTGAACCGGTCGTCCCAGGGCGTGAGGCGCAGCGCATACTCGTCCGCGCGGATCTGCGCGCCATCATCGCTCGGATCGAAGCCGCGATCGAGCCGTGACTGCACAAAAACGTAAACGTGCGACCCGATCTGCGTATCGAGAAACAGGGTCAGCCGGGGATTGAAGAGCGTGTCGATGTCGCTGTCGATTAATCCCGGCGCCGGCTCATCGAAGTGATACAGCTCCAGATCGAGCGTGCCACTCAGCCGCGCGCGCACGTTCTCGTGAAATGCGCCGAAGGTCAGCGCCTGGTCGACCCGGTCGAATAACTCATCGATCTCGAACGCGCGCGCCGCGCCGGCGAGTAAACAGAAGCTGACAATTGGCAGCAGCTTCATATCGCTTGCGTTGCCGGTCCGCCGTTTGGCTGGAGCGCGCGAAAACGCGCTTCGAACACTGTCCAATCGTCGGCCGACCGGACCAGGCGCAGCTCGCCGCCGTGCAAACGCACCAGTTCGCGCGCGAGATTTAGACCGAGTCCGTGGCCCGAGGGATTCGGAGTGTGATGAAAGCGCTCGAAGATATGTTTCTGTGTGTCACGCGCGATCGGCTGACCGCTGTTGCCGATCGTAAGCACGACGTGCCGGTTTTGCTGGCGCGCCACCACCTCGATCCGACCGCCGGCGCGGTTGTACTTGCGCGCGTTTTCGAGAAGATTTTGCACAATGAGTGAGGTGTAACGTTTCTCGCCGGCAACAAACAATTCGGCCGGCAAGTTTTTGTCGATCTTTACCTCGGGCGAATCGCTCAATGCGTTCAGGTCATCGAGCCATTGATCGACAAGGTGACTGAGGTTAACCGGTTCGGACACGATTTCGAGGTGACCGGCGTCCATGCGCGAGAGCAAAAGCAAATCGTCGATCACGCCCGTCAACCGGTGCGTCTGGTGAAGCAGGCCGGAAAGTTCCTCATACATTTCCGGCTTCAAATCCTCGCGCGCGAGCAAGCTCTCCAACCCGGCGCGCAGAACAGTGACCGGACTTTTCAACTGATGAGACGCGTCGGCGGAATATCTGGCCGATCGCTTCAATTCTTCGCTCGTGGAAGCGAGTGCAGCCTCGGCCTGTTGCCGTTGGGCGCGATCTATTTCGGAATCCACGGCCAGTTGCTCCACCGGTTTTGCGAAACGCATCGCGATGAAATGGCTGGCGACAAACCCGCCGAGCAGAAGAAAAACGCCGGTGCCGCCGATGCGCCAACGCAGTCGGCGCAGTTGCGCGATCCAATCGGCGAGCGAGTAGACAGAGATTTCGTAGGCAGGTGGAAAAATCGACCCGGGATTGAGTTGCTTGTAAAAAAGCAAATGCGGCGCGCCGTTAATGTGGACGGTGAAGTTATTTTGCGCGCTCTCGCTCGTGATCGCGTTGACAATCTGCCCTGCGAGCTCGTCCTGCGCCGATTTCGGCCATGAAGGCAAAATCAGTTCGCCACCGACCCAGAGCCCGCTGCTGATCCCGGCGCTGGCGTGCCGCGCTTCAAGCTCGAACGGTTTAAACCCGACGACGAGCGCAGAAATCACTTCGCCGGTCTCGCTCGAAAAAATTGGTTCGGTCGTTATCTCGTCCGCTGTCGGCTCGGCAAGATCGACATGTGTGAGGTAGCCGATCTGTTCGGTCTCAGGCAATTTTTTCACGGCCAGTTGATTTTCGGCTGTGGCGCTGAGCGCGCCGACATCCTTTGGCGTCGGTGGCGGTAGAACGGCGCCGTTGCTATCGAGGAAGCGGTAGAACCTGGCGCGGAGCGAGTTGGTGGGTTGCTCGGCGGCGGGTTCCTCGCCCTCCATCAAATCGCGCAACTCGTCTTTCGCGCTGGGATACAATAAATCGAGCGCGTTATCTTCCAGCGCCGCGTGGATGCGCGCGTTCGTTGCCAGGGTGCGGCAGCGTTCGGCCAGCGCGGCTCGCCGCAGGTCCTGCAGTTTGTGCAGCGCCGAGAGCTCGGCTTGGAAATTCTGCTGCAACGCGCGCTCGGCGTTCGCGGCGCCATTGCGCTGGGCAACATAGAGCCCGAGCGCCGTGATCGCGGCAATCACCACCATCATCGCCGCCGAAAGTCTTCTCCGAAATCGCGCGACTCCGTGTCTACGGCGTTCGCTTGCTTCGATCATGGAAAATCAACCCGGATCGTCTCGCCGCTTTTCAGTTCGACTGGTTTTTCCAGCGTTGTCTTGCTGTCGGTCCACGCTTTGAGCGTGTAACGCCCCGAGGGCAAACCGCGCAAACGAAATCGCCCGTCGGCATCGCTGATCACAAAATACGGCGTATTCACCACCAGAATCAGCCCCCGCATGTGCTCATGAATGTCGCAGCGCAACGTTACCAGGCCTGGCTTATCGAATACCTCCGATGGAATCGGCCGGTCCTCCGGCCGATAACGGCCGAGGTCGAACCGTTTCGCTGGCGAGTAGGAAAAAATGCTGTGGTAGGTGTCGTCGTAGTTTGGAAACTCAACGCGTGTCCCAACCTGCACCGGCAGCAGCGCCGGAAGGAAGGCGAGATCTTTTTGCGCGAGCTGTTTGGTCGGCGGTGAGCTCGGCCTCGCGAAATCGCCCTCCAGATAAACCACCGCCAGCGGCGGCTGGGTCGCCAGAACGCCGGCGCTCGTCACAATCTCGTAGCGCTTTGCCATCACCGGCGCCGCCCGGGATTTCGGTAGCTCTACCTTGCCTTCAATCGTCGCATTCGCAAGAAGTGACAACGCCCAAAGACTGCTGCCCGTCTGCACAATAATGAAGCGGCGGAAGCGCATGGCTTGGTATTTTAGCATGAATGGCGAGCGCGCTCGCTCTCGCGCATCCGCCAGC
>DATDFJ010000024.1:0-7121 GCA_036522675.1 Chthoniobacterales bacterium | reverse complement strand
GTTGTTTTTGATCATCGATGCAAAATCGACAATGCGATTGCGCATCTCATCCATGGTTGCGCCGGTTGGATGCACGTCGCGGTGCGTCGCGTCCCAGATGCTCGGCTCGTTATCGAGGATATAATACCGCAGACCGCCGTTGGCGTTCATGCCCCACCTGGTTATGAGATGCTGTACCCAGTTTTGCTGAAATGCCGAGCTCGACGGAACGTTCGCATCATTTGGATCATTGCCGGTGATGTATCCGCCAGTCGGGCGGATTCCACTGCCGGCGTCAGAAAACCATTGTTCGTCGCGGCCGGTCTGAGCGCCGTATTTCGAGATCGAGAAGCTCGCCAGCGGGCCGCGGTTTGCGCCGAGCTTTGCCACCCAATCGAGCATCGGGATAGTGAGCATCGCCTGCGCATTGGCGGTTTTTGAATTCGCGATGAAGATGTCGCCGCGCTCACCGGCCACGGCGTTCGTATCGCCGATGCTTTCGAAGTACCGATCGTGCCCGCGATTGTCGGCGTTCTGCAGCCAGTTGTACCGGCTGGCGCTGTTGCCGCCGTTGCGGTTCAAGGGCGCGTTCAAGTCTCGTAACGCGGCTGGACTCGCGTCCGCCACGCCGTAAATGTTGGCGTTGATCGGGTGCCGATCGGCCCCGGCATTGACGTTGATCCTGACCGCAGCGTTCTGCGCGTGAACGCCCACGGCTCCGCTCAACAACACCACTGCAATTGCCGCCCCGGCGGCGGCGCGATTACATCTTCTCATAGGATTTATCTGCCGCGGAGAAGAACTCGAGAAGCGCTGCGAGATAGAGCCGGTTTCGGGCCAAACCGGCTCAAATTTACGATGTCGATTTCGCTATCCTTGGCGGCGGAGCCAAATCCCAGATAAAGATCGACAACTTCTTCGCCGAGCTGAAACGGCGGAGTGCTTCAGGCCGAGCGCCACCTCGAAATTTCCTTCGGCGACTAAAGTGGCATGGCTTCCAGCCGATGACTCATTGGCAAGGATGCCAATGCCATGTCACTTCCGCGGGGTTTTCGCTGTCGCGATGTTTGAGTACGCGGAATTGCCGGACGAATTGGAAGCGCGGACGCGATAACTGTAGCTCGTGTTCCGCTTCAAGCCGCTGTTCGAGTAACTGACGGCATTCGTACCTGCGGTCACGAATTGCCGGAAGTTCGTGCAACCGACACCGGTACAGCGCTCAATTTTGAACCCGGTTTCATTCGTTGAGTTATCGGTCCAACCGAGATTGATTTGTGAGGAGCTGCTGGCTGTGGCGGTCAGGTTAGTCGGCGGATTGATTAGCGGCGGCGTTGGAGTAGGTGTGGGCGCTGGTGTTGGAGTTGGAGTGGGCGTTGGACTCGGTGTCGGTGTCGGGCTGGGTGCGCCGGATGCGGCGACAAACAACGTCACGCTTTGTTGAGGCAAGGTGGTGGTTAAGCTGTCGCCGCTGAAACTCGCATCGCTCAGATGGGTAATCGCGTTCGAAGCCGTCAGCTGCCACACCTGCGCGGTCGCGCCGTGCGTACAGTTCGCGACGTTGATCGTCACGGGCGTGTTGCCGGACAAATATTTGCTGATGACCATGACGGTCAGCGCGTTGTCGCTTGAACGCACCGCCGAGAACGCTGAGACCGTGTCCGCATTGGGCACAGTCGTGAGCACGCTCGTGTCACCGAAAGCTGACTTGTTGCCGTCGTAATTCCGATAAAGCTTCATCGCTTTGTAGGTCGGTGTGCTTGCGTCGGGCGTGGTCCAGCGCGTGGCAAGGTCGACAGCTTCGCGTCCGAATATGCCGTAGATGTCGGCCTGTGTGGTCGCGCCGTTAATGTGCCACTCTGCGCCCCAATTGTATTCGGTAATTCCGGTCAGCGTGCCCGGGTAGTACGCGCCGACCCAGGATTTGAGTCGCGGAATCAATTGCACGACATCGTTGATCCAGCTTTGATCGACATAAGTCGGGTCCCAAAGCGAACGGGTCGAGCGGTTGCGCGACAATTGCATCGTCGTGGACACGTCGTCGCTGAACTCGCCGCCCTGCGGGTAATAATGGACGGTGAAGATGTCGAGCAAACGGCGGCCGCTGCTCAGCTCGTTTTGGTGAAGCCCGTCGAGCAGCCATGGCAAATAATCGGCGTTCCCGTGCGCGGCGCGGTCGGGGAGATAACCCCAGCCGTGCAGCGCGCCGTATTGCTGATCGTAGCCGCTGTAGAAATAACCGCTCCAGCCCCATTCCTCCGGGCCGACGACCAGCGCCGTCGCGTCATCGTTTTTGATCATCGCGCCGTAATCCAAAATCTTCGCGAGCATGTCATCCATCGTTAGACCGACCGGGTGCACGTCGCGGTGCGTCGAGTGCCAGATGCTCGGCTCGTTATCGAGCAGGTAATAACGCAGACCGCCGTTCGCGTTCGTCCCCCACACGCTGATCAGGTGTTGCACCCAAGCCTGCTGAAACACAGAGCTCGACGCCACGTTCGCGTCGTTGGGATCGTTGCCCGTGACGTAATTCCCTGATGTGAGAATACCGTTGCCCGCGTCGGGGAACCATTGCCAATCGTTCCCCGTCTGCGCTCCGTACTTGGCAATTGAAAAGCTGGCGAGCTTGCTTCGATTGCTGCCCAGTTTTGCCACCCACTCCAGCAGAGGAATCGTGAGCATCGCCTGTGCGTTGGCTGCTTTCGCGTTCGCGATGAACGTGTCGCCGCGCTCACCCGCCACCGAGCTGGTGTCGCCGATACTCTCGAAGTACCAATCCTGATCGCGATTATCGGCATTCTGGAGCCAGTTGTACCGGCTGCTGTTGTTGCCACCGTTGCGATTTAGCGGCGCGTTTAGATCGTTCAACGCGTCGGTGCTCGCAAACGCCACGCCGTAGATGTTCGGATTGATCGCATGCCGATTAGCCGCGGCGTCGACGGTGATCGTCACCGCCGGATTTTGCGCGAACGCAGTGATGGCGCTGATCAACAAGCTTGCAAATGCCACACGCGCGGCGGCGTTCTTTCGTCCCGTCATTGATTTAACTCCGCGGAGAAGCCGCTCCAAAAGCAGCTGTTTTTACGCCACGAAAGTCCTAAAATGCAGACCTTCCAGCGTAACTGCGGCAAATGAATCCGCCGAAAATTTTCAGCGAATCGAATAGCGATCGAAGCTTCCTAGTTCACCGTGATCGTCACGGGCTGGGAAGCGATTCCGTTCGCCACCACTTCAAGGGAACTGCTGCCTGTCTCGGCGGCTGCTGGAACATCGAAGTTGGTCGAGACTCTAGCCGAGCCGGTTGCAACGCCCATCGTACTGTGCCCATGCGTCCGAGCGTAGAAGACATGGCCGGTTGCATTATTGGTGATCCTAACCAGCGGATAGTTAGTAGCCGTTGTATCTTCGTCACCGAATGAGGCGGCCTGAGACAAACCGTTAAATTGTTGTCCGCCAATTCTGTAAGTCGATCCGCGCACCACTGTGGCCGGGAACTGTCTGATCCTTGGCGCCCACTTTTTCGGGAAGGTTGTCTTGGCCGGGGTGTAGACTTGAGCGAAGCTGCCGTTGCTGACCAGGACCTGGCCGGTCGGCAGGACCATCAATGCACCGAACGCGCTGAGCGTGGGATTGAGATTCGTTCCATCAAACTCGTAAAGTCTACCGCTTACGCCTTCGATCAAGGCGTTCCCATTGGGCAGAAGGACGGAGAAAGAATCTCCTGCATTGTCACCATTGGGAAAATCCGGACCGACAGCCCAGGTAGCGGTTGAAGGAGTATAGATCGCGGTATGGCCGGGGCCCGCTGTAGAACGGGATCCAGTGCATAGTACCCGGCCATCGGCCAGTAAGATCCCCGGGCCGACTTCACCCGGTGGGAAATAGCAAAACTCACCGTGCGGCCCATAGGGGATGCACCCGGATTCAGGAGGCGAATGCAGATCGACAATCGTGCTCCCAGCGGTTTGCCAGGTTTGGGTGGCCGGATTGTAAATCTCCGAGTTTGGCGCGTTCTGTACGTCGAAAGTGAAGATCGTGCCATCGGGCAATAGCGTCCATCCTTCCTCGGCATTAAAGTCACTTTTTCCTGCGTTGCCGAGCAACGTCCACGTCAATGTGGCCGGATCTAACGCCGCGACTTGCATATCCAGCTTGCGCCCGACGACGAATCGGCCATCGGGTAGAACCAGCGAAGCAGAATCACCAATAAAATCCCAACCCGGCGGCGCCGGCAGTGGAGTCCACGTATTTGCGACCGGGTCATAGACCGCACCCTGGTTCGAAAGAGTAAACTGACCGTTGATGTATTCGCCGCCGGTTATGACCAACCGACCGTCGGCGAGGACTGCCGAGGCGAAATAAAGCGGCACGTAACCCGGCTGGAGAGAAGCCACCTGCGTCCACGTTCCGTTGACATAACTTCCCGTATTATCCGGCGTCAGTTTATACCAATTCTGTGAGCTATTGGCCTGACACATCACCGTTCCGTCGGTTAACTGAAAGGCGAGATTTGCACCGCCCGGTGATTGATGAACAAGCGGCGTGAGTGTTTGTGCCGAAGATATTCCTATTAGCGTGAACAGAGTCGTGAGCGTGAATGAGAGAATGATTTTTTTGGTCATAGGATGATCTGGAGGAAGAGAGCTGTTGCGGCCCGATTACCCATTAAAATAAACCCGGACCAGAAATTTCTCGGATGGAGCGAAACTTTCTATTTCCCGCAAAGTGTCAAGACAATTTGCTTTCGTGCCGTCCATCCTTGCGACGGGTAATTGTCGATCTTATAGTTGGATAGCGCGCGCAGCGCGAAAAGAAGCGGAGGTCGATATGCCAACCACAGTTGCTGCTCCACAAACAAAGAAAGCCGCGGCGGCGCAGGAGGATTTTCTCCCGCTCGAGGGCACCGATCACATCGAATTTTATGTCGGTAACGCCAAACAGGCGGCGCATTTTTATCAAAGCGCGCTCGGGTTCCAGCCGGTCGCCTACAGCGGCCCCGAGACCGGCGTGAAAGATCGCGCCAGTTATGCGGTGCGTCAGAACAAGATCACCTTGGTACTGACGACGCCGGTGCGCGCGAACAATCCGATCTCCGACCACATCTACAAACACGGTGACGGCGTGAAAGTGATCGCGCTCAAAGTCAAAGACGCAACCTCAGCCTGGAAAGAAACGACCAAGCGCGGCGGCAAAAGTTATCTCGAACCGAAAACGTTGAAGGACGAGCACGGCAAAATCGTCCTTAGCGGCATTCACACCTACGGCGAAGTCGCGCACGTTTTCGTCGAGCGCGACGATTACACCGGGCCATTCATGCCGGGATTTGTGAAATGGGAGCCCGCTTTCCGCGCACCCGAGACCGGCCTGCAACATGTCGATCATTGCGTCGGCAACGTCGGTTGGAACCAGATGAATCCGTGGGTGAAATTTTACGAGGAGGTGATGGGATTCCGAAACATTCTCACCTTCGACGATAAGGACATTTCGACCGAATATTCGGCGCTCATGAGCAAGGTCATGAGCAACGGCAACGGTTTCGTGAAGTTCCCGATCAACGAGCCGGCCGAAGGCAAAAAGAAATCGCAAGTCGAAGAGTATCTCGAATTTTATGACGGCGAAGGGGTGCAGCACATCGCCATGGGCACGAACAACATCATTGAAACGGTGACCGATCTCCAGAAACGCGGGCTCGAGTTCCTGAACATCCCTTCGAACTACTACGACACATTGCTCGATCGCGTCGGTCACATCGACGAAGAGATCGGCGCGTTGAAAAAGCTCGGCATCCTGGTCGATCGTGATGACGAAGGTTATCTGCTCCAGATTTTTACCAAGCCGGTGGAAGACCGGCCGACCTTGTTCTTCGAAATTATTCAGCGTAAAGGCGCGCAGAGCTTCGGCAAAGGCAACTTCAAAGCGCTCTTTGAAGCGATTGAGCGCGAGCAAGCTGCGCGCGGAAATTTATAGGAGGATCGACCATGCCGTATTATCAAAAACTCGGCCAGATGCCGCGGAAGCATCACATCTGGTTCCACCGCGACGGCGCCGGGCCCGGTTACAAGAACGAAGGCATTTACTACGAGCATGTCGTTACAACCGAAGGATTCAATGAAGCTTTCTCGATCATGTATCATCTGCGTCCGCCGACGCGTGTGCGCAGTGTCAAGCTCCTCAAGTGCGAAGAGTTAAAAAAAGCTACCGACAGTCCGCTGAGACATCATCATCTCAAGACCGCGAACATACCGCGCAAAGGTGATCTCTACACCGGTCGTATTCCGATTCTGTTCAACCAGGACATGACCGCCTGGCGCGCCCGCCCGGAAAAAGCGAACGGCAACTACGAGTATTATAAAAACGGCGGCGCCGATGAGATCATTTTCATTTTCAAAGGCGGCGGCACCCTCGAATCAATTTTCGGCAAACAACGCTACCGCGCCGAGGATTACATCGTCATGCCGCGCGGGATTACTTACCGACTCATCCCCGACAAAATTGACGAAGAAGATCATCTCATTCTCGAATCGGTCGGGCCGGTGCGAATTCCGCAGCGTTATCTAAATAAGGAAGGCCAGATCAAAATGGGATCGCCCTATTCAGAGCGCGATTTTCACGGACCGACCGAACTGAACACGACCGACAAGGAAGGCGACACCGAGATTCTGGTGAAAGACGGGCCGCGCTGGACTATCGTCACCATGGCGCACAACCCCTTCGATGTCGTTGGATGGGACGGCTACGTTTATCCCTTCACGTTCAACGCACAGGATTTCGAGCCGATTACCGGCACCGTCCATCAACCGCCGCCGATCCATCAGACATTCGAGATTCGCGGCTATGTCGTGTGCACGTTCGCGCCGCGTCTGCTCGATACGCACCCGGAAGCGGTGAAAATTCCGTGGGTCCACGACAATGTTGAAGCGGACGAAGTTTTGTTTTATGTCCGTGGAAATTTCGGATCACGAAAGGGAATCGAGCCGGCCTCGATCACGTTGCATCCGCGCGGTATTCCGCACGGCCCCCATCCCGGCACGATCGTGGCGAGCAAGAACGCGCAGCGCACGGAAGAGCTCGCGGTCATGTTCGACACGCAGCACACGCTCGAGCTCACCGAGCAAGCCGTCGCGCTCGACGACGAAAAATATCCG
>DATDFJ010000023.1:0-6903 GCA_036522675.1 Chthoniobacterales bacterium | reverse complement strand
GCTGGTGATTCGCGATGGTCGCCACCCGGTCCTCGATCAGAATCTGATCGAGGAGAAGTTTGTGCCGAACGACACGACACTGGATGAAAATACTCGGCTCGCGATCGTGACCGGCCCGAACATGGCCGGTAAGTCGACTTACATTCGACAGGTCGCGCTGATTGTTTTGATGGCGCAGATCGGAAGCTTTGTGCCGGCGGCGAGCGCAGAGATCGGTTTGGTTGACCGTGTCTTCACGCGAGTGGGCGCGAACGACGATCTCGCCCGCGGTCAGTCGACGTTTATGGTCGAAATGAATGAGACCTCCAACATCGTGAACAATGCGACCGAGCGCAGCCTCATTATTCTCGATGAGATCGGCCGCGGAACATCGACATTCGATGGCCTCTCGATTGCCTGGAGCGTGGCCGAATTTCTCCACGATAAAATCAAGGCGCGCACACTGTTCGCGACGCATTACCACGAGCTGACCAAGCTCGCGGAGGACCGCAAAGGCGTCTGCAACTTGAACGTCGCCGTCCGCGAATGGAACGAGCAGATCATTTTCCTGCGCAAGATCGTCCCCGGCGGCGCCGATAAAAGCTACGGCATCCAAGTCGCCCGCCTGGCCGGGTTGCCGAAAGAAATCCTCGACCGAGCCAAGGAAATTCTCGCGCATTTGGAGCAGCCTAACGCGATGGTTCGGCGCGACAAAAAAGCTCGACCTCATAAGGGAATGCCAGAATCGGACAGGCCGCAGATGGACCTTCTGTAGAGGGTCGCCTAGAAAATCCGATGACGGCGCGGCTTTCTGAAACTATAATCGCCGTCCACTGGCGGCTAGGGTATGGCGGTTAAGACAGAGAAAGAACTCAACGATGCGCTGCGGAGTCACTGGCTCAAAGCGGTGGCGGCGATCGAGCTGCGCAACTTTGGGTACGCCATTTCGCTCCTTCAAGATGTCCTGCGCAAGGAACCCGAGTTCCTGACCGGGCGGCAATTGTTGCGCCGCACCGAAGTGAGCAGGATTAAAGCGGCCAAAAAAAGCCGGTTCAATCTTTCGACGGCGCCGATCGCGGTGATGAAAGCGCAGCGCGAGCTGAAAAAGGATCCCGCGCGCACTATCGAAATGATCGAAAAAATTTTGGAGGACGAGCCCTACAATCGCCAGGCCAACCTGGTTTTGAAGGAAGCTGCGGTCGCGGCCGGTTGGCCGGACATCGGCATCTTCGCGCTGCGCACGTTGCTCGAGGACAATCCGCGCGACACCAAGATCCTGCACCAGCTGGGACGTTTGCATCGCGACCTCGGACAAGACGAGCAAGCAGTCGAAGTTTACACGCGCATCAGTGAAATCGATCAATTCGATGCCGAAGCGCTCCGGCTTGGCAAAGACGCCTCCGCGCGCGCTTCGATGACCGGCGGCGGCTGGGCGGAGGCGGTCAGTTATCGCGACGTGCTCAAGGATAAGGATATGGCGGTCTCGCTCGAGCAACAGAACCGGATGAAATTGAGCGACGAGTCGCTCGACCAGCAGATCGCCGAGACCTACACCGCGCATCAGGCGCAACCGGAAAATGTCGATCTTGCCCGGCGGCTGGGCGCACTGAACGAACAAAAAAACGATTTCGAAACCGCGATCAGCTGGTACCAGTACGCAGCGGACCTGACCAAAGGCAGTGATGCCGGACTGGTGCGCAAGGTTTCCGATTTGCGCATGAAATCGTTCGAGCGCGAAATCGCCGAGCACGAGCGGTTTCTCGCTGAGCACGGCCCCGATCACGAACTGCACGCGCAAAAAAGCGATGACCTGCGCCAGGCCAGACAGCGGCGCGCCGAGATGTTGATCGAAGACGCGCGCGAACGCTTGGAACGCAACCCGACCGATTTGCAGCTGCACTTCGAGCTGGGTGAGTGTCTGGTGAATGCCGGCCGGTTCCGCGATGCGGTGGCAAGCTTGCAGCGGGCGCGGCAAAACCCGCACGCGCGCTTGAAAGCGATGAACATGCTCGGGCGCTGCTACGGCGAACTCGGCATGTTCGACCTGGCGGCGCGACAATTGGAAGAGGCGGCCAGGGAAATCCTGGTTATGGATGGGATGAAGAAGGAGATAGTGTACAACCTCGGCTCAGTCTATGCGCGGATGGGTCAGCCGGAAAAATCACTCGCCTGCATGAAGCAAATTTACGAGGCCGATTACGGCTACAAGGACGTGGCCGAGCGCGTGGAAAGCTCCTACGAGCAAAAGTTCTCGTAGATGGGTTGCAGTTATTTTTGCCACGTCCATCGTTAGGCGAAGAAGCGAACTGAGGATGCCGGTATTCTCCGGCATTAACCGAGAGCTGTTATGAAAAATAAAACAAGAATGAGTCTGCGATTTACGATTGCTGTTGCCCTGCTGAGCGTCGTGTCGTTTGCCACGAGCGCGCTGGCACAAAATCCGCCCCTTTACGGTCCGCTCCGCACTCCGAAGCCCAAGCCCGCGGCGACCGCGGCGACAAACACGCAAACTGCTGGCACCGCGTTGAGCGCGAAAGACAAGGCGTTCATGAAAAAAGCGGCCAAAGGCGGCATGATGGAAGTGTCGATGGGCAAAATGGCCGAGCAAAATGGGCAGAGCGCAGACGTGAAATCATTCGGCAAACGAATGGTGACCGATCATTCGAAGGCGAACACCGAACTGATGTCATTGGCCGAGAAAAAGGGCGTCAAGCTCCCGGCGGAAAAGCCGTCGGAAAAATGGACCTCGGACAAAGATTACATCGACATGATGGTCAAAGATCACGAGAAAGATCTGGCCGAGTTTCAGGATGAAGCGAAAAACGGCAGCGATTCGGATCTGAAGGGCTTTGCCGACCGCACAGCCAAGATTGTCCAGAAGCATCTCGACCTGGCCAAACAGACCCAGGGCAAACTGAAATAAACAGCGCAGTTTGTTTTCACAAGGCGGCACGCTGATGGTGGCGTGCCGCTTTTTTTTCTTCGGGTGGAACTGAATTCGCGCTGCCATGCGGAAAACGAAAATCATTTGCACGCTCGGACCTGCAACGGAGAAGCCCGAGACGCTGCGCCAATTGATTGCCAAGGGCGCGGATGTCTTTCGGTTGAACATGAGTCATGCTTCTGCCGAATGGGTGCGCGCTCTCGTCCCGCAGATTCGCCATATCGCTCGGGAGTTCGGGCGCTCCATCGGCATTTTACTCGACACCCAGGGCCCCGCCATACGCACCGGCGCGTTAGCGACGCCACTGGAGTTACACAAAGGCGATTTGCTTGAATTCACCATGCGCGGTACACGGCCGACTGAGGCCAAGTCGGTCGCCGTTAATTACGACAATTTTGCCGAGGATGTGAAGCGTGGCGACGCCGTGCTGGTCGACAACGGCCTGGTCAAGCTCAAGGTCGTCGGCAAACAGAAGAACCGCGTTCTCTGCAAGGTGATCACGCCTGCGACACTCGGTTCGCACCGGCACATCAATCTTCCTGGTGTGCACGTCCGGCTGCCGCCGATGACGAAAAAGGACATTGTCGATCTTGCGCTAGCCGCTGAGCTCGGCGTCGAATTTGTCGGCCTGAGCTTCGTGCGCGAAGCATCCGATCTGGACGAGCTCCGGCGCCGGCTGGCGCGGCACAAAAGCAACGCGCTCGTTCTCGCGAAGATCGAGGATCAGGCGGCGGTGGAATCGATCGACGAAATCATTGCCGCCGCGGACCTGATCATGATCGCGCGCGGTGATCTCGGCATTGAAGTACCGATGGAAGAACTGCCGATCATCCAACGTCGCATCGTCAAAACTTGCATCCGGCTTGGCAAACCCGTCGTCGTGGCCACTCATCTGCTGGAATCAATGATCACCAATCGCGTGCCGACGCGGGCCGAGATCACCGACGTTGCCAACGCCGTGTTCGAGCAGGCCGATGCGATCATGCTCAGCGGCGAAACTACCGTCGGCCATTATCCGGTCGAATGCGTCGAGGTCTTGCACCGTGTCGCGGTGCGCATCGAACGCAGCGGCGGCGCGGGGTATGCGCGTGACGCCCTGCTTGAGGATGAGCGACAAAAAACCGTGAACTCGGCCGTGGTCCTCGCCAATTCGCTCCGCGGCGCCAGGCTCATCGTGTTTACCCGCCACGGAACCATGGCGCGGCATGTTTCCCATCTGCGCCCGCACCATGCGCCGGTCTTCGCCTTCACCCCGAGCGAAGAAGTGCGCCGGCAAATGTCGATCTTGTGGGGTGTCTGCCCGATTTGCATCGAGTTTGCCAGCCAACCGAACGCGACGATTGCAACAGCCGAGAAATTTTTGCGCGCAAACCGGCTTACCAATCCCGGCGATCACCTTGTCATTATCACTGACCTGCAGGCTGGAAAGCATCGCGTCGATGCCGTGCAACTACGCACCGCCAAATAAATTGGATCTACCGATTCTCGAGCTTTGCCGAACAGGAAGACGGTGGAATTATGCTTCGACCGGCAGCTCGACGTCGACAGGCTTTTCTTTTTTGCTCAAAGCGCGGCGCAACTTGGAGAGCGCGATGTTCTGCAGCTGCCGAATGCGCTCGCGGGTGACGCCGAATTTCTTGCCAACTTCCTCGAGCGTTTTCGGTTTGCCGCCATCGAGGCCGAAGCGCTGGAAAATAATTTTCTTTTCCCGGTCATCGAGCACGTCGAGCAGACCGCCGACTTCATTGCGCAGGTTTTTGTCGCGCAGCAATTCGAACGGCGTTTGCGCCTCTTCATCGCCGACGATCTCGCCGAACTCGGTCGAGTCGTCGTCGCTGATCGGGGCATCGAGTGAGGCCGGGCGAATGGAGACGGTCTTGAGCTGGGAAACTTTGCCGCTGGCGATGCCGATCTCGTCGCCAAGCTCTTCGTCGGTCGGCTCACGGCCGAGCTCTTCGCTCATCTGCAAGGAAACGCGACGCATCTTGGAGATTTTGTCGACCAGATGCACCGGCAGGCGAATCGTCTTGCTCTGATTCGCCAACGCACGCTTAATGGATTGCTTGATCCACCAGGCCGCGTAGGTGCTGAGCTTTCCACCCTTGGCGGGATCGAAACGCTCGACGGCTTTCATCAGGCCAATGTTGCCTTCCGAGATCAAATCGAGCAGCGGCAGACCGAGGTTCGCGTAGTCATGCGCGATCTTGACGACGAGACGCAAATTGGAGCGAATCATCAGGGCGCGAGCTTCGCGGTCGCCTTTCTTGATCTTGGCCGCGAGCTCAATCTCCTGCTGTGGGGTCAAGAGCGGAATTTGCCCGATTTCGCGCAGGTAAATCTTAATTCCGGTATCGCTATCTTCGGCGGCCATATAACTCTTCATGAAGCTCGGGGGGTTTGACTAAGCCGCGGCCGACCTTCGGGAGCGTCAGTGCCGGGTACGTGACACTTTTTAGCATCCTAGGAGGTAGTTAACAAGGTTAAATATCTCGCATCTCAGACAGCCGCTGGATGTGCCTTGTTCAATCTTTTTTCCAACACATCCGGCTGTGGCTTTTTCGGCCAAACGCCAGCTTCTACCGACAGAATCAACTGGGAATTCCAGCCGATTTGCGGCTTTTCCGATCGCGGATTTTTTGCAAATCTCGCGCCGGCGATGCTGGCAAAGATTTATTCGGCCGCAGTTTACGGCGTCGAAGCGTACGAAATCGAAATCGAGGTCAACGGCGCTCATGGCGATCCGGCGATTGTGATTGTCGGGTTGCCTGACACAGCGGTGAAGGAAAGTCGCGACCGCGTGACGACGGCGATTTCGAACAGCGGTTATCATTGGCCGCGCGGCCGCACCACGATCAATCTCGCGCCGGCCGACATCAAAAAAGAGGGGCCGAGCTTCGATTTGCCCATTGCCCTCGGCATGATTGCCGTCACCGAAGAGCTCGACAGTTCGCCATTCGAAAATTTCAGCTTCGTCGGCGAGCTCGCGCTCGATGGCGCGGTGCGGCCGGTGAAAGGCGTGTTGCCGGTCGCGCTGGAAGCGCGGCGTCGCGGCAAACGCGCGTTGTTCGTGCCGGAAGCGAACGCGCTGGAAGCCGCGATGGTCGATAAGATCGACATCTATGCCGTGCAAAATCTGCGGCAGACGTTTGATTTTTTGCGCGGCGAAACTCCGCTGCTGCCGACGCGCGCCGATCTCACGAAATTTTTCGCGACACATCAGGATTACGACGTCGATTTCAGCGACGTGAAAGGGCAGGCGCACGTGAAACGCGCCATCGAGGTCGCCGTGTCCGGCGGTCACAACATTCTTATGATCGGTCCGCCGGGCTCGGGCAAATCGATGCTGGCCAAACGAATCCCGACCATCATCCCGCCGATGACGCTCGAGGAAGCGATCGAGGCGACCAAGATCCATAGCATCGTCGGCTTGCTCGATGGGGAGCGATCGTTCGTCGCAACCCGTCCGTTCCGCTCGCCGCACCACACGATCAGCGATATCGGCTTGCTCGGTGGGGGCACGTTTCCGAATCCCGGCGAGGTGAGTCTCGCGCACAATGGTGTGCTCTTTCTCGACGAGCTGCCGGAGTTCAAACGCTCGGCGCTCGAAGTCATGCGCCAACCGCTCGAGGACGGCAAAGTCACGGTGTCGCGCGCCGCGGGCACCGTCACCTTTCCGAGCGAACTGATGCTGGTCGCCGCGATGAACCCGTGTCCGTGCGGGTATTTCGGCGATTTGAAACGCGAATGCCGCTGCGGGCCGCTCCAAGTGCAGCGTTATCGGCAGCGTATTTCCGGACCACTCCTCGACCGGATCGATCTGCATATCGAAGTGCCCGCGGTCGAATATCGGGATGTCGCGAGCCAGCGTTCCGAAGAATCGTCGGCCGCGATCCGCGACCGCGTCGGCAGCGCGCGACAAATTCAGCAGAAGCGTTTTGCGAGCGCGAATGGCAAAACGAATTGCAACGCGCGCATGACGA
>DATDFJ010000022.1:0-9878 GCA_036522675.1 Chthoniobacterales bacterium | reverse complement strand
TTTCTAGGCGCGTTTGCGATCGTCGCTTCGGAAGGAGGTATTCTTTTCCGGATGACGCATCCAGTCCCACGAGAGAAGGACGCGGTCTTCCTCCGTTAATGGAAAGTGCGCGGCCCGGCGATACACAGCGCGATACGCCTTGGCGGTGCGTTCGCGATTGAAGTCTTGCAGACGACGACGGCCGCGCTCGATAAGCTCGCGGCGAAGGTTGGCATCGGTAGCCATGCGGACGATTGCATCAGCGATGGCGCCAACGTCAAGCGGATCGAAAAAAAGCGCGGTGTCCAGCGCCTGGTCCGGCAGCGCGGTCGCGTTAGAGGAGGCGACCGGCACGCCTTCGAACCAAGCCTCGAACATCGGCAGGCTGCTGGCTTCGAAAAGCGTAGGGAGCACGAGAAATTGCGATAGGCGATAGAGACAGCGAAGCTCTTCATCGGGGACAAAACCGAGAAATTTGACCTGCTCGGAAAGGTTTAGCTCGCCGATTCGTTTTTCGACTTTGGGCCAGTAAGCATCCTTGGAGCCGGTGCAAACGAGCGGCACAACCAAACCTCGCGTATCGCGGAGCAGCGCCAGCGCCTCGAGCAGACGGACGTGGTTTTTATGCTCCCACGGGACCGCCGGATAGATGGCGAACGGGGCTCCAAGAACGTACTTTTCCTTCACCCGCTCTATATCGGCGTCGGTCGGCTCAGACGCCGATTGTGTCGGCGGACCTTCGGGGATGATCTGGATTTTTTCCGGACTGATGCGATATTGCCGCACAACGTCGTCCTTGATCCATTGCGATCCCACGACCACCGTCTGGGCGAAATGACACGCCGCCGGGTAAATCGTCTCGCGCAACGCGAGGACCGAGGGCGTCCAGAACCGGGGATAATGTAAGTGCTGCAGGTCGTGCGGGTTGTAAATTGTCGGTAGTGCGCAGAGCACGAAATCCATTTGGTTAAGAAAATGGATCACGTCGCATCCTAAGCTCTCATAAAACCCTTTCGAGATCGGAACCTCCGGCCATTTGCGATAGTCGACGACGATCCGGTCACGGAGCCCCTGTACAAAACGCTTGGCCAATCGTTTCGACACGCTGTCTGTCGAAGGCGGCGATGCAGGTCTACGGACGATGCGATCGACAGGTCGGATGTGCGGCTTGAGCCATTCCTCTTGCTCGTCCCATTTGGCGATAATGGTGTACTTCTCGTTGCCGTCGTTGAGTCGCGCCAAATCGTGCACAAGAGTTACCAGCGCCTGGCCCACGCCGCCGCTGCCGCCTTGCGCGATGCCCGTGGCGTCGATCGCCACGTTTAAAATTTTTTCCGACGACGTCATTCTTGGCCTAATTGACGTTGACCGCCGCGAGCGCGTCGATATTTTTAACGGCGCGCTCGCGCATAGTGCCGAGGTTCTCCCCGAGATGGCTGCGCAGATCCGGCGCTCGTCGTTCCATTTCGAAGAACGCATCCGCCAGCTGACCGGATTCGATACCCGCGATCGAGCTCCGATAACGCCAGGATAACTCGCGGCAGAGGTCGGAGACTTTGTCCGAGCGCTCAAGCGCTATGAAGGGAACTTTTTGTAAGGCGGAAAAGAGAGAGAAATGATAGCGCGTACTGACGGTAAACGCGCAGCAGGCAATAAGCGACATCATCTGCTGCGGCGTGAAATATTCGTTCGGCACCAGGAAAGCGCTCTCTTTCCTCTGCATCGACGATGCGATCCTGAGACTCGTGGCTTTATCGAAAGATGCCTCCTCGCGCACTTCGTTGCAGAGGAAGAGGATGCGAAAACCGCGCCGCTCGACGAGCGTGTCTAAAAATCGGCTCAGCTTTTCGATGAGCCGGGGCTCGCGGTCGAGCACGTGAGCCTCGCTGTTGATATTCACGCCCACGTACGACGTTTCCGCCTTGACTCCGAGGTCGGCCAAATATTTTTGCCCGAATGCCGCCGATTGCGAATTCAGAAGCCAAGCCATGTCCGCGGCGACGGTCACCGATTCGGGCCGCGCCCCGCAACCGATCAAGCGCTCTTTGTCGCAATCCGACCGGACGCTCCAATGCGCGACTCCCGATGCCAGAACTCCCGCCACAAGATCGCGCGCTCGATCGGCTAGATTCTCGCTGCCGACGCCGATGAACGCGACCGGCTTGCGCGCGGCACGCGCCGCGGAGACGATTGCGTGAACGATCGTCAGCGGCCAGCCGTCTTCGAGGTCCATGATGGGGGTCCCGCCCGCGAATACATGCGCCGAGGCGCACCGCTTGGCCCACCAGCGGCGCGGGTCGAAATCCGCGGCGTGAAAATATTTTAAAGACGGCTCGACCCGGGCGGTGTGCGACGGATTGCCGGAGCCGACCCATACGCGCGCGTCCGGATCGTATACGTGTGTCAGGCGTGCGAATCCCTGCAGCGTGGATTCATCGCCGATGTTGCCGCAGCCGTAGAAGCCAAAAGGCACAGCCAGATTCATTGATGATTATAGGCGGTAAACGACTTCAGCGAATTGTCCCGCGATTCTGCAGAAGGCCACGCACAAAGAGTCTTGCAGCGGCACCGCAAACAGCGAAGCCGAAAATCGTAAAAGGCATTTGCCACACAATGAAATTCATCTGAGTATGAATGTAAGAATGCTGATTAAAGATGTAAAACCAAGATAAAGGAGCAAGCAAAGAAACCCAGGTAGTTGAAACGAGCGCGAAATCTTTTAACCGGAGGTCATCTCCTCGGAGCGCCCGATGAGCCAGGAGGAGATAGATTGAGGCAAACAAAAAGCCTATCAACAGGTAAAAATACCGAATCTTGAAAACATACTCAGGAACATACGATTTCGAAAGCGATCTTATGGCTACCAGCACACCCGAGATATACCAGCGGGAATATATATAGTCATTAAAATCGAAAAACGTTCCGCGCGTGAAACCGGCATCTTCTCCGACTAAATACTTCAAGACTATTTGATTCGGACGAGGATTAATTTTTAGGTTTTCGCCATGCTCAAGCCCAAACCTCTCCGGTTCCGGATATGTTCTGCGCTCGAAAGCATCGAAGAGATGATAAACGCCGGCGGATGCGCTCCCTTCGGCGGATCCGATCTGCACGCACAGAATCGTAACGCTCAACAGAACCGCACCGGCCGCGGCAAGCATTACGAAAACTAACGTTTTAATTAGCTCCCGCCCGCCCCAACTATGGGCAATGCCGTAATAGATAAAGGGGCACATCATCATGAGCAAGGCGACGGTAATATATTCATATCCATTCATCAGGCATTTGATGAATGTCGAAATAAATACTATGAGGGCGAGCTGAGCGCGGTGAGGAAAATCCATCGGTCTGTTGTGAAGCGAATACATGGCCGCGAGCATTGGAATGTAAAATGCCCACAGCGACCAGAAAAGGTTTCGCCCGAAAACAACCATCCACTGCGAGAGCACCGCAGAACCCATTGTAAATAGAGACACGCACAATCCAAATTCCTTAAAGAACCATAATCCGATCAATGCTAATGTCAGCGCAGACAGCAGTGCCGTTAAAATGTGGAAGACTCGAAGCTTCGATTCGGCGTCAGTGGATATTAAACGATCCAATAGACCGAATATTAAACCCTGACCTCCATTTTGAGATTTATAAGGAAGATAATAAGAAAATTTTAGACCGTCGGTATAAGCCAAATACTGGGACTCAAATGTTTGATTCGAATACAAAACAGGCGCTGTACCCGGGCTCCCAAAACCGATTAATCCACCGGAAGAAAATACCCCATCCTGGCGAGACTTCACTAGTCGACCGATAACATGGCTTTCCATGTCTCGATTCTGGAGCGCAAACCATTGATCGCTGGCTACTCGAAAATAGTTGGAGTAGAAGCTGGAAAACAAAAGCAATGTCGAAATGGTACAAACCGCTGAAGACTTAACAAAGTTTGATCGGAAAAAAAGAGGGAATGGGGTCGCTGCCTGCCTCATCGGACCCCACCGACCGCCGCGCGTTGCGCCTGCTCCCGCGCCACGAAGAAAAAAATCCGCTGATTCTCCCAGACCGTCGTTTCGCCGCACACCAAGCCGGCCCGGGCGAACACAGCGAGGAGTTCCGCCTCGCTATAGTGATTCATGTATCCGTAATAAATACGACGGATACGTCGGCGCAGCGCGCCTAAAAACGTCGCCGGCGGTGTCACGCACTCGTACGACGCTACGCAGGCCGAAATCTGTCCGGCGAGCCAGGCCACCAGCGAATCGAGATCGCGAATGTATTCCAATACGCCGCTGAAGACCGCGACGTCGGCCGAGAGCTCCGTCAGATCGGGAAGCGGCCTCTTATTGAGGTCGCACACGATCGTGCCGGAACCGCGGTTCACAAGATCCGAAGCGAAGTAAACGCAGCTTTTGTCCAGCAATTTTTCCAGGTGCCTGCTGCCGGCTCCGAATTCCACGACCCGGGCGCCCGGCCTAATGAAGCCGACTATTTTTTCCGTGCGCGCGCCCCACCACGATTCGAGATTCTCGGTGTTGCTCCAGCGATTGTAATCGGAACGGCCGAGGAGCTTGCGCCCGGCGTTCTTCGTTATCCGCGCCGCGGCGGCCGCGAGCCGGCGGGCTTCTTTCACCCTGCGCCCAACCAAGCCACCGCTTGAAAGACGCCATCGGCGGGCCGTGATAGAGCGGCCGCCTCGACCGGGAACTATCGCGTTGCAGGCCACCTGGAACGCGAAGCGATCGGCGGCGTCATCGCACGACATGGACGGCGGATGCCGCAGCGGAAAAGTCATTGGCGCCCGCTTGAGCTTCGATAAAGGGTGCGCCACGTGGGTGTGCGTCGATGCGCGCCCGAAGCCGATATTGGAAACGAGATTCAAGTTGGGCGTGACGGCAACTCCGCGCAGCCGCCAGATCGCGAAAAGCCACTGCGCGTCCCACGTATCTATTTGTCCCGCGTAGACGCGGTCGAAACATTCATGCCACCACCGCGCCTCATCCTGGTCGTCAAGAATGTCTAAGAGCCACGACGAATCGCGCAGCTCCGGCCAGAGTTTCATGTCCCCGTCGTAAGCCCGCCATGCTCTGCGCCAAGAGGCCCAGCCCCATATGTGGTCGTACCGGGAAAAATAATAACTGTGAGAATCGACGCGCCGGCCAAACTGGTAATTATTGCCGGAGATGTGCATGATTCTTTCGTCGCTTCGATATTTTTCCAGCAGCTCTTCGCAGAACCGGAAAAATGTCGGGTCCGGCAGCGTGTCGTCTTCGAGCACGATCGCTTCTTCGACTTGGTCGAAAATCCACGTAAGTCCGGACGCGACACGTTTTTTGCAGCCGAGATTTTCGTCCGAATAATTCCTCTTAACGTCGCAGTCCCAATCGATCCGCTCGACCACGGCGCGCGCGGCGGCGCAGCGCTCGGCTTCACCGGCGACCGCCACGCGCGGGCCGTCGGCAATGATAAAAAGCTTCGGTGGCTTGGCTTTCGCGATCTCGGCGAAAACGCGGCGTGTGTGATTCGGCCGGTTAAAGATCAAAAATCCAACGGGCGTGTGCATGAGATCATCGCGGACGAGCTGGCCCGGGCCGCGAGCCTACTGATTTTTTCGGTACAGACTGAAGATCCGGCCGAGATTGCGGCCATTCAAGCCGAGCGCGTGACGAGCGCGCTGCGTGCGAACCATGAACCGCCAGAACAAGGGCTTCACACGGTACTTCATCAAACGTTCGGAAATGGCCGTTACCTGAATTTTCAACCCGGCTTTGCGGGCTGCCATACGCTCTGCCCAGGCCTTCAGCGGCTCTCGGTGGAATCCCCGCGGCAGATAACCCTTCCAGTTCCGCCGGATAGTCGTTGCAAGAAGGTTATGAGACGACTGGGAAATCGCGTAGCAGTGTGCGGGACCTCCGGCATGCTGAAGATTGCGCACAGCCTCGACGCCAAACGCCGTGGTGTCCTTGCCGCCCGCGACGTACGCATAGTCATGATTTTGGTGAACCGCGAGCACCGCTTTTGTTGCATTGAGCACGGGCACCCCGAGCTCTTTGGCCTTCCAGATCAGCCAGTTGTCGAAATAACAGCTTCCCAGCGTAAACGGCGGCAGTTCGCCGTAAAGACCGCGAGAAAACACAAAATAATCTATCGACCACGGTCCCCGGACCGTCCCCTTTTTAGCAACAAAGGCCTTGAGATCATTCTCCCATGTGTTTTGGTTGAACGCGATCGGGTCCGTCACGTCCAGATCCCAACACTGCCCTACGATCAGAAAACGCTCGCTCCATTCTTTCACGCGCTTGATGGCGTCCGACATCTCATGTCCTAGAATGATGTCGCAGTTGACGTAACAGTGGACGGCGCGGGTCGCCAGTTGCTCTCCCTTTTTGAAGATGTCGCTCAAAAAGGGCCGGCCAAAATCGTTGCGGGCAATATCCGGCACGTGGTGTATGCCAAATTCTTTCGCGACCTCGCGAGTTCCCTCCTCGTTCCCGAAGAGAAAAATCTCGCAATCGGGCGAGAGCTGTTTCCAGCTACCGATGGCGTTCCGCTGAGTGACGCCGATGTGGCCGCGAAACGGCTTTGGATGCGCGAAAATGCTGATCATGGTTAAATTCCCTGTTGCTGCGCATCTCCGCTCGCCGCGGAGACTTTCGCCTGCGCCTGTTCGAGATGGAATTTTAACTTTTCGGTGATGAGCCAAATATAATAATCTGCGTAGACAACCTCCCCATGCTTGGCGGGGATATCGATGACTTTCAGGCCGCCATTGAATGCTTCGAAACCGCGCGGGTCGAAATACGCGTCGTCCGTGCTAAGGATAACAACCTCACCGTCATAACGCCTGGCACGGTACTCTTGGATTGCCTGACAATACACCGCGTCGAGATAAAAATTGACCAGCTTCGACGGAATGGGCTCGATACCAGTCCAGTAGTACGCCTTTCCAGCCAAACGCTTTGAAAACGTGGAAGCCGCGGCGCTCAACTTCTTCGATTGGCCGATCGTCGCGGCCAGATTGGCGGCGGCGGAACGGCTGGCTCGCACGATAACGGCCGGCAGCAGCGCGGCTTTTTCCGCCGCGGTGCCGACAATCAATCGTACCTTTTCGACAAGTGTAAGTGCGGCAAGTCTAGAGCGGAAGCCATTCAAGCGATCCGTAAATGATGCGCAGCTCGGGACAGACTGCGAAGTCCCGCCTTTTAGTTCGCGTCTTTTGCGAAGGGCGGGAGGGGGCAGCGGCGGATCGACGAACAATAACAACGCAATCTCTTGATCCTGCTTGCGCAATTGCTGCGCTATTTCGAATCCTATTAACCCACCGATGCAATATCCTCCTAGGAAATAAGGTCCCTGCGGCTGAACGGTTTGTATCTCTTTTAAGTAATGAGCCGCGATAGACTCTACGCTGGTATAGCGGGCCTGTTTCCCATCCCGACTTTGATGTAACACTCCGTAGACGGGCTGATCGGGACCTAACAAATGCGGCAGGAAGGCATTGCTATTTTCACCGTGAATCCAGAAAAACGGAGGCTTCGATCCGCTCTCTTGCAGCCCGACCAGACACGACCAGGAGTTCGAAATGGATAGTGTGCCTCTTGCCGGCTTAGAAACGGCTCCGATATCGTCGTCCGCCGGCACGCCGGTCGGGCGATTGGCCGGCGGCCCGCCCATGACGGCCAATTCGGCGATCGTCTGATGATGAAAAATATCTGCGGCGGTGAATTGAAAGCCCGCCTTCTTGGCCCTGGCGATCATCTGCTCGGCAAGCAGCGAATCCCCGCCGAGCTCGAAGAAGTTGTCGCGCAGGCCGACGCGCTCGAATCGGAGCAGCTTTTGCCATATACCGGCGAGAAGTTGCTCGCGCTCTGATTCGGGAGAGGCATACGCGCTGCTTAGCTTAGAACGTACAGGGCTTCGCGCCGCGTCATGACCGGCCGCGGCGACGCCTAGCTCCTCCGCGAGCCCGTCGCGCTGAAGCTTGCCCGTCGCGCCGCGGGGGATCGCTTCCACGATCAACACCCGGCGCGGGATTTTGGAACCCACGAGGCGGGCCGCAGCGAACTGCCTGATTTCCGCTTCTCCGATCGCGTTTTTCACACGCGGCACGACGGCCGCCGCGACGTCTTGCCCGAGAGTTGGGTGCGGCACCGCAAACGCTGCGACGTCGGCGACTCCCGGATGCTCCGCCAGCACCGACTCGATTTCCTGCGGTGAAATCCTTTGTCCGCCGCGATTAATCGTCTCATGCAAACGTCCGGTAAGAAAAAGATAGCCTTCCGCGTCGAGGAATCCCCGGTCTCCGGTCGCGAACCAGCCGGGCTCGAATCCGCTCTGCGGGCCGGCGTAGCCGGACATGAGCGACGGACTGCGGATCACGACTTCGCCTATCTCACCAGCGGGCGCGCGCCCGCCGGTCTCATCTCTAATGGCGACTTCCGTTCCCGTCGGCAGTCCCACCGAGCCCTCCTTGCGAACGCCGGGAGGCAGCGGGTTGCTGCATATCTGATGGGCCGCCTCCGTCATCCCATAGGCTTCAATGACGGGAACATGAAAGGTCTCTTCCATTTCCCGCATGACACGCGGGGGCAGTGCGGACGAGCAGGAGCGGATGAACCTGAGCGAGCAGCGCCCGAGCATCCGGGGGTCCGCTCGCAAGCATGCGAGCATCGCCTGATGCATGGTCGGAACCGCCGTATACCAGGTGGGATGGAACTCTCCCAGCCAGGCGAAAAATAGCTCGGCATCGAAGCCGGCGGTGCAAACCACGCTCGCCCCGACCATCAGCGACGCCATGAGCGCGCCGATCAGCCCGTGAACGTGGAACAGCGGCATCACGTTGAGGCAGCGGTCCTGAGCGGTCAGCCGAAGCGTGGCCGCGATTTGCTGCGCCGAAACGCAGAGGCTTCGCTGCGTCAGCGAAACCAGCTTGGGCCGAGAGGTTGTCCCCGACGTGTGCAGGGCCAATGCCGCGTCGTCGGGTCCGGACTCGACCCGGCTTGCCGGCACGGGTCCCGCGGCACCGAGCGTGAAGGTCCCCGCCGGTTCCGTCGGCTCCCACGCCAGATCAATGACACGAATACCGCGGCGCTCGGCAATCGAACGGGCGGGTGAATCGACTCCCGCGGGGACCATCAATGCCCGGGCGTTTAGATCGGAAAGGCAGAAGTCGAATTCTCTAGCCCGATAATTCGGATTGAGTGGTGCGCAGGTTGCGTTGGCGGCGACAGCGATGCAGGCGGCCGCCATCTCGGGCCCGTTGGGAAGCGCCACCGCCACACGATCGTTGCGTCCCAGACCGCTTGCCTTCAACGTCCTCGCTGCACTGTCAACGAGAGTCCGGAGCCTCGCATAAGTAAGGCCGGTGCGCCCGGGGGCGACGAGGGAGATTCTTTCGGGGCTCTGCTCGGCCCAGAAGGCAAGGGTGTCGTAAATGCGCGCTCCAGCAGGCAAGCCGGGCAGTGAAAGAATTGAATCGGCCGGAGACATCGCAGATAGAACGGAACCGGTTTTTGTTCAGCTCATGCGCCCGCGGCGGATCGTCGCGCCTGCGTCTCTTCGAGATAGAATTTAATTTTTTCGGCAACGAGCTGGATCTGGTCTCCGTAATACATTACATGATCGTGATTAGCGGGGATTTCGATGACTTTCAGGCTGCCGGTGAACGCCTCGAAACCTCGCGGGTCGAAAGGTGCGTCTTGCGTGACGAGAACAACGACTTCGCCATCATATCGGCGGCCCTGGTACTGTTCGGCCGCGCGCCTATACACGGCATCGAGATAAAAATTGACCAGCTTCGCGGGAATGGGCTCGGCGCCGGTAGCGTAATAGAATTTACCCGCCATGCGCTTTGCGAGCTTGGCGCCGGCGGCGCCGAGATTCTTCAAATAATCTTTCCCTTCTACGATTTG
>DATDFJ010000021.1:0-2300 GCA_036522675.1 Chthoniobacterales bacterium | reverse complement strand
CCACACGTAAGTGTTGAGGTTCACCGGCAGCGATGGGAAGAGATAACGCCAGATCACGACCATGATCGCGCCGCCGAGATACAGGCGGACCCCGATCCCGAGCACGCGTGTGAACAGAAAAATCCCACTGGCCATGTTTTTCGTTTTCCGACCAAAGCGAACGGTGAGGAATTCGTAAACGCTCTGCACGCGATAATCGTAGTATGGCTTGATGAAGGTGAAGGCGATGATGACGCGCGCCAGCACAGTACCGATCGCGAGCTGGCCATAAAAATAACCGCGCGTCTTAAATCCTTCCGCCGGTGTGCCGAGAAATGTGGCCGCGCTCGTTTCGGCGGCGATGATCGATGCCAGCACCGCCCACCACGGGATCGAGCGCGAACCGAGTGAGAAATCTTCGAGATTGCGATTGCGCCGGCCCGCCCAAAGCCCGAGCGCGACGATCCCGACGAAGTAAGCGACCAGAACAATCGAATCGATCGCGAGCCGCCCGTCCATGACGGCGGTTACTTAGCCACAGATGGAACACAGATTCACACAGATATTGAACGTTAGACGTTGGACGTTGAGCGTTGAGCGTTGAACGTTTGCCTGTGAAGTGGACTCAGATTCCTGCCCCGGATTTTGATCTGGCGATGACGCTCGACTCCGGTCAGGTCTTCCACTGGGAAAAAGTTGGCCGTGGCTTCGTCGGCACGATTGGCGATCTGCCTCTGTGGGTCGGGCAGCGTGACGATGTGATCGATGTTGGCAGCAGCAGGCCTGTTCGGTTAAATCGAACAAGTTTGTCGGACATTGTATCGAACTATTTCGCACTCGACCATCCGCTGGCGGCAATCTGCGCTTCGTTTCCGGATGATCCGGTGATCAGTGTGGCGCGCGAATTTTGCTATGGGCTCCGGATTATTCGTCAGCCGAAGTGGGAATGTCTGGCCACGTTTATTTGTTCGTCGATGAAACAGGTCGCGCACATCCGGCAGATCTCGCGCAAATTGCGCGAGCATTTTGGCAAAGAGCGCGAAGTTGGCGGTCAGATCGTCCACGCATTTCCGCCGGCCCAACGGATCGGGGCAACTTCCGAGAAGGAGCTGCGCATGTGTGCGCTGGGCTATCGCGCGAAAAACCTGCTGGCGACGGCGCGACTCGTCGCCAGCGGCGAGGCGGACCTGGAGAAGATGTCGATCTTGTCTGATGTCGATCTTCGCGCGCGCCTGTGCGAGCTGCCGGGCGTCGGCGCGAAGGTTGCTAATTGCGTGATGCTCTTCGGTTACGAACGTCTGCGCGCCTTTCCAATTGACGTCTGGATCGAGCGGGTCTTACGCGAAAAGTATTTTTCCCGCGCGCGGAAATTGAAGGCCGCGCGGTTGCGCGCATTCACAGAAAAATATTTCGGCGATCATGGCGGCTACGCCCAACAGTATTTGTTTCACCACGCGCGAAGCACTGGAGGGCGCCGCGCGGTCCGCGCCAAACGAGCAGGGCACGACAGCGCGTGCCCTCCAGAGCCAAGGTTGTCACCGCGGGAAGGGTGCGATAATGTTCGCACTCTTTGACGGGCAGCTCCGATGACCACGGCCGAGTTCATTTTTCCGCAGCCGAGCGATAGCATTCTCGACCGCAAACAGGAATTCCGGAAAGTGCTATGGGCGTTTCTGGTTGCGTTGCTGCTCCATTTGCTCGTCGCGTTCGGGCTGGCGGCGTTCGGCGGCGCGTTTACGCCGGCTGAGCCGGTCGCAGAAGAAGAGAAGCCGATGGAAATGACAGTTGTCGATCTTCCTACACCGGCACCGACTAAGAACACGGCTTTTATCGAAAACGACGAATCGAAGCAGGCGCCGCAGCCGAAGGAGAAAACATTTGAGTCGAACGCGAACTCAATTGGCGCCAGCCAGCTGCCGGCGACCGGCGACTTGCCGTTGCCGTCGCAGGAAGGAAAAGAGCGGCCATGGATGGATCTGGAAACGCACTCCGCCTCGATCGCGCAAGAGGGCGCACAGCCGCAGCCAAACTCGGTTGCGCAGGAAACGCCGCAGCCGTCCCAGCCGCCGCAAGCCACGCCGGAAACCACACCGATTACCGATTCCGAACAATTCGCGCTGAATACTTCGACGCCGCAGCCGAGCATCGAACCGAGCGCCGCTCCGAAGCCACAGCAGCCGCACTCGGCTTATCGCCCGGAGAAACAACAGACGCGCCTGGCCGGTTCGATCACGAACCGCGGCGCGTCGGCCGTGAACGCGATCGGTACGCCGCTTGGCCAGTATCAAAAAATGCTCTACGACGCGGTCGGTTCACGCTGG
>DATDFJ010000020.1:0-5082 GCA_036522675.1 Chthoniobacterales bacterium | reverse complement strand
AACGAAAGCATCTTTTATCTCGGCGACACGGCGCGCGTGCCCTACGGCGGCAAGAGCCCGAGCACGGTCGAGCGCTACAGCATCGAAATGGCGGAGATGCTGGTGGCCGAAGACGTCAAGGCTGTTGTGGTCGCGTGCAATTCCGCGTCCTCGGTCGCTTTGCCGAAACTGGAACAAACTTTAGCCGTGCCGGTAATTGGCGTGATTAAACCGGGCGCAGAGGCGGCGATTGCGGCGACGCGCAACCGCCGCGTCGGCGTGATCGGCACGCGCGCGACGATCAAGAGCGGCGCGTATGAGCGTGCGCTGCGCGCACTCGACGCGAAGATCGACATCTCCGCGCAGGCTTGTCCTTTGCTCGTGCCGTTGATCGAGGAAGGCTGGCTGGAGGACGCGCTAACCGATCGCGTCATCGCGCGATATTTGGAACCGCTCATGCGCAGCGGGATCGACACCCTCGTGCTCGGGTGCACCCATTATCCATTGCTGACTGCTGCGATCGCGCGTTTTCTTGGAGATAAGGTGACGCTCGTCGATTCAGCTCACAACTGCGCTCTTGCCGTGCGCGATTTATTGGACCGACCCTCCTCCGCTGAAGCTTCAGTCTTCGCTAAAGCTACGGTTGACAAGACGGCGGGCAGGCAATCGCTGCGGGCGCCTGGCGAAAACAACGGCGCTTTGGAGGTCGCGCTAACCGATTCACCCGACACGTTTCTCGGCGTCGCACGACAAGCGCTGCAACTCGACATCGGAAACGTCGAATTGCGCGACGTGCTCCGCGAGAAGCGATAGGCAGTTCCGGAAATCGTTAACCAGGAAATCCGGCACGAAATGTTGCGCGATCGCTCGTCAGGATGACCGGATTGGATCGAATGAGCTGGTCGGAGATGTCGTCAGCCTGCGCTTGGCCCGCTCACGCCAATCGGCGCCCAGATGCAAAAGAATAAGCGGAATGATGACGACGAGCGAGGGCGCCAGGACTTCGGTCAGATGCGAGCCAGCATAACTTAACGAAACTTCCTGGGTTGTTGGATCAATGGCAGCGCCAATAAAATAGAAGAGCAAAAGCATCAGAAAAAAGTAAAACCCGAGGTGAAAGAACCACGCCGCAACGTCGGGTGGCCGGTAAAAAAGTAGTATCCGGCGCAAAAAACTTCTGCCGGGAACGAACCGCCAGTGCGCTTTCGGAAGAGGAGGCGGCATCTCGAAAGCGGCAATAATCTCTTGCAGCTCTCGCCGCACTTTCGCGCGCGCCTGCTCGATCTCCTCAGGCGAATTGACGAGTTCGTGCGCTTTAAACCACGCTTCCCAGAAAGTTGTCGCCTTGATTGCGCGATCGAGACGCTCCTGCACGGCGACGCTGTGCTTCCGGCCGTGCCACATCGAGGTGAGTGGATCGAGCAACTTTATCAAGGCGACCAGCACCGCGACCGCTGCCACCAGGCCGCTAATGAACGGTTTGAACCGCTCGGGAATCAGACCCTGGAGGAATTTAGTTAAATCTTCCACGGGCCGTTTTTTCTACACCAGTCGTGCGCACAGGATGTCAACCAATCCGTTGACCGGCAAGCGTTGCTGTTTCATTGAGTCGCGCTCGCGCAGCGTGACGGTATCGCGAAGATCGGGGCCTTTTTCGCCGAGCGTCTCGAAGTCGACCGTGACTGCGAAAGGAGTGCCAATCTCATCCTGGCGGCGATAACGCCGACCGATCGCGCCGGCTTCGTCGTAGAAGGTTGTCATGTGCGGCCGCAAAAGATCGACAATCGCTTTGGCTTTGTTGACGAGCGGTTCCTTGTTTTTTAACAGCGGGAAGACGGCGCATTTGATCGGCGCCATGCGGGGATGAAACCGCAGCACGATGCGCGATTCCATTTTCACCTCGTCGGGCTTGCCCGCCATAGCTTCAGCGGAGGCGGGCGCCTGGTCTTCGGCGTAAGCATCGCAGATCAACGCCAGCACCGTGCGATCGACGCCAGCGCTCGGCTCGACCACGTGCGGGACGAAGCGCTCTTTCGTTTCGTCATCAAAATAGTCGAGCGGTTTGCCGCTGGCTTTGATGTGCTGCTGCAAATCGTAATCGGTGCGATAAGCGACGCCTTCGAGCTCCTGTCGGCCGAACGGAAAATCATATTCGATGTCGTAAGTCCCTTTTGAATAAAACGCGCGTTCTTCGTCCGGAATTTCGTGGACGTGCAGCCGGTCGCGCGCGAGGCCGATGTTTTCGTAAAATTTGAGCCGCTGTTCCAACCAGTAATCGAGCCACTTCGTCCCCTCCTCCGGCCGGCAAAAATATTCCAGCTCCATCTGCTCGAACTCGCGGGAGCGAAAAGTGAAATTACGCGGGTTGATCTCGTTGCGGAAGGCCTTACCAATCTGCGCGATGCCGAACGGCAACTTCTTGCGCGAAACCTCGAGCACGTTTTTGAACTGCACGAAAATAGCCTGCGCCGTTTCCGGCCGCAGATAAGCAACCGAGCTTTCATCGGCCGCTGCGCCGACGTGGGTTTCGAACATGAGATTAAACTGCCGCGGCGCCATGAGGTCTTTGCTCCCGCAAACCGGACATTGTTTTTTTTCGCCCAGTTGATCGGCGCGCAGGTGCGCCTTGCAAGATCGACAATCGATCATCGGGTCGCTGAAGCCCTCGACGTGTCCCGACGCTTTCAGCACCGCTGGATGGGTAAGGATCGCGCCATCGAGACCGACGACGTCGTCGCGCTCATGAACCATCACGCGCCACCAGTAATTTTTGAGGTTGCGCTTGAGCTCGACGCCGAGCGGGCCGTAATCCCAGGCGCCATTGAGGCCACCATAAATCTCGCTCGACTGAAAAATGAACCCGCGCCGCTTGCATAAGCTGACGATCTTTTCCATCCGCTGGGAATCAGACCCGCTCATCTTTCAGAAAATTGAATCTGGAATCCAGGAGGCCGAGAAAACAATCAATTCTATTCCCGCGTTCCTGGTTTCCTGATTGATTCTACTGCGGCTCAACTGTGACTTCAGTTTTGACTGAGTTGGCGATGAAACATTGCTCGTGCGCGGCATGGTTCATCTCGTCGAGCTCTTCTTTGGTCGGCTGTTTGTCGCCGGAAAACTTCGTGCGCTGCCGCAGGACCACGCGCGTGATCGCGAGTCTGCCCTCGGCGTTCTTCTCCATGTGACCGACGGCTTCATCGACATATTCATCGAGCACGAACTTCTTTTTCGCCGCGATGGCGAGAAACGTGAGCATGTGACAACTGGACAGGGCGGCGACAAACGCTTCCTCCGGATCGACCAGCTTCGGGTTGCCAAGGTAAGCCGGCGCGGCTGAGGCCTGCATCTCATGGCCGCCGTCAAATTTCCACGTGTGATCGCGCGAATACTTCTGGTACTCGAACGGCAGATCGCCCCGTCGCCAGGTGAGAGTGATTTTGTGTTCCGACATGGCTTTAGATAGAGCGGCACCAACGCTAGGGCAAGTTCGCCTCTTGACTCGGCACTCGTCACTGGTCCACTTGTCACTTCCATCGCGCGATTAGCTCAGTGGCAGAGCGCTTGCTTCACACGCAAGAAGTCGCTGGTTCGAACCCAGCATCGCGCACGTTGTCGCGGGTGGAAAAGCGAACTATTTTTAGAACTAAGCTATTAACTCTGCCGTGAATACGATAAGCAGTCGCTGCTCGAGCCGCCGGGGCACATGGCGCATCGCAGCGGCCATGCCGCTCATTCTTTTCTTCGCACCTCATATCGCCGGCGCGGAATCGATTACCGGATCGGTAAAGACGTGGTTGGAAATCAGAGCCGCAAATCGCGCGGCCGAGGCGCTCGGCAATCGCAACATCTCGAAAAAAGAGCGTCTTCGGATCGAACAAATTTACTATCAGTTGGTCCGCGACAATCCGCAGTCTGCGGCTGCGCACAACGCCCTCGCCGTGTTTCTCTGGAACAGTGGCAAGCCGGATGGCGCGATCGAACATTGGCGCACAGCGCAACGGCTCCAGCCCGACAATGGCGAAGCGGCCGATTCGCTGGGCGGTGCGTATCTCCGGATGGGTCGCGTGCGCGAAGCGGCGGCGCAGTTTTCGCTGGCCATTCGCTGTGACAATGGCAATGCCGATTATCATTTCGACCTCGCGAACATTGAGTTCGTTTTCCGCCATGATCTGGCTGCGGCCTGGAAGATGGATTCCGCGGAATTGGCCCGACGCGCTTTGTCTGAATATCGTGAAGCGAGCCGGCTCGCGCCGACGGATCGAAAGTTGGCCGGGGCTTATGCGGAGACCTTTTACGTGATGCCGAACCCCGATTGGAAAGAGGCGCAGGTCGCCTGGCAACGTTACCTCGAGCTCTCAACGAACCGCAGCTTTGCCTACCTCCAACTCGCGCGCGTTAGCCTGAAGCAGCGCAACAAAGCTGAAGCGTTGTCTTTCCTCGACAAAATTCCAGAGCCTTCGTTTTCCGGCGTTAAAGAAAAGCTGCGCAAACAAGCCGACGCACTCTAAGCAACGGTGAAGCAAGAGAAGCGGATCTCCCTTCCTTAGCATCACGGTGGGCAGGATCGCGCATACCGCTTTCGCTCTCTTGATTTTCTGAGCAGTCGCCCCGCGACAAGTCGCTGCTTCGAACCCTGCATCGCGCACCAGCAGTTAGCGTAGGAGTCCGCGCACTTTGCGCTTTTCCCGAACGACGTAATCCGTCTAGGCTTCGGCCGCCCATCTTCAAATCAGCGGCAATGCCCAACCAACCGCCCGCCATTCAGACTTTCCAGATGCCGCAGATGCCGCGCATTCCGGTGCGGCTGATCGCCGGCATTTTCGTGATCGTTCTCGTGCTCGTCCTGGCGTGGACGTCTTATTATACGGTGCAGGCCGAATCCGAAGGCGTCGTCCTTCGCTTTGGCAGGTTTTTGAAAACGGTCGAGCCGGGTCTGCATTTCAAACTCCCTCTGGGCATTGATCAAGTCAACGTGCTGCCGACGCGACGGCAGTTGAAACTTGAGTTTGGGTTCGTCACGCCGGGTTACACAAATATCGACCAGCCGGCAAGAGAAGGGGCGGAAGAAAGATCGATGGTCACGGGCGATCTAAACGCCGCACT
>DATDFJ010000019.1:0-4436 GCA_036522675.1 Chthoniobacterales bacterium | reverse complement strand
ACCAGCTTGTGCGAGACGCTTTTGTTGCTCAGCATCGTGGACCCGAACCGTTACCGATGTATTACGTTTACATGCTGACGAATCGAAGCAGGGTCGTCCTCTACACTGGCGTGACGAACAGTTTGCAGCGGCGCCTATGGTTTCATGAGAACACACCAAAGCGGAGCTTCGTGAAGCGCTACAACGTAGATCGACTGGTCTACTATGAATCCTTCGATCGCGCGCGGGACGCGATCTCGCGCGAAAAAGAAATTAAAGGTTGGCGACGCGAGAAGAAGAACGATCTGGTGCGTCGAATCAATCCCAGGTGGGAAGACTTGGGTGAGAAGTTGTTTGGTGACCGTCGGTGAAGAGTGCGTCTTGTGTAACTCGTGTGATCAGCGCTCCGATTGTGGGGTCCCTCGCCGTCTGCGCGGCTCGGGATGACGGCATGGCGAGCGCGCCGGTTCAATCGATCGCGCTCACCGCGGCTATGAACGCGTCGAAATCTTTACCATTGCGGGCGGCTTGGTTGAGGGCGTTGAGCCGCGCATCCATGGAAGCTTCGGGCAGCGCGACGCGGCGGCTCTGTGAATTGTGCGCGAACACGATCTCGTCCCATTGGATCGAAGCGATCTCGTCGTTGAAACGCGCGACGGAGCGGCCGCGGAAAAATGCGCGCGTTGTCTCCGGCGGTGTAAAGATTGAAGTCTTGATTTCATCTTCGCTGACCACGCGCCGAATCGCCCCCTGCCGGACAAGCTCGTAATAGAGGCCGCGTTCGAGATCGACGTTGTGATACTCGAGGTCGATCGATTGCAGCCACGGATCACCCCAGGAAAGTTTTTCCTCCTCCTGCAGCGCGCTGAGCAGAAACTTCTTCGCCGCCCAATCCACCCGGTCACGCGCGCTCATGGGATCGCGCTCCAGATCATTGAGGACGTTTTCCCATTCCTGCAAAACCCATTGTCGATCTTCGTCCATCGTGCTGGACTCATCCTCAAACCGTTCGAGCTTTGCCGCGGCGCGGAGATAAATTCGCTGCACGTCGATCGCGGAAATCTTACGGCCGTCCTTTAGCTCGATGATCCAATCGTAGGTTTGGTCGCGGCTGATCGATTTGTTTGCATCAACTGGCTGCGCGATTTCCAACTGCGGGGCCGCGCCGCGTTCGATCAAATCAAGCACGAGCGCAGTCGTGCCAATTTTCATGGCCGTGACCCATTCGCTCATGTTCGAGTCGCCGATGATGACGTGAAATCGCCGGTAACGGCTCGCGTCGACGTGCGGCTCATCGCGCGTGTTGATGAGCGGCCGGCGATTCATCGTGTCGATGCTCACAACCACACTAAAGAAATCTGCGCGCTGCGAGATTTGATAGAGCCCGGGCTGGCTCGCCGCGCTTTCGGCCTCGATTCCCATCTTGCCGGCGCCGGCGAAGATCTGGCGCGTGATGAGAAACGGCAGGATCGCGGAGACGAGCCGGTCCCAGGGAATGTCGCGGCTCATCAGGTAATTGTCGTGGCACCCGTAGCTGTGGCCCACGAAATCGGTGTTGTTTTTGTAAATCCGCACTTCGCGTCCCGCGGGGAGTTTCTGGTTTCGGCGCCGCGCGCACTCCATCAGGATGCGCTCACCGGCTTTCTCCTGGGCCACGATCTGATGCAGCGCGGTGCATTCCGGCGTCGAATATTCCGGGTGCGCATGATCGTTGTAAAATCGCGCGCCATTGGAAAGCACGAGATCGCTTTTGATTTCCTCGAAGCTGAGCGGCCGGTTCTTGTCGATTTCGTAGTAAGCCGACTCGTCCGTGTCCTGGAGCAACTGCCGCGCGCGGAAGCCGCGCGCGTCGAGATGCGGATCCTCCAGCTCGTAATCCCATTTCATGAGCGCGCCGTGATCGGTGTAACGGCGCACCAGCTCGATCGATTCGTGCACAACATCGACATTCTCCGCGCCATCGACGGTGATGCCGTACTCCGTCTCGAGTCCGAAGACGCGTTTCATCGGCCAGCAACCCCCATGCTTTGCAATTCCTGCGACTGATCCGGCTGTAGGGGAAGCTGACAGCTTCCCTCTGTAATATTAACGAAGTCTAAATAGTACGGCCAATCCTCCGCCTTCTTTACGAGGCCGTGCCGTACCGGATTATCCTGCACATAAGTCCATTTGCTGGTGAGATTTTCATCCGACCGCAAAAGCCGATCGAAGCAGCCGCGCTGCCATTGCCAATTCTGACGTTTTAGTGTTTTGCGCAACGCTCGTTTGAATCCATGCGAGAAGTCTCCGACCGAAAGCCCGCGATCCCCCATCGGCGAAACGATCAGGTGAATGTGATCTGGCATAACCACCGCGGCCAGCACGCGCCATTTGTTCAGCTGTCGAATCGTTCGTCGAACCGCATCAAATGTCTCGGCATTAGCCAACACCTTCCGCCGGGCTTGCACGCACAAGGTAACGAAATAGATCACTGATTTCTCCCACGGCAGCAGGATGGCAGAGAGTCGCGGCGGTTGCGCCATACCGAACTCGGGAAGCTAGCAGCTTCCCCTACAGTTTTGCCGATCACGCGTCATCAGCGTCGCCGATGGTTCCAATCAGATCACTCCGGAGCCGGGGCGCGACTTTGCATCGCCGATGGGTTTGACCGGCGAAATCTTGACCACGTTTTCCGGATCGTAATCGATGAGTTTGAGCCACTCCTCGGTCACGTCGGCGGGAGGGAAGATATCGTTCTCCATGTACTCGGCGTCGAAGGAAAGATTCAAGTCCACCTCGCGAATGCCTTGCTCCTGTTGCGTAGCAATGGCGCGCTTGATCGCCATCGCCTTTGCCCGCTCCACGATCGAAGCTATGATCGCACCGCTGATCAGGTCGCTGCGATACAGAATTTCTCTGCGCCCGCTCCGCAGCGTGACTTCCAGAAATTTGTTTTCATCGCGGCGCCCAAACTGGTACTCGACCACGCGATCGATCAACCGCTCGACCGCTTCGCCGATCCCCGCGCTCTCCTTGGTGAGCGCGCCGTCGTAAGGCAAATCGTCAGTCAAATAAATCCGGTAAATCTCGTGCGCGCCCTGTTTATTCGGGCGATTGACTTTAATTTTTCGATCGATGCGACCAGGCCGGAGGATCGCCGGATCGATCAAGTCGGCGCGATTCGAAGCCAGAATAATGACGACGTCATTGAGCGACTCGATCCCATCCATTTCCGAGCAGAACATCGGCACGAGCGTGGAAAGAATGTTCGAGTAACGCGAGGCCCGCCGGGTACCTAGGATCGATTCGGCTTCGTCGATAAAAACGAACGGCATGAAACCTTCCCTCCGCTTCTCGCGCGCGGTCGCAAAAATTTCGCGTACCATCCGTTCCGATTCGCCCACCCACATGTTCAGGATCTCCGGGCCTTTAACATGCATGAAATATTCGCGCACCTCTGCGCCCGCCTGTTCGCGCAGTTGCCTGGTCAAATTAAACGCCGTCGCTTTGCCGATGAGCGTCTTGCCACAACCCGGCGGGCCGTAGAGAAGAAAACCTTTTGGCGTGGCGTGTTGAAATTTCTTGAAAAGATCGGCGTGCAATAGCGGCAGCTCGATCGCGTCCTTGATCGCTTGCAGCGCCGCCTCCTGGCCGCCGACTTTTTCCCATGGCAGCTCCGGAACGGTATCGAGATAATACTCCTGCGACTTCGCGCTGGAGAGCATCTCGAGGGCCATCCGGTAATTGGAATCGACGCGCACTTCGTCGCCCGTTTTCAAGCTCGAGCTGGCGAGATCGGCGGAGCGTTGCAGCACCATCGAGTGCAGACCATGCTCCGAGCCCACGCGCAACCGATCGGTGCCCAGGATTTCTGTGATCTTTGTGATCGGCCCGGCTGTTTCGAATCCGAGATCGCCCACGATCACGAACGCTTCGTTCACCAACACGCGTGTGCCTTTTCTCAGCTTCGCCAGCGGAATGCGGGGATCGACATTGCAATAATAATCCGCGCCGCCCACGACAATGTGGGCCGTGTCGCGCGAAGTCGCTCCGAGAAATGTGCCGATGCGGTTCGCCGGCGAGGTCACTTTCTTAATCACCTCCTCCAGCTTCTCGATCATCTGCCGCGCTTCGACGATCGTCTCCTCGCGGTCCGTGATCGCCGGTCGGAGATCCAGCAGCTGGCGCCGGACCGGATCGCCCGGCGGGAGCGAACCGATGAGACGGTCGATTTGGTCGAGCAGCGTAAGGTCGTGCGGGTCTTCGCCGAAATCTTCCGACTCTTTGCTGCGCTCGTCGCTCATCGGTTTTTCCCAGTCCGCCCCCAAAATCCGCTGCGATTATATCGTTCCTGCAAGATTCCGCAATGTTCGACGCGCCGGGCGATTCGCCTGTTCAAAATACGATGTCGATCTTCTCTCACGGTGATCTCGCCGTCGTTGATCATTGAAAAGCAAGAGCAAGACCAAAGTTGCGGC
>DATDFJ010000018.1:0-5478 GCA_036522675.1 Chthoniobacterales bacterium | reverse complement strand
CTCGTAATCCATCGAACCGTAGCCGCGGGTGATCGATTTAATCTTGTCGTTAAAGTCGACCAGGATTTCGTTCAACGGCAATTCGCAATGCAACATGACCCGGCGCGTATCGAGCGTCTCGGTGTGGTCCATCTGTCCGCGTTTTTCCAAAATGAGCTGGAGGATGTCGCCGATGTTCTCGTTCGGGCAAAGCACATACGCTTTCACGATCGGCTCCCGGATTTCGCGGATCACGCTCGGGTTCGGCAGATGCGCGGGATTGTCGATCAAACGCGTTTCGCCAGCGGTTGTGATTAGTTCGTAAACCACGCTCGGGCTGGTCGCGATGATGTCCATATTGTATTCGCGGCGCAATCGTTCCTGGATGATTTCCATGTGCAGCAGCCCGAGAAACCCGCAGCGGAACCCGAAGCCGAGCGCGACTGAGCTCTCGGGCGTGTAGATAAAAGCCGCATCGTTCAGGCGCAGCTTCCCGATTGCCGTCTTCAAATGCTCGAAGTCGCCGGTGTTAATCGGGTAAATCCCGCTGAAAACCATCGGATGAATTTCCTGGAATCCGGGCAACGGTTTCCTCGCCGGATTGCGTTGATCGGTGATCGTGTCGCCGATTTTGATATCGGCGGTTGTTTTGATGTTGGCGATGAAATAACCGACGTCGCCCGCGCTCAGCCCTGGCTGGACAAACATCTTCGGGGTGAACACGCCCACTTCCTTGATCTCATAACGCGCGTCGTTGCTCATCAATTTGATCGCATGGTTCGCCTCCATGTGACCAGAAACGACGCGCACATAACCGACAACGCCACGGTAAACGTCGAACACCGAATCGAACACGAGCGCGCGCAGCGTTTCGTCTTTCGGTTTTTGCGGCGCCGGAATCCGGTCGACGATGGCTTCCAAGATTTCATCGATGCCGGTGCCCATCTTCGCGCTCGCGTGAATCGCTTCGGCCGACGGAATGGCGAGGATATCTTCGAGTTGTCGATGCACCGCAGCGACATCGGCGTTGGCCAAATCGATCTTGTTGATAATGGGTACGATCGTCAGTCCCTGGCGATGGGCGAGATGCACGTTCGCCACCGTTTGCGCTTCCACTCCCTGCGCCGCGTCGACGACGAGCAACGCGCCTTCGCACGCCGCGAGCGAGCGCGACACTTCATAGGCGAAATCGACGTGCCCCGGCGTATCGAGCAGGTTCAGCCGGTATTCCACGCCCGATTTGGCGCGATACTTCATCGTCACCGGATGCGCTTTGATCGTGATCCCGCGCTCGCGCTCCAAATCCATCGAATCGAGCAACTGGTCCTGCTTCTCGCGCTCTTGAATCGTGCCGGTGCGCTCGAGCAGTCGGTCCGATAACGTCGTCTTGCCGTGATCGATGTGCGCGATGATGCAAAAATTACGCGTATGCTCAATCGCCATTGAAGCGCCACTATGCGAGCGCGGCGGGAACGGGTCAATCCGGGGAGCGCACGTCGGTTCGCGGCTCTTTCACCTTGGTAGATGCGATTGACCTCAAACGCCCGCGGGCGGTTCGGGTGAACCGCCCCTACCTAATCTTGCCGCACCACCAGGCCAAAAAAGAAGACGATCCGGAAAGGAAGAGCCAGGTGACAAGCCGACGCCATTGTGCAAAGATCGACAACCTATGCCAAAACTGGTCGTCGGAGGGATCCCGCATGAGTTGGTCGATCAGGTCGTCACAATCGGGCGCGCCCCGGACAACACGATCGTGCTTTCCGATCCGTCTGTTTCCGGTCACCACGCCCAACTCGAGCTCAGCGGCGACACTTATCGGCTCAAGGACCTCGATTCGACTAACGGCACCCGGGTCAACGGCATTCCGACAACCGAAACGCTCCTGCGCTTCGACGACCGCATCCGCTTTGGCGCGCTCGAAGTCCGCTACGAGCCGGACGTGCTCGGTTCGCAACCGTTGCCGCAGCTCCAGCAGATCGAAGTTAAACCCGCCGAATCCAGCATTGCCCCGGTCGATTTCACGAACGCGTCGCCCTTCCGGCGTCAAAAAGAAGACGCTGATCCGACTCGCAAAATCTTTTTCATCATCGCGCTCATCGCCTTCGCCGCATTCGTTGGCAGCATGGTCGCCGTGCTGATGATGCGCACCCCGGCGCTCTAAGGATTTTCGAATTTCGATTTGCGAATTTCGATTTGTGGCCGCTGCTTTAGCGGTGATCCAATCGGTGACACAATCGAAAATCGAGAATCGACAATCGAAAATTCAGAAACGCCTGCTTCTTTTCGATATTGACGGCACCCTTATCCATTCCGGCGGCGCGGGCGTGCACGCGCTCATTGGCGCGCTGAAAGAGCGGCACGGCATCGACGATGATCTCGGCGATATCGAAATCGCGGGCATGACCGATTCGGGGATCGTGGCCGCTATTTTGAAAAAGCACGGAATTCCGGCGACGAACGAAAACGTCACCGCGTTCCTCGACAGCTACGTCCATTTTCTCTCGGGCGAATTGACGCGCCGCCAAGGCAAACTGCTTCCCGGGGTCTTTGAGCTGCTCGAAAAACTGCGCGCCCGCCCGCACGTCGTACTCGCGCTGCTCACCGGCAACATCTCGCGCGGTGCGCAATTGAAACTTGAGCACTACGGCGTCTGGCACTTCTTCGAGTTCGGCGCATTCGCCGACGATCATCACGACCGCAATCAGCTCGGCTCCTTCGCCCGGTCGCGCGCGAAGGAAAAACACGGCCGCGAATTTTCCGCCGCCGAGATCGACGTCATCGGCGACACGCCGCGCGACATCGCCTGCGGCAAAGTCTTCGGTGCGCGCACCATCGCCGTCGCCACCGGCCGTTGGAACCGCGACGAGCTGGCCAAACACGAGCCGGATTTTTTGATCGACGATTTTTCCGATGTCGATGGGTTGATCGCGACGCTCGGCTGGTAAACGGTTGCGATTGCGAAGTGATGAAGAAGACCGCGCCTCCCGCCTCTCCTACGCCGCGTAAAGATCGAGCCAACGTCCTCCCGCTTGAGGGCGAGATCGATCTGCACGTCTCGCCCAATCTCGCGGCCTCGCTGCAAGTGATGATCGAGAAAAAACCGAAACAGTTGATTGTCGATCTTGCTCGCGTCAGCTACATCGACAGCTCCGGCCTCGCCGCGCTGATCGAAGGGATGCAAAACGTCCAGCAATACGGCGGCACGTTCGCCCTAGCGAGTTTACAGGAACCAGTCCGCACCATTTTCGAAATCGCCCGCCTCGACCAAGTCTTCCGCATATATCCAGACGTCAACGCTGCTTTAGCGAACAAATAAGCGTTGGATGCGGACCGCGGGAGTCTCCTGATTATTTGCTGGAGAGCCGAGCCGGCTGCGGAGTAATCTCGACATATCGCTCGTTAGGGCGGGTTCCGCTATGCTGGCCAAGCGACAACATCGATGTGTACGAGATGCTTGTTTCGGCAGCCGCTAAATCTTTGGAGCGGCGCGCCCAGAATGAGCGCTCGATTAACTCTCTCATCGTAGCGCATTTCATAATGCCGCAGAATACTGCTGAACTTCGACACATGTATGAAGCGGCTACAGGCGTTCCCTGGAGCGACGAAGAAGGCGCCCGGTGGCTGATGGCGCGATATGACGATCTGGATATTTACTTCAAGCAACTACGGCTGGCTAAGCAGTCACATGTTACACTCAGCGACAAGCTCAGCTGGTTGTCTCAGCAGTATTGCTACATTTGTCAGCCTGACGGACCGATTCATGTCCTGCCGATTCGGATAAAGCCGGAATCTTATCAAGCGTTGGATGGGCTGAACAAAGCCGCGTTTAAGAGAGCGGTCGCTGAGCGCTTTGCGAATTATGATTTCAACAGCTTCAAGAATCGACCAATTTGTCTCACCCTCTTGTTCGTCTGCAGCCGCACACGAAAAGTTCGCGATTTGGATAATATGGCGAAATTGCTTGTGGATTCGCTCAAGGATGTGTTGCTTGGCGACGACCGATTCATAGACCATCTCAGCATGATCCGGCTGACTCACGAAACAGAAGAGGAGTTCGTTTATGTCCGGATATCAACCTCCGGTTTGAACGACCACAGCAACGTTGCCGCGCCGATTATGCGGCACAGCTGGGCGGGTATGCGTCAGCTGCGGATCGAAGATTACTTGAAAACTGCCGCCTAATCATGCGATGCGACCACTCCCCAATCACCCGCCTCTGCACGCATATCCATTTCAAAACTAAAGTGCCAGGACGTGAACCGTGGACAACGCAGCTCTACGTCAAAGGTTATCCCAACAGTCAACGCGACCCGATTTATCGCGGAATCGGCGACGCCAAGGCGCAGGAATCCGTGACCGTGGGTTTTGCGCCGATGAAGACTCGGTATCGGCGAGCTTAGGGCGAAGTTCGACATTGTGCTCGGGTTCACCGGCCCGGCGTGAACATGCGGCCAGGAACCGTTTAGTGTCGGCATGAAATACGTCTCAGCCTTTTTATCCGTCTTCATTTTGGCCGGAGCATTGATCGCCAGCGCTGCCAGTGCGCACGGCTTTGAAGTAATGTCGCCAGATGGAGGCTTCTCGTATCAACTTCCCAACGGCTGGAAATTGATCAACGCAGCAGGCGCTCGATACAAAGTAGCAGTCGATCCACACCAAAAAGCGAAGCTTGTCGTTAACACCAGCCTAGCTGTTTATGTTGTGGATGACGAGTACGGCAGGAACTTTTACCCGATAAGCATGGAGAGATTTCGGCTCGAGACGCTACGAAGAGCAGCCAAACGTGATCCTGACTTTAAAGTTATCGAAAACTCCAAGTTTACGACCGATTCAAATCAACAGGGGCTACGCACATTGGCGCGAGTAAAACGCGACGGCGCCGTCTTTCACGACTTGTTGTACTTCTTCCAACACTACGCCAGGATCGTGTGGGTTGTTTGTAGCGGACCGGGAGACGGCTCGATGGATAACGAACTACAAGCCATAATGAGGACGTTTAAATCCGTCGAGCTTTGACAGATTGGATGCATACGCCTGACTTTGAATTGCTCGTTGAGTCGGTCTGTTTAAATCTGTGCGAATTTTGACGGTCCTTTTCTGCTTCGTTGCCGCTGCGAAAATTACATTTGCGGCAGACACGATTACCCCGTCGCAAACCGTGGCCGATGAGCAAGAGCTCTGGAATCTTGAGCGGGCGTACTGGCGCTACGTCGAGAACAATGATTTGGCGGCGTACTCGGCTTTGTGGCACCAGAATTTTCTTGGGTGGCCTTCGGTCAGTGCCGCGCCGGTGCGGAAAGATCACATTACCGACTGGATCACGTCGCAAACGAGTAAGGGGTTGAAGTTCGAGGCGGGTGAATTCAAACCGGCGGCGATTCAGGTGACGGGCGACGTCGCGTTTGCTTGCTACTGGATCAATTTTCGGTGGCTCGACAAAGACGGCAATGGCGCAACGCACAAGCTCCGAATCACGCACGCATGGGTCCGCAGCGGAAA
>DATDFJ010000017.1:0-4347 GCA_036522675.1 Chthoniobacterales bacterium | reverse complement strand
CGCTTGGATCGCCGATGTCCAATTCGTACTGTCGAGCACCGTGTTAGAAAAACGCACATCGTAGCTCTTCGCCGCGCCGGAGCCGTTGCCGCCGGGGACCGTCCAGCTCAGATTCACGCTGGTCTGCGTCGCAGCGCTGGCCTTCAAGTCAGCAATGTGGTTCGGCAGAGCATGACCCAGCATGAGTCGGTATACGTTGCCTCCACCGTACGCGCCACCGCTATATGTCGTTCCATAAAGAAAGCCATCGCTTGCCTTGGTCAACCCGCCGACAGGATCACAGGGACCGCCGTCACACACGAACCGATCGATGATGCTGTAGCCGCTTCCGTCCTTGGCTATCTTGAAAACGGTAGCGGGTTGGAAACTGGAGAACCAACGGGTCGCGCCGTAAAGAAAGCCATCTGCTCCTTCGACCACTCCCCCAGCCGGAGAGCAGCCGTCATCGCCGCTGCACGGAAAGATTTTTAAATGGGCGAACCCCGTTCCATCTTTCGCAATCTTGAATACCGAGCCGAAGCCGGCAATTTGCCCGAAAAAGGTGGTGCCGTAGAGCAAACCGTCGCTCCCCTCGATTAACTTATCAAAAGGTTCACACGCATCCGTGCTGACCCAACACTGGAAGCTCCTCAGCAGTGTGAACCCGGTGCCGTCTTTTGCGATCTTGAACACCGCGCCGCCGCCGAAGGTTCCACCGCCGGATACTGTCCCGTACAGAAATCCGTCGCTCGCCTCCAACAACTCGGCGAAGGGGAAGCAACCATCGGTAGCGACACCGCACTGAAATATCTTAAGCAGGGTGAATTCGGTCCCCTCCTTGCTGATCTTAAATATCGTGCCGCGGTCATCCGGCCCCCCGCCACGGGTCGTGCCATACAGAAAGCCATCGCTCCCCTCGATCAAGCCGGCATCAGGGTTGCACCCATCGTTGGCGCCGCATTGAAACTTCCTTAATAGCACGAAACCACTACCGTCCTTTGCGATGCGGAATAAGGTCCCGGCACCATTGATTGAGTTGCCCCCAGTCGTGCCGTAGAGCTGCCCATCGCTGCCCTCAAGCAACTGCGCCGCCGGGTAGCAGCTTTCCGTGCTCTGGCACTGAAAGGATTTCAGCGATGTGAAACCCGCCCCATCCTTCCCGACCTTAAAAATTGTTCCTTGATTGAATATGCCGCCATAAAACGTCGTACCGTAGAGAAAGCCGTCACTCGCCTCGATAACTTCTGCGTAAGGGCCGCAACCGCCGGCAAGATCACAGCCTATGGGCATGACCACCTTAAAATCGCTGCCATTCTTCGCGATTCTAAATACGGTTCCGTAGCCGGAGAGTCCGCCTTGATAAGTCGTGCCGTAGAGAAGCCCATCATCTCCCTCGGTTAAGCCGGCGTACGGGTTACACCCGTCGGGAGTACAGTCGAAGCTTTTTAGCGTAGTGAAATTTGAGCCGTCCCTGGCGAGACTGAACAATGTGCCTTGAAGGTGTGTCCCACCCCATAGAGTAACGCCGTAAAGAAGCCCATCGCTGCCCTCGAGCACTCCGCCACGCAATTCGCAGCTATTACATGGAAAGCGCTGTATAGCCGCAAATCCTGTCCCGTCTTTAGCCACTTTGTAGACGACGCCACCGCCGGAATTAGCCGTACCGGTGGATGTCGTTCCGTATAGAAAACCGTCACTGCCTTCGGTCAATTCGCCGTAGGGGAGACAGCCGTTGTTGTCGCTGCATTGAAACGTCCTTAGAAGAGTGAACGACAGGCCATCTTTGGAAGCCTTAAACACTGTGCCCTGATCGAAGGCGCCTCCCTTTTGCGTGATTCCATAAAGTAAACCGTCGCTGCCTTCCAGCAATGCTGCGGTGGGCAGGCAGCCGTCGTTTTGGCTGCCGCAATCAAAATTTTTGAGGGGAAAGAAGATCAGACCGTTTTTGGACATCCGAAACACAGCGCCTCCGCCGAACGCGCCGCCGCCGGAGGCCGTGCCGTAAAGAAATCCGTCGCTCCCTTCTATGAGCCCGGATAGCCCGGAAAAAGAGGCACAGTTAATTTTTGTAAAGCAAAAGAAAATCGGGAAGGACGCGAAGCCGCTGCCGTCTTTGGCGATTCTGAAGACCGAGCCTCCGTTAAACGTACCGCCTTGAGAAGTTGTGCCGTAGAGAAATCCATCGCTGCCTTCGAGCAATCCTGAATATGGAAGGCAGCCCCCATCGCCTTCCACGCGACAGTCGAAGGCTTTGAGCTGAGAAAAATTGGAGCCGTCCTTGGCGACTCGAAAGATCGTGCCTCCACCGGGGCCTCCTCCGGCAACGGTCGTGCCGTAGAGAAGGCCGTCGGTTCCCTGGATAATTCTTCCGTTCGGAAACGCGCCGGCGGACACGAAGCTGTGGACGGTTTGGATCGTTTGGGCGAGCGCGGGCCCGACTGTCGTGGCAATAAGACACGCCAGAAGAAGAAAGTATACGGGCAGGTGTAAAAAAGGCACTTTCGACGGTTTCATGCTCGCCCTTGTCATTCAACACATCGTAAGCGCGATATGTCGGCCCGATATATAGCCGATTAACGGCGAGCAATATCGAAGTCATGGTGATTTTGCAAGTATAAGTGAGTTAAGATCGAGCGAGCATTTTACTCTCCGATGCGCTGCCGCTCGATGCGCTTGGTTAGCTCGGCCGGCGAAGCCATGGCTAGGGACACCGGCACCATGAGAGCGCTGACGACGATGAGCCCCCAAATTGCCGCGGAGTAGCTTCCGTGGAGGTCGAAGACGATTCCCATGAATAATGGGCCGACGACCCCGGCGGCTATCGAGCCGCCCTGCAGCAGACCCAAGACGCCGCCGATAGCGCGGATGCCGAACATGAGGCTACCGACGGCGCCGCGCATGGGTACGAGGCAGCCGAAGCTGACGCCGAATAAAAGCGCGAAGGGCAATGTGTCCGGCACCGTCTTTACTTCCGCCATCTGGAGGTACAGTAGCGACAAAGCCATCATCGCGGCGACCGCGGCCAGGACAAGACGATAGTCCATGCGGTCCAGCAGATAGCCGCCGCCGATACGGCCGATGGCGCTGATGGTGAAGACGATGGACATGACCACCGCCGACCAAGCCGCGGTAAGTCCGATGTCTTGCTGGAAGTAGGGAATCATGTGCCCCTGGACCGCGGAGTTCACCGCGAAGCAGCCGGACAAGTAGCCCGTGAACAGCCAGAACTCTTTGGTGCGAAGCACCGCGCGGAGCGTCAATCCCGCATCCGCTCGCTTGCGCGGCGCACCGGCGAGGCGCTCCGCGGCCGCGCCTTCCTCGGGCGGATCACCGTCGGGCGTGAGACCGTAAGGCTCCGGCCGGTCGCGCACCAGCATGCTGATCAGCGTGACAATGACGAGGACGAGCGCGCCGTAGGCGAAGAGGACCACGCGCCAGCCGTAGGCCGCCTCGATGTGCGTGTTCAGTATGACGAACGGCGAGCCGAAGATGGGGCCGGTCACCGCAAGGCCGGTGGCCAGTCCGCGGTTGCGGCGAAACCATCGCGAGATAATCACCGGCCAGGTGACCGCATGACTGACGCCGGAGGCGCCCAGGGAAATGATCACGAAGAAAAGAAAAAACGTGACCACGCCGCCGGTGAAGCCGAGGCCGATGAAGCCGGCGCCCGCGATGACGGCGCTCCAGAAAATTAATTTGCGCCCGCTGACGCGGTCGAGCAGGAAGCCGACGGCCGGACTGACGATGCCGGACTCCAACTGGCGCAGCGACATCGCGGCCGAGATAACCCAGCGGTCCCAGCCGAAGGCGCGCTCGATCGGAAGAATGAGAACGCCGAAGCCCTGGAAGTAGGCGGCCGAGAAGATCGTGTTCGCCACGACGCTCGCGGCGACCATGTACCAGCCGAAAAAAATCCGCCGCATGAGTGATTTTTTGGTGCGGGCGCTGGTCATCCCCGGCAACCTGTGCGGCAGGGTATGTTAATAGTAGTCATCTCGGCTCCGTTGCAGAACAGGGACGAGCTTGTCACATTTAATCAGGTCGGACCGCGCTCTGCCTAAGTAACTCGGAATTCGGTTGTTTTGCGATCTTAGCAAATTCTTGGGTGAGTTTCAGATCCGTTGGGCGACGTCGCTCTGGTGTGCTTGCGTCGGGAAACGTTGGCCTTCGGTGCATTAAGCAAAATTGCTAAGCTGTCGGCGGCCTGCGCCACAATTGGCGGACCGCTGGCCGGATCCTTAGGATGAAAGACACAGCCGAAATCCTCTCGATCGACGGCCGCGAGGTGCGGGTAACCCACCCCGACAAGCCGTATTTTTCTGAGCAGACGAAGCTCTCGAAGCTCGATCTCGTGCGCTACTATCTATC
>DATDFJ010000016.1:0-8248 GCA_036522675.1 Chthoniobacterales bacterium | reverse complement strand
GTCGATGCTGTCGAATTTTTTTTCCGGTCTGAGGTACCGGACAAAACGGATCTCGAGATCCTGACCGTAGATATCGCGACTAAAATCGAAGAGGTGAATTTCGAGGACGCGGTTTGATTTGTCGCGGCTCACGGTGGGACGGCAACCGAGGTTGACCACGCCGTCATATTTAACGTCTTCGAGCCAGGCTTCGGCGAAATAGACGCCGTCAGGCGGGAATTGTTCGCTGTGCGCGCTCAAGTTCGCTGTCGGAAAGCCAATCTTCTTTCCGAGATCGTCGCCGCGCATCACCGTGCCGAGGATCGTGTAGTCGCGGCCGAGCATGAGCTTGGCCTTGGTGAAATCGCCGCGTTGCACGGCGTCACGAATGGCCGTGCTGCTGATAACTTCGCCATTGGCCTTTACCGGTGGCACGCCAACCACTTCGAACCCAGATTCCGCGCCGAGTTTTTTGAGCAGATCGAGATTGCCACGCCGGTCTTTGCCGAACGACCACTCGTGACCGACGCAAATTTCGCGTAACGGCTTCGAGTGAGTAACCAGCTGCTCGACGAATTCCTCCGGCGGCGTGGCCGCAAACTGTTTGTCGAACTTGATGATGAGCAGATGGCCCACGCCGAGATCGCGAATGAGCGAGATCTTGTGTTGGGTCGCGGTAAGCAGGTGCGGTGCGCTCGCCGGTTGCAGCACTTTTTCCGGATGCGGATCGAATGTCAACACGACCGGCGTTCCATCAGTAGTCCGCGCGTGCTGGGCCGAAGTTGAAATCACGGCCTGGTGACCGCGGTGAACGCCGTCGAAAACGCCGATGGCGAGAAGGAGAGGACCTGGCAGAGGCGAGAGCTCGGGGATGGAGCGGAGAATTTCCATCACGATCAAAAATCCGAAAGTCGAAATCCGAATCTCGAAACGATTTCAAAATTCGAATGTTCAAAACAATCCCGGCCAAGCCAGGCTGCCGGGTCAGCTTTTTGAATTTTGATCATTCGGATTTGTTTCGGATTTCGATATTCGAATTTCGGAATTTCTCACGCTCCGCGCATGCGGGAGACTTCCGGCAGCGAGAGAATGCGTCCAATAATTTCGTCGCGCGCCCCATTCTTGATTTGATCGACCGTGATCGCATTGGCGACGTCGAACCGGCCTGACTTAGTGCGGCGAAGCGCATGGAGATGCGCGCCGCAACCGAGCGTCTCGCCGATATCGTGGGCGTAGGTGCGCACGTAAAAGCCTTTGCTGCACACGACGCTGAAATCTATTTCCGGCAGCGCGATTCGATCAATACTGTAGCGGTAAACGTGCACGAGACGCGGCTCGCGTTCGACGACCTTTCCCTGGCGCGCAAGTTTATAAAGCGGAACGCCGCCGTGTTTTTTGGCCGAGACCATCGGCGGCAGTTGATAGAAATCGCCGCGGAATTTTTCAAACGCAGCGCGAATTTCGTTCTCGCCAAGCTCAGGCACGGCACGCTGCTCCAGGGTTTCTCCTTGTCGATCTTGCGTGTCGGTGATCACGCCAAGCACGAGCGTGCCGACGTATTCCTTGTCTTCGCTCATGAGCAGGTCCTGCACTTTTGTGCCGCGGCCGATCGTCAGCAGCAGCAACCCGGTGGCGATGGGATCGAGAGTGCCACAGTGGCCGACCTTTTTGATCTCGAGCTTGCGGCGGACAAGCGCGACCACGTCGTGCGAGGTCATGCCTTCGGCTTTATCGACGAGCAAGACGCCGTCAGGTGTTGCGCTTGACGATGTCACAAACTTCCTCCAGCACTCGCTCACGTACGCCCGCGAGGGGGCCGCGGATGCGCGCCCCGGCCGCGAGTTTGTGGCCGCCGCCGCCGAATTTCTGGCAGATCGCGGATACATTGACGGCGTCGCTTTTGGAGCGCATGCTCACACGCACTTTGCCGTCGGCAAGCTCTTCGAAGAAAACCGCGACGATCACGCCGTGGATGGCGCGCAAGTGATCAATGAGCCCTTCGTTGTCTTCGGGAATAACGCCGAGCTCGGCTGCGGTTTTGAGATCGAGCGCGAAATTCGCGATACGGCCATCGGCCTCGAAGCGCATCGTGCGGAGCAGGTCGCGCAGCAATTCGAGCCGACGCCGTGGATAGTTCTCGTAAGTCTTGCGGCTGATCTCGCCCACGTTCAGGCCGACGCGCACAAGCTCGCCCGCGATTTCAAATGTGCGCGCGGTTGTGTTCGGATATTGAAATGACCCGGTGTCGGTCGAAATCGCGACAAACAGATTTTCGGCAATGTCCGGATCGAGAGGGAGTTTTTCGCTTTTGATCAGTTCGAAGAGAATTTGGCCGGTCGCAGGCGCGCTCGGGTCAATGTAAACGAGATCGCCGTAACCTGGATTGCTCACATGATGATCGATGTTGATCCAGAGTTTAGCGGAGCGGACGGCCTGGCCCGCTGTCCCGAGGCGGTTCTGAATGGCAGTGTCGAGGGCGACGGCAAGATCGACATCTTGGGGCTCGGCCGGCGGTTTGGTCAGCAATTCGGCGCGCGGCAGGAAAGAATATTTCTCGAGCATGCCCTCTTCGTTCCAGATGTGCACGTCCTTGCCGAGTTGTTGCAGCGAAAGACCGAGCGCGATCTCGCTGCCGAGCGCGTCACCGTCGGGGCGCACGTGGCCGAGGATCGCGATGGTGTGATGCTCGCGCAGCGCCCGGCCGATTTCGCTGAAAGTCGAACGGCCCTGGCTCACTCGTTTTCGGCGGGGGGCGTTTCCAGCTCCTGCAAGATCTCGATCACGCGCGCGCCGCGTTTGATCGAGTCGTCGAGATGAAAATCAAGATGCGGCGTGTACTTCAACACGACCCGACGAGCGAGCTCAGCCTGAATAGCGGGTCGATGCGTTTCGAGTTGCTCAATCACATTTGTGCGGCCGCCACTCGGGCCAAGAACACTGACGTAGACGTGCGCGTTCTTGAGGTCGGGGGTGACGTTCACGGCATGAATGCTGACGAGAGCGTCTTCGAACGTGACCTCGCGCGCGATAATGCCGCTGAGCTCGCGTTTGACGACTTCGTTGACGCGCAATTGTCGATGTTTCATCGAAAGGAAATGGAGTGATGGAGCAATGGAGTAATGGCCGGCTCAATACTCCAACACTCCATTACTCCGTCATCTTAAAGTTTCTGCGGAATCGCTTCGAGCTGGTAACATTCGATAATGTCGCCGACCTGATATTCGCTGAAGTCGCCCAGCTTGATGCCGCATTCCAACCCGGACCGCACTTCCTTCACGTCATCCTGGAAGCGGCGCAGTGTCGAGATGCCGCCATCGTAAACCGGCTGGCGTTTGCGCACGACCCGGGCGCGCGCCGCGCGGGAGATTCGCCCGTCGGTAACCAGACAACCGGCCACGATCCCCCTGCTCAACTGGAAGACCTGTTTCACCTCGGCGTGACCGATGATCGTCTCGCGATGTTCGGGGTCGAGCAGGCCGGCCATCGCTTCTTTGATCTGGTCGAGCAACTCGTAAATGATGCTGTAGAGCTTGACCTGCACGCCTTCGTGCTTGGCCGCGGGCACGGCCATGCTTTCCACCTTAACATTGAAACCGACAACGACCGCTTCAGATGCGCTGGCCAGGAGAATGTCTGATTCCGAAATCGGCCCAATCGCCGCGTGAATCAGTTGCAAATCAACTTTCTTGCTCTCGATCTGCTGAAGCGCGCCGGCGATGGCTTCGAGTGAGCCTTGCGCATCGCATTTCAGAACGATGCGCAAAACTTTTATGCCGGCCGGACCTTCGAGCAAACTTTCCAGTGTCGCGCGCTGTGGCGCGATCAGTTTGTTGGCGCGCTTTGCTTCCAATCGCTCCTCGCTCAGTGCCTTGGCCGAGCGCTCCGAATCCATGACAAGGAATTCGTCCCCGGCATTGGGCAAACCGACGAACCCAAGCACCTTCACCGGTGTCGCCGGTCCGGCTGCGCGCACCGGCTCACCGCGATCATCGATCAACGACTTAATCTTGCCCGCGTAATCGCCACAGATAAACGGGTCACCGATTTCTAACGTGCCCATCTGCACAATTACGGTAGCGGTCGGACCGCGGCCGGCTTCGACTTGGGCTTCGATGACCGTGCCGCGTGGCGTGGCCGTGGGCGACGCTTTCAGTTCCATCACCTCGGCTTGCAACGCCATCATCTCAAGCAGGTGATCGATGCCGGTAGCACGCGTCGCGGAAACCGGGCAAATGATTGTTTCGCCGCCCCAATCTTCCGGCATGAGGCCGTGTTCCTGGAGCTGCTTTTTCAGCTTGTCGATGTTCGCGCCCGGCAAATCCATCTTGTTGGCCGCCACCACGATCTTCACGTGCGGTGCGGCCTTGGCGTGGTTAATCGCTTCGACCGTTTGCGGCATGATTCCGTCATCTGCGGCGACGACCAGCACCACAATGTCAGTCACGTTCGCGCCCCGCGCGCGCATCGCGGTAAACGCCGCGTGACCCGGCGTGTCGATAAACGTGATTTTTGTTCCTTTGTGATCGACTTGGTAAGCCCCGATGTGCTGGGTGATGCCGCCGGCTTCGCCTGCCGCAACGCGCGTCTTGCGGATCGCGTCGAGCAATGAGGTTTTGCCGTGATCGACGTGGCCCATGAAAGTGATGATCGGTCCACGCGGTTTGAGTTCTTCTTTTTTCGCGATGACTGGCGGCGGCGGCGCGACGACCGGCTGCTCGACCTTGTGCACGCCCGCGCCCTTTTCGCGTCGTTCTTTTTCGAGAACGAATCCGTGGTTCTCGGCGATCTTGGCAGCGATATCGGGTTCAATCGTCTGATTGATGTTGGCGAAAATGTTGAAGTGCATCAGCTCGGCGATGAGCTGGTGCGGTTTCAACCCAAGCGCAGTGGCCAATTGCTTCACAATGATGGGCGGCTTGATGTGAATGACGTTTTGCGGCTCGGCTGTTTCTTCGGCCGCAACCTCGGCCACCGGCTCTTCGGGCGGTGGCGTCGCAGCTTCTGGCGCGATTGGCGGCGCCGCCTCGGCGATCTTGGGCTTGTCGAGGATGCGCGAGATCGGCGGGAGAATTGTCGTTTTCTTTTTTACTTCGCCATCAGCCGCCGACTTCTTCGTCGGCTTGGTATCGATCAACGACACGCTTTCGTGATGCGATTTTGATACGGTCGATTTTGCAGCCGGTGTCGCTGGAGGCGGCGCTTCTGTCTTTTTAGCGAGGGTGGGTGCGGCCGCGTGTTCCGGTTTCGCTCCGGCAGTTTTTTGGGGCGGCTTATCCTTGGCGGGCGCAGCCAGTTTGCGAACAGTTGGTGCCTTGGCTGCCTTCGACGCGGTGGTTTTGCGCGCGGCAGGTTTTTTCGTCGTTTTGGTTGGCATCGCTGTTCGTTGTTTTCATGGCTCAAGCGCTTTGGGCTGAGCCAATCTTTTCTTCATCACCTTGTTTCTGCACCGCTTCGTGAATCTCGCGCGCCTTGGTTTCTTCCACGCCAAGGATGTCGATCAAATCCTGCACGTCGGCATCGCGTAAACCTTCCAGGTTGGTAAAGCCCGATTTTACCAGCGTCACTGCCTGTTCTTCGCTGATCGGCAGCGCGGCCGAGAGCATCTGCGCGGCTTGGGCGACCTTTTGTTCGACCGCCGTCGTGGCCGAGGTGTCTTTGTCGATGTTGATTTCCCAACCGGTCAGCCGCGAGGTGAGCCGCGCGTTCTGGCCTTTTTTTCCGATGGCGAGCGAGAGCTGGTCTTCGTCGACGGAGATCTGCACGCTTTTCTTTTCCGGATCAAAAGCCAGGTTCTTCACCTTCGCTGGTTTGAGCGCTTCGAGGACGAAGTCCTTGGGGTCGGAGCTCCACCGGATAATATCGACCTTTTCGTTGTTGAGCTCGCGCACAATGTTTTTGACTCGCGAACCGCGCATCCCCACGCATGCGCCGACGGGATCCACTTTTTCGTTTCCGCTCCAAACCGCAATCTTGGTGCGATAACCCGCCTCACGCGCAATGCCGCGAATCTCGACCGTGCCATCCGCGATTTCGCTCACTTCCATCTCAAAAAGCCGTCGAACGAAATTCGGGTGGCTGCGCGAGACGATGATCTCGGGGCCGCGCAGCCCATTTTCCACGGCCACGACATAGGCGCGCAAGCGGTCGCCGACATTGTAGTCTTCCACGACGACGCGTTCCCGTTGCGGCATGATGGCTTCGAACTTGCCAAGATCGAGAATCACATCGGAACGATCGAATCGGCGTACCGTGCCGCTCACGATCTCGCCGGCGCGGTCCTTGAACTCCTCGTAAATCATTTCTTTCTCGACCTGCCGGATGCGCTGCATCATCGCCTGTTTCGCCGTCTGCGCCGCGATGCGGCCAAAATTCTTCGGCGTCACTTCCATTTCCACGGTATCGCCGACCTCCGCGTCGGGTTTGATCCGCCGGGCTCGCGCGAGCGCGATCTCGTCCTGCGGATTCTGAACGTTGTCGACCACCAGCAAATTGGCGAGCGCGCGGATCTCGCCCGTCTTCGGGTTGATGTCGATGCGCAGGTCGCGCGATGCGCCGACGCTTTTCTTCGATGCCGAAAGCAGCGCGTTGGAGACGGCTTCGAGCAGAATCTCGCGCTTGATCCCGCGCTCCCGCTCCAGGTAATCGAGCATGGTAATGAATTCGGCATTCATAAAAACATCGAGCCCGCAGACCAAAAGGAGTGGGACATCGCTTCCCACTCCTGCCGGCGCGGACTACGCTCTTACTCTAAGTTTGAGCGCTCCGTGCGTCAAGGATCGCCGACGCGAGATCGACAATCAGCCAAGCATCGCCGCGCGCCAATGCGGTAACGGCCGGCGCAGATTTACAAACCGATTGGATGCCAGGCCGTCTTCATCTCGAGTGTATCGGCAATCCAATATGGATTTTCCGCCGCACGACGCTGCCATTCGGTGGGCGCGAGATCGCGGCGAATGTAACGTTTGACGTTGAGCTCGCCGCCTTGCTGCAATTGGCGGCCGAGCTTCGCGTCGCCAGTGCCATCCACGATTGCGTTCACGTCCATGTGAGCGGCGATGTGCGGCGCGAGCTCAGCCGAATCGCCGGCAAGCACGTTGACGACGCCGCCCGGCAAATCACTTGTCGCGATGATTTCCGAAAACGTCAGCGCGGGCAGCGGTTTGGCGGTCGAGGCGAGCACGACAACGCAGTTGCCGCTCAAGATCACCGGCGCCACGAGCGAGACGAACCCGAGCAGCGCCGGCTCGTCCGGACAAAGCACAACCACCACGCCGGTCGGCTCGGGAAAAGTGAAATTGAAATGGGAAGTGGCGACCGGATTAACGGTGCCAAATATCTGGGCGAACTTGTCGGTCCAACCGGCGTAATGGACGAGGCGATCGATCGCGAGCGTCGTTTCACTCGTAGATGTCGACCTGGCCGCCGTAGCCCTGGCGGAGGAGGCTCTTGCCGCGCCATTGGCGCGCGCCAGTTCGCTTTGCAATTCGCTCCGGCGCATCTCGAGCATTTCGGCGGCCCGATAGAGAATCTGGCCGCGCAAATACGGGCTTTGCTTTGACCAATTCGGAAACGCGGCGCGCGCGGCCACCACCGCGTCGCGAAAATCCTTTTTTGATGCGCGGCAAAAGTTCGCGAGCAGTGCGCCGTTGCCACCGCGGGCCGGCAATACCCGGCCATTCTCGCCGCGCACGAATTTGCCGGCGATGAAAAGTTTGTAGGTCTTCTGGACGGCGAGGCGCGATGTTTTCGGCACGAACTCAGGATTGCGCAAACGCCGGAAAAAGAAAATGCTAAACGGCAAATGTCTGCGGCGCCGTGATGAACAAATCAGAGAAAATTTTCGTAGCCGGTCACAGCGGCATGGTGGGAAGCGCCCTGGTGCGGCGGCTCAAGAGCGACGGCTTCACGAGCTTGCTGATGCGCGATCGTTCGCAGCTTGATCTCGCCGAGCAGGAGACGGTGCGAAAATTTTTTCAGCAAGAGCGGCTTGACGCCGTCGTTTTCGCGGCCGCGAAGGTCGGCGGTATCAAAGCGAACAATGATTTCCCGGTCGAATTTCTCCTCGAGAATCTGCGGATCCAAAACAATGTTATCGAAGCGGCGCACGAGACCGCTGTGCGCAAACTTCTGTTTCTCGGCAGCTCGTGCATTTATCCGAAGTTTGCTCCGCAACCGATTCCCGAGAGCGCGCTGCTGACTGGGCCGCTCGAGCCTACAAACGAAGCTTATGCCGTGGCGAAGATCGCCGGGATCAAACTTTGCCAGGCGT
>DATDFJ010000015.1:0-16979 GCA_036522675.1 Chthoniobacterales bacterium | reverse complement strand
ACCGTTTGCCGAAGCGAGCATTGAGGCGCGTGCATTGCCGAAGCCGCAGCCGTTCGATCAGCCGACGATTGATAGACTGAGTCAACAGGTGCTAACGACGCTGCCGCCGAACAGCGAAGCAATCACCATTACCAAAAGTGAGCAGAACCCAGTCCTCCTGAATGGCAACCTGAGCTACGAGATTGTTGCGTCCTACAAAACGATGGGCAGCGTTTTCCAGAGGACCGTTCTGTTCATAAACGTCCCTGGCACACAGTTGATCTTTAAGCTATCGGCCCGCAAGTCTGATTTTGAGCCCCTGTATGGCATCTTTCGGGCAAGCGTCCTCACGTGGCAACCAGTCGAAGCAGCAGAGGCCGAGATTGGTCGATCGCAATCCAAGGAGCCGTCGGCTCAATAAAAAAAGAGGCGATCCCGTTTCCGGGACCGCCTCTGCCAAACAAGGGAGATAACTAACCTATCAGCGGGAAAAAATTGGTTGCCGCGCGAGCTGGGCCATTTTCCGACGCCGCAGCATGCGCGTCGACAGTACCGCCGCCAGCAGACCGACGACAGGAAAAAATGTCTGCGCCTCCGGGATGGGAGCTGTGCCAGGGACGAACACCCACTCCTCGAATCCACCGTCGGTAGGAATGTCGTTACCGAAGGCGGAGTAGAGCACGAGATAAAGTTCGCCCGTCTGAACAAGGCTTACCGGAACATACATGAACATGTCAGCCTTGCCGCTGCCGGTCGCCGTCGTCAACACAGAGTTGCTGCCGTTGACGTTCATATTGTAAACGAGCGTGCCGTTAAGCTGGAGGATACCTTTGCTGTCAAAACTTTCCGTCGTCTGATTTGGGTCGTTGGTGGTGAAGATCTGCAAAGCGGTCATGTCCAGCACGTGTTGGGTGTAGGAATTGCCGTTCTGGTTCGAGTCGAGCATGAAGGCCAGGTACGGTTGCCCATTGATGATCGTCGCCGTTAAATCCGGAATATAGAGGCTGTGCTGGTAATTGTGCGGCGTCTTGTCGTCGAGCGGAAAACCGCCGTCGGTATTGTATCCGTGCTCGAACTGTTTCTCCTGGATGCGCAGGAACGGGTCGATGTAGCCGGTGCCGGCGGGCTGTTGCTGCGTCGCGAAAAACAGAGTCCCGTCAATCTCGCCGCTGGCGTCTGGTCCGGTCGTGAGATCGATCACCGTCGCGCGGGCGCTTTGAGAGCCTAGGAGCAACGCGATGATGACGAGGCCGAAAGAGGCGAAGAGGCAGGGGATTTTAGCGTTCATGTGTCGTGGCGGTATTTATGACAGTTACAATAGTTCTTATAAATGCGTCGCAGCGTCAATAACAATTTTTGTGCCTAGCACCTCGCCCGGCTTATGCCAGCCGAGCGAGCCACGCGGAGCAGCCGGCGATTAGGTACAAGAATAAGGCGGCAGGAAGCTCCCGCCGCCTCACCCAAAATTTGAAAACGCTTTGCTTAGCCGGGCAATCTTTCCTGGCGCGGCTGTCGGCTGGTCTTCCGCCGCTGCAGAACGCGCGTGCAGAGCACGGCGGCGAGCAAACCAATCACCGGGAAAAAGGTTCCTGCTTCGGGAATTGGAACTGTCCCCGGGATGAATACCCATTCCTCGAATCCGCCGTCGGCCGGAATATCATTTCCGAAGGCTGAATAAAGGACGAGATATTTTTCGCCAGTCTGGACGAGACTGAAGGGAATGTACATGAACATGTCGGCCTTGCCGCTGCCAGTCGCCGTCGTCAGCACCGAGTTACCGGTGCCCATGTTGTAAACGAGCGTGCCATTAAGCTGCAGGATGCCCTTGCTGTCGAAGCTCTCGGTCGTCTGATTGGGATCGTTGGTGGTGAAGATTTGCAGCGCCGTCATGTCCAGTACGTGCTCAGTGAAGTTGTTGCCGTTCTGGTTCGAATCGAGCATGAACTGCAGATACGGTTGCCCGTTAAGAAAGACCGGTATCAGATCGGAAATTAACAAACTATGCTGGTAGTTGTGCGGGTGTTTGTCGTCGAACGGAAATCCGCCATCGGTGTTGTATCCCTGCTCGAACCCCTTTTCCTGGATGCGCAGGAACGGATCGATGACGCCGGTGCCGGATGGCTGCTGCTGGGTGGCAAAAAAGAGTGCGTCGCCGATTTCTCCGCTGGCGTCCGGGCCGGTGGTTAAATCGACGACCGTCGCGCGCGCGCTCGCAGCACCGAACAAAAATACAGCTGCCGCTATCAAAGCGCCGAGCAGAGAAATGGTCTTAGGTTTCATGTGGATTTGCCTTGGCTCTTTTTCGTTCAAATACGTGTCGTAAAACGCATCCCAGCGAAGCGCCGTCTTACTCGATTGCATGGCTCGATGGCAAGAACAAAATTGCGCCACCCTCCCTAAGGCAGCCGAGGCGGTTGGAAGTTTGCGCCACTTGCATTTACTCTCCAGCGCATGACGTCAGTGTGGGAGCTGGCTAATCCGCAGCTGCGCGATCTGGCCGTTTACGAGCCAGGCAAACCGATCGAGGAGATCGCTCGCGAACTCGATGTGCCGCCCGACGCGATCGTCAAGCTCGCCTCTAATGAAAACCCGCTCGGCCCATCACCGAAAGCGACTGCCGCCATGCGCGCCGCTCTGGAAAACGCGCACTTGTATCCCGAAGGTGGCGGACAGGTTTTGCGCGCCGCGCTGGCGGACCGGCTCGGCGTTGCGCCGGAAAATGTCATTCTCGGCAATGGCTCAAATGAGGTGATCGAGTTCCTCGGGCACGCGTTTCTCAACCGCGGCGATGATGTCATCATCTCCGCGCACGCGTTCATTTGCTACAAGTTGATCGCGACATTGTTTGCCGCGCATGCCATCGAAACGCCCGCGCCTGATTTTCAGCCCGATCTGGCCACAATGCTCGACGCGATCACGCCGAAAACGCGACTCATCTTCATCGCCAATCCAAACAACCCGACGGGCGCATTTCTGACGGAAGATACAATCGACGAGTTCATGGCACGCGTGCCGGAGAACGTCATTACGGTTTCCGACGAGGCGTATTTCGAGCTACTGCACGATCCACCCGACATGCTCCGCTACGTACGTGAAGGCAGGAATGTCGTCGTGCTGCGCACGTTTTCCAAAGTGTATGGACTGGCCAGTTTGCGTATTGGCTACGGGATCGCGCCGCGGAATTTGATCGAGGTCCTGCAGAAAACACGGCAACCATTCAACGTCAACGGCGTCGCGCAAGCGGGTGCGCTCGCCGCGCTGCGAGATGACGAGCATCAGCGCAAGACCAAAGCAGTAGTCGACGCCGGCCGCGCCTATTTGCAGGAGCAATTTGCCGCCATGAATCTACATTTCGTCCCGGCCGCCGCGAATTTCGTCATGGTGAACGTTCGTGACGGGGCTACCGTCTTCAGGAAACTGCTTGCAGAAAAAATCATCGTCCGGCCACTTGGCGGCTACAACCTGCCCGAGTGGCTCCGCATTTCCGTCGGCACGATGGAAGAAAATCAAAAATGCATCGCTGCGCTGAAGAAAGTGCTAAGTTAACGTCGCAAGATCGACAACCGCTGGTCGGCGACACAATCGGCGCCATCTCCACGCCGATCGGTGAAGGCGCGATTGCACTTGTCCGAATTAGCGGCGCAAACGCCGTTGCCGTCGCGGACAAGATTTTTCGCGGCAGGGAGAAGCCGTCCCGGTTTGCACCCCGCGTTCAGCACGTCGGCGAAATTGTGGATGAAACCGGCCGGTTCATCGACCACGCGATGCTGTCGGTGCACCGCGCGCCGGCGAGTTACACCGGCGAAGATTTGGTCGAGATCAGTTGTCACGGCGGAACGCTCGTCACGGCCAAAGTGCTGGAAGCGTGTCTCCAGGCAGGCGCACGCGGGGCGCGGCCGGGTGAATTCACCGAACGCGCTTTTCTCAATGGTAAAATGGATCTCACCCAGGCCGAAGCAGTCATCGATCTGATCCGCGCCAAAACCGATCTCGCTTTGCGTTCGGCGACCGAGCAGCTGGAAGGACGCCTCGGCGAAAATATTAAAAGAATTCGCGACGGTCTTCTCGATCTTCTCGCGCACATCGACGCGTCAATTGATTTTCCCGAAGAAGGAATTGCGCCAGACGAAGGCGAAAAACTTCTCGTGCGACTCAATGCCATCGCGGCCGACATCTCCGCCTTACTCGCGACCGCCGATCAGGGCCGGATTTTGCGCGAAGGCATTCGCGTCGTGATCTACGGCGCCACCAACGCGGGCAAATCGAGTTTGCTCAACCGACTGCTCGGTTACGATCGCGTGATCGTCAGCGACAGCCATGGGACGACGCGCGACACGATCGAGGAAACGATCAATCTCCGCGGAGTGCCGATCCGCTTGCTTGACACGGCCGGTCTGCGCACGGCCGCCACCGATCTCGAGCGCGAAGGAATCTCGCGCACGGAAAAATCGCTGCGCACAGCCGATCTGTTGCTGCACGTCGCCGACCGCAACGCGCCCAAGCCGTTGCATTTCGACACCCGATCGCGAAATGGCAACGAGATCCTGTTGTTGAACAAGAGCGATTTACCCGAGCACAACGATTGGAGCGACACCGACGCGCTGAGGATTTCATGCGTAACGGAAGGAGGATTTGCTGAACTGAAAGCCGAAATCCTTGCGCGGATCACGAAACAAAATTTGAGCCCGGAAAGCGCTCTCGCCATCAACACGAGGCACGGGGATTGCCTGCGCCGCGCCCTTGCAGCGTGCGATCGCGCGCAAAGCGCGTTGCGCGACGGCGTGGAATATGCGGCGCTCGACCTGAACGAAGCTCTCCGTGCGGTCGGCGAGGTGATCGGCTCGGTTGGCGTCGAAGACATTCTCGACTCGGTATTCAGCCAGTTCTGCATCGGCAAATGAGCCATGCCTACGAACGATTCGTTAGGCCGCTCCTCTTTGCCTTTGACCCCGAAACATCGCACGAACTGGCTATCACCACGCTGCGCGCGGCGTCGCACGTCGATCTTGCGCTGCGACTGCTAAAAACGTTTCGTCCGCCCGAGAAACCGAAATCGCTTTTCGGCCTCAGTTTCCCCAACCCGATCGGGCTCGCCGCCGGTTTTGATAAGAATGGCGTCGCATTACCGGCGTGGGCTGCACTCGGGTTCGGTTTCATTGAGATCGGCACCATCACAGCTCAACCGCAGCGCGGTAATCCCAAGCCGCGGATTTTTCGCGTTCCGGGTCAGCCGACGCTGATCAATTCTCTGGGATTTAACAATGAAGGTGCCGACGCTGTCGCCTTCCGTTTGCAAAAGCTGCGCGCGCGTGGCAAATGGCCGACTGTTCCGGTTGGGATTAACATCGGAAAATCGCGTTCCACGCCAGTCGAGGAGGCGGCACACGATTACCTGGATTGTTTTCGAAAACTGCGTCCGTTCGCCGACTACATCGCGGTGAACATCAGTTCGCCGAACACACCGGGTCTGCGCTCGTTGCAAGATCGACAATTGCTCGAACCCCTGCTGCGCGAATTGCAGCGAGAAAATTCCCAGCCAACCAAACCGGTCCTCGTCAAGATCGCGCCGGACCTTTCTGCCACGCGACTCGACGAGATCATCGCAGCATGTGAGCAAAACAGCATCGCTGGAATTATCGCGACGAACACAACCGTGGATCATTCAGGAATCCCGGCGGCGCACGACCGCCAGGGCGGGGTCAGCGGCGCCGCCCTGCGCGCGAAATCGACCGAGATTGTCCGCGCGATCGCGGCGAGAGCGTCCATGCCCGTGATCGCCTGCGGCGGAATCGTCGATGCGGCCTCTGCGCGCGAAAAAGTCGACGCCGGCGCGCACCTGCTTCAAGTCTACACTGGCTACGTCTATCGCGGACCGGCTTTACTGCGGGAACTCGCCCCTCAATTGTAAACCGGCGAGGCCACACTCTTAACAAAATAAACGCGGGCTCGTCTCGACCTGCGATCAAACTGCAGGAGGAGATCAAAATGTTACGTTGGGCGTTTATTTTTCTGATCATCGCGCTCGTCGCCGCGTTGCTGGGATTTACCGGAATTGCTTCAGCCGCCGCCGGAATTGCGAAATTTCTGTTTTTCCTGTTCCTGGTCGTTTGCCTGATCTTTTTCATCATCGGGGTGTCGGCGGCGAAAAGGCTGTAGCGTTCGAAGCCTAAAGCTCGCGGGTTTGCGCCGGAGAATGTCGCGACCCGCGGAAGAGCTGCCAAGGCCGCGAGCGTGTTTCCATTTCGGTTAATTTCGCGCGCTGCTCGTCGGTGAGATACGGACCCATTTCACGGTGCTCCTGCAGGAAAATCTCGTGCACCCGTTCGCCAGTGCTGCGCTGCACTTCGCCAAGTTGCGCCGCTGCCTTGTCGACAATTGGAGAGATCTTGGTCATTTGATCGGCGCTGAGATGAAGTTGCGCATGCAGATGCCGGCGCATCCGATCGCTCAATTTCGTGGGATACGGATGGAAAAACATCTCCCGGGCGTGCGACGCGCCGACGAATGCACCGGTGATCCCGCCGGCGGCGAACACGAGGAGGAACCCGGCGAGCAATTTCCATTTTAATCCGCCGTTCATGGCCCGATCTCATCCTGGATAGCGGTATCTGCGATCGCGTACTCGTTCGCGAACGGCTCGTCACTTTCGCCGTTGCGATCCGACTCGAGGTAAGCGCCGGCCGCAGCGACGACGATAATTGCGAGGGCACCGAGAGCCACGCGATGCAGCAGCCGCACGATCCCGAGCGACGCCGCATCCGCGTGCGCGCGCCAATGTGCGATGACGCGCGTGTCGAATCCAAAGGGCATTTCCGCGGGAGTATCTTCCCTTGCCGCGGCCGCTGCGCGCAGCAAACGAGCAAGGATTGTCTCGCGCGCAGCCGCAGGATCGACATCTTTCATCTCTTTTCTTTCGCCGAAAGTTTGCCCAACTGTTTCTTCATTTTCTGCCGGGCGCGAAACGCGCGCACTTTGATGCGACTGGCGCTCCAGCCCGTGATTTTCTGAATCTCTGCCACGGAGCGCTGTTGTAAATAAAGCAGGTCGACGATCAGGCGTTCGGCCGGTTGCAGCCAGTCGAGCAGATGTTCGACCAACTGCCGGGCCGCTGTTTGTTTGTCCGGCGCGAGCTCATCCGCTGCCGCGGTCAGATTTGTCACCACCGCCTGCTCTTCTTCGCTCAAATCGGCGTAACGCAATTCGGGACGCGCTTTCTCGGCCGCGATCTGATTCAAACAGGTATTGATCGCCACTCGCGACACCCAGTGTTCCAGCGGCACCGCGCCGGAAAATTGGGAGAGCTTCTGAAAAATTTTTATGAAAATCATCTGGCAAAGGTCCTCCTCAGAAGTTCGTCGCGGTCGATGGGCGCGGACCATTTTTGCGACAACCGGATAAAGCCGGCGAACCAGTTCACGGGCGGCAGCGTCATCATTGTGGAGCGCAGCCTCCACCAGCACGCGCGCGTCAGTCGAATCCATGTAGGGCAACTCGCATCCACACTACTAACCAAGACCGCGCGGCCAGCGTTGTGGTTACGGTAAAAAGCTCCAAATCCCAACCACCAAATCCCAAAGAAGCACCAATACCCAAGCTCCAATGGCACTGACGGCAATTTGGAAGTTGGAGTTTAGAATTCTTTTGGTGTTTGGAACTTGGGATTTGGAGCTCCGCGAGGCGAGCGCTTGGGCATGCAAAAACATTGTAACCGCTCGCCTCGCGCCTCGGTCATGACTTTTGAAAGAGGCGCAAGGTGCGTCTCTGGAAAGAACAAAGGGAATAAAACATGAAACGAAACTTACTCGCACTTGCCGCCGCAGCCGTGATCGGTTTCGGCGGGCTCGGAGTCGCGCTCGCCAGAAGCGGTTCGAGCGGCCATCACGCCGGCTTTGAGCATCTGGTCAAATCGCTGAACCTCACGCCTGAGCAACAGGCGAAGGTGCAGCCGATCCTCAGCCAAACCCGTCCGCAAATCGAGGCCATTCAGGAAGACGCGGCGGCCAAGACCCGCACGGTCATGAGCAGCGCGTTCGGGCAAATTCGTCCGCTGCTCACCCCGGAACAGCAAAAGAAATTCGATGCGCAGCAAAAAGCGTATGAGGACCTGCGGCTTGCGCGCAAGGAGCTGCACGACGCGATGAGAGAATAGCGAACGCGCTCGCGACAGCATCTTGCCCCGGGCGGCGGTCAGCGATGATCGCCGCTCGCGTTTTGATCTGTCACTGCCGCTTCGCGCTGCGCGAGAACAAGAGCGTAACGACACCGGCCGCGGCCAATACCGCCGCCGCCGTCCATCCTGCCTTCGAGATTTCCGCTCGGTGATGAAAATCGCTCTTCATGGTTGCCGCAAAACCAACGAGGAAAAACAACAGCGCCGTGTAAATCAGAATTAATCCGATCCCTTTCCGTGTCTCACTGGAAATGTTCATCCGCTGTGGTTTCTCGCGCGTCATTTCGATAGTAACTCCCGCCGCCGGCGATTCAAGGCGGTGTCGGGCTACTCCCGTAGGTTGACGATCTTCTCCCGGTTCCGTCCTGATCCGACTGCCTGTGCCGCACCGGTTCGTCCAAAGACGGCCGCTCGTTCAAACGTTCCTGGAACCAGGCCGGCGGACTCGCTGCCGCCGGCGCGTAGGGCCGCGCGTATAGCGGCCGCTGTCGCACCGGCGTCTGATCTGCCTGGCTGCGGTCCGCGCGGTCCGCATTCACTCGTTGCACTTCTTCCTGCGCTGCTTTCAAGGCGTTGCGCTTGGAATAATCGTCGTAGCCCAAATAAGCAACGACGCCGAGTAAGAGGAACAGGAGGAGATCTCTCATGGGCGACGCGCCCTACTCTTCTGCGCTCGACACCTCCGGAATGTCAACGCGAAAATCCGTCGCCAGCTTCCCTCGTTAGGCTCGACTAATTACTTCGTCACCCACTTGCCGCCAGGCGAACTGAGGATCGGCAGCTCTTCCATCATGAACTGGGTTTTGCCGATCGCGCCAATCATGTGCGTGCCGGTGGCGCGGTACCATTTCTCCGACATTTCTTCGCCGGTGTGGCAGCCCCAGCTCTGAATGTAGGCGCGCTTGGCAAAGGCGCGGCCGTTGATCTTGTGCAGCTCGTTGTCATGCAGCCACGACTTACACGCGCTGTCGATCACGTTACTGTAATCGAACATGAAGCAGGCGCGGTTCGAGTGGCCGAAGTATTCGAACCCGGCGACTTTCATTTTGTCGCGGAGCGGACCGGCGTTGATGTAATTGATTACGTCGTTGCCGGTATTGAACCAAACCAGGTTCAAATTGAATTTGTCGCGCACCGTTTCGATGAGGCTGATCAGGTCCTGGTGCTCCTGCTGGGCGCGATCGAGGTAGCCTTGCTTGTAAACGAGCCAGGTGATCGGCGCCTCCGGGCCGAGGCCCTCGCGTAGCTGCTCGGTGCGGAGCCGGGCGGCGCGCACAAAGTTCGCCCACCAATGGTCGTGCGGATACGCTTTGTACTGTTCCCATTGGTAGAGCGATGGACCGCCGACGACGATGATCCATTCGCCTTCGGGATACTTGGTCGCCGCGTTCGCGCCCGCCGCGAAGATCGACAATACGCAGATGAGGAGAACCCGTTTCATGCCCAATCTGGGGGAGGAACTAATTATGCAAAAGAGTGACGCGCGCAAGGTGGATCGCGCTGTCCGCAACGCGATGCCAAACAAATGCGCCGCTCCGCGGCGGTGGAATTACCCTCGGCTTGAGACCAAGCCGATCCCACCTAGCACTCGTCCTTAATAAGGTCGCCCCAACTCTGCCGTTTTCGAATCAGCCTGAACGTGTCGCCTTGCACGAGCGCTTCGGCCGGCAATGGCCGCGAATTGTAATTTGAGGCCATGACAAAACCGTAGGCGCCCGCGCTCATAACCGCGAGCAGATCGCCCTCACGCAACGGCGGCATCTCACGTTCGAGCGCGAGAAAATCGCCCGACTCACACACCGGCCCCACGATGTCGATCTTCTGCGTCTCCGATGAGACGACCTCCGTGTCGTCCCTGACATTTTGGGACGGGAGAGAGCACGTCCCTCCAGGTTCTCTCACCGGGACGATTTCGTGATAAGCTTCGTAGAGCGCGGGGCGAATCAGATCGTTCATGCCGGCATCGACGATCGCGAATTTCTTGCGTCCAGTTTGCTTCAAATAGCGCACGCGCGTGAGCAACACCCCGGCGTTGCCGACAAGAAATCGACCGGGCTCGACGAGGACGTGGATCCCGAGCTCGCGCAACGGCGGCAGAATTGCGCTCGCATAATCCTGGACGCTGAAGGCCGACGCTTCGCCGCCGTGCTCGTGCCACCATTTGCCTGATCCGCTCTCCAGCGCGCGACGATAGATGATGCCCATTCCGCCGCCGATGCTGAAGAACTTGATGCCGTACTCGGTTTTCAGTTGGCGAACGACCGCAACAAGCTTGTTGATCGCGGCGGTGAACGGCTCCGCCTCAGTGATCTGCGACCCGATGTGCATCTGCAGACCGACGATCTGGATGTTAGGCATCTTCGCGGCGCGCGCGTAGATCGCGCCGAGCTGGTCCAGAGAAATACCGAACTTGTTCTCGTGCGAGCCGGTGGAGATGTATTGGTGCGTGTGCGGGTCAACATTGGGATTGGCGCGCACCGCGATCGGCGCGCGCATTTTCTTCGCGCCAGCGATTTGGTCGATGAGCTCGAGCTCGGCGTCGCTCTCGACGTTGAAACTGTAAACGCCCTGCTCCAGCGCGTACTCGATCTCGTCACCCGATTTGCCGACGCCCGCAAAGGTGCACTTGCGCGGATCGGCTCCAGCCTTGATCGCGCGAAAAAGTTCGCCGCCCGAAACGATGTCGAACCCGGCACCTGCATTGGCAAGCAATTTGAGGATCGCGCCGTTTGCGTTCGCTTTGACCGCGTAACAGATCAAATGATCGAGCACCGCCAGCGCCTGATCGAGTCTCGTGTAATGATCGAGAATCGTGCCTGCGCTGTAAACGTAAAGTGGCGTGCCGAATTCCTCCGCCACGCGCGCAAGATCGACATCTTCGGCGTAAAGCTTCCCGTCGCGATAGCGGAACGCGTGCATCAGCTTAAAGCTTGTGGTCTGGCGCGAGCGCGCACGACTTTGCATCCTGCTCGAGTTGCAAGGTCGAGTGCTCGATCCCGAATTCGCGCCGCAAGTGTTCGCAAATTTCGCACAGGAATTCGTCTCCGGGAGAACCGGTAGGTATTTCCAAGTGCACTGTCAGCGCGGTCTCGGTCGTGCTCATCGGCCAGACGTGGAGATCGTGCACCGCAGTGACCTGCGGCAGCGCGCTCAGATATTGTCGCACGGCATCGAGATCGATCCGCGCCGGGACGGCTTGCAGCGCAAGGTTCATTGAATCGCGCAGCAGCCCCCGTGTGCCGATGGCAATGACGGCCACGATAACAAGACTGGTGAGCGGGTCGATCCAATGTTGCCCGGTAAATTTGATCGCCAACCCTGCGAACACGACGCCTAACGAGACGGCCGCGTCAGCAGCCATGTGCATGAAAGCGGCTTTCAAATTCAAATCACGTTCGCGGCCGCGCATGAAGAGAAGCGCAGTGGCGGTGTTGACGAGCACACCAAAACCGGCGACGCCGATGATGGTTCCGCCGGGAACGGCCTCGGCATGACGAAAACGACGGATTGCTTCCCACCCGATCGCGCCGATGACGATGAGAAGAACGACGGCGTTCGCAAGCGAGGCGAGAATGGACGAGCTGCGCAGGCCGTAGGTGTAACGCTTGCTCGCCGGCATTCGACACAGCCGATTCGCTCCCCAGGCGAGGAGCAAACTGAGCACGTCGCTCAAATTGTGGCCGGCGTCGGCCAGCAGCGCGAGCGAATGGGCGAGCAGACCAAAGCTAGCTTCAGCCGCAACGTAACTGAGGTTGAGCCCAATCCCGATCGCGAATGCCTTGTCGTAATTCGGAAGTGGGAGGTCGGAATGGTTTTTCATTCGTTCACCGCTCGAAAATTATAATCAATGCGCCGAGAATGCAGAAAAGGCCGCTGACAATCAGCGGTTCGTACTTCTCAAGCGCTTTCATCGGCACGCGCTGAAGGCCCAGCAGTGTCAGCCAGGTAAATGTGAGCATGCCGCCCACGGTCGCGAGGGCGAGACTGGCGCTCAAGACTGTAAATCCCTGCCAGCCGTATTTTGCGCCGGTCAAAAATACCGGCAAAAACGCTTCGCAGGGGGAAAACGTGAGCAAGGCGAGGAGACCAGCGATTGCCGCATAATCGGATCGTTGATGCGACCATTCCTGGCGAATCTCACTTTCGCGCTGCGCGTTTGCATCGCCGACGTCGCTCTCGTGTGCGTGTGTGCGCGCACCTGAGCCATGAGCGTGCGTGTGGCCGCCGAGATGCACGTGCGCGTCACGGCCCGTCAGCTGTCGAACAAGATAAAACAAGCCGAGCGCGATCAGCGCACCGCCTGCAACCAGCGGAAACACGCGGCTGAACTTCTGGTTGATGAGAATGCCGCCCCAGACGATCAGCACGCCCAAGCCGGTTGTAAACAGGACGTGGCCAGCGCCAGCGGCGCCAGTGATGGCAAGAGTCTTTGCGTTATTCCAGCGTTGCGCGCGGGCGGCGATCACGAACGGCAGCCAGTGCGTTGGAATGATCGCGTGCAGAAAGGCGACGACCAGGCCAGTGAGCAAAATGCTGACGAAAACGACATCGGTCATCTTGATTACATGTCGTTTGCCGGCGCGCTTTTTGCCAGCGCGCTTCCGGTGCGGCCTCCTAAACGCCCACAGCTCTTCCGCGGCGTCGAAACAGGCCGATCAACGCGATCACGACGAGCAGCACACCAAACGTGCAGACAATCGCCGCGCCCGAGGGCAGGTCCCACCAGTAGGAAAGAAACAGTCCGCCGATTCCGCCGATGAGCGCGACGATCCAGCCGATGAGCAGCCGATTGCCCGTTCGCTGCGCGAGATTGATCCCGCAAACCGCCGGCGCAATCAGATAACTGAACACGAGCAGTACTCCCGCAAGCCGGACGAAACTCGTCACGACCAGACCGAAAACGGCATAAAACAAAAAGTCCCACCAGCGCACGCGCAGGCCCTGTTGATAAGCCGCTTCCCGGTTAAAGGAGACGAGCAGAAAATTTTTGCGCAACGTAAAATGGAATGCGCCGACGACGGCAAAAAGCGCGAACCGTTCCCACACTTCGCGCGGCGAGACGAGAAGAATATTGCCGACGAGCATATTTTTTATCTGCTCGTCGCCCTCCGCCGCGCGGCTGAGCAGCAACACCGCCGCCGCCGCCGCGACGACGTACGCGATTCCGATGACTGCTTCCTGCGGAATTTGGCTCGTCCGTTTTCCAGTTACCGAGAAAATGGCGGCGCCAACGAGCGTGAAGCCAAGCCCGATTCCGAACGTGGTCCAGCTTTCGAGATCGAAATGGAACAACACGGCGAGGCAAAGTCCGAGCGACGCCATTTGCGCCATGGCGATGTCGATAAAAATGATGCCGCGCTGAACGACGTGCAGACCGAGGTAAACGAGCAGCCACGGCAAGAGCACGCAGGCCACGATGGGCCAGAACATGACTTCCCACATAATTATTTGAGTGCGGCGGCCAGACGTGAGATGAGCGCGTCGATTAATTTCGCGTAGGTATCCGTGCCGGGGATGCCGCCAGGAAACTGCGCGAACTCAACCACCTTCGCGCCGGTCGCGCTCGCCACTTTCTCGGCGATACGCCGATCGTGGTACGGTTCGACGATGACCGCTTTGACGTGCTGCGCTTTCATTTGCGCGATCACTTCCGTCAAATGTGAAGGCGATGGCGGAATGCCCGGTTTCGGTTCGAGGAAGATATCGATGCTCAGACCAAACCGGTGCGCAAAGTAAGGCCACGAATCGTGATAAGCGGCGACATGCTGGCCTTTGAACGGTAGCATCGCGGCGCCCCACTCCTGCAATTTGGTGTTGATCGTCGCTTCGAATTGCTTGTAGTTCGCCTCGTAGAACGCGCCGTTCGTCGCATCGACGGCCGAAAACGATTGCGCGATGTGTTGGGCGATCGCTTTGGCAATAATCGGATCGGCGGTGAAATGGGGATTGCCGAGCGCATGCACGTCGCCGGCCGCTCGCGTCACATTCGCGGGCACATTCATCAGGCGAATGCCTTGCGCGGCCTGCACGCGACCAGGTTTGCCGACCTCGATCTTCGGGTTGCGCGCGTTTTGCAAAAGTGGCGGCAACCAGCCGAGTTCAAGCTCCGCGCCGCCGTCGATCAGCACGTCGGCGTTACGCAACGAGACGACAAAGCTCGGTCGGGCGTCAACGAAGTGCGGATCTTCCGTCGGCTTGGCTAAAACAACGATGTCTATCTTGTCCCCGCCGATCTCGCGCGCGAGCGCGCCGAAGTCGGGCAGCGTGGCGACAACGTTAAGCTTGGCCTGAACGGTCAACGCGCACGCAAAGAGTGCGCAAAAGATAAACAAGATTCTTTTCATAATTTAAAATTTGTGCGCGCCGTGGGCGCCGAGGATGAATTCGAACTGCAGGAAAACCGAATCGGCCTCGCGATCGGAGAGAAAGAAATTTTCCTCCAGCCAATCGTGATTGTACTGGAGCCGGATTTTTGAAAACTCCGTCGGATACCAGGTGATATCGCCTGAGATGCGCGCGCGCGATTGTCGATCTTCGTCGTCGGTAAATCTCGAATCCTGCATGTGGAGATAGTCGCCGCGCATACCGGCGACCCAGCCTTTCTTGAAACCCCAGAGCACCTGCGAATAGAGGCCCCAGTCGTGGAAAGTTTCCTCGACCGGGAAGGATTTGTCTGCCCCGCGACCGGCTTCGAATCGGCGATACATCGCTTCGGTCTGCCATTTCACAAACGGGAACCCGCCTTCAGCGGTTGCGCTTTTCCATTTGTAGAGAAAATCCCCGCCGTAGATTTGCGTGCGGGAATCGGCGCCCGTCTCGTTTGATCCGAACGCACCGGAGATGCCACCGAGAACGACCTGGGTCGGCGTAAGATCGACCGAGTTTTCCCAGCGCGGAATCCAGACGAAATCCTGAAGTCCGCGCATTTCGCGGTCAGTGGTCTCGCGACTGAAGAAAATCCCGTCCTCGCCGGGATTTCGAAATGAAAACCCAGTCCCGCCGCGGCCGTTTTGCACCGCGAGCATGACTTGCGAGTACCAAGGCACGGGCGCTATCCAGGAGAGTTGCACGCCGACGCCGCGCAATCCGTCGGGTCCGAGCAAGAGTCCGTGCACGATCGGGTCGTCGGCAAAATCCCACGTGTGCGGATGCGTGGGGTTGATGCGGCCAAACGGGGCGAAGAACTGACCGGCCTTCAATTGCAAATTGAACGGCAGACTCGTGGTTTGCAGAAACGCTTCCTCAACTTCGACCTCGGTCTCGTTGTCGTTGTCGAGCTTGAACACAATGTTGGCAAAGCCTTCGAAGTAGGGATCGACTGCGCCATCGAACGCCAGCTCGATGTTGCGCGCGTTGAAGCCACGCTGCATCGGATCGTGATCGCCCACTTCGATATGATCGAGGTCGCGCGCGCTCGAGTAGGCGAGCGCGAACAAGCCGTCGAAGGAAATGTTCATGTAATTTTTACCGCCACCGATCGTGATCGGCGCGGTCAGCGAAGGCGGCGCGGGTGTGATCGGCGACGTTTCACTTGTCGATGTTACGACTGAGGTGTCCGTCGTTGGAAATGCGCCCGGTGAAGCGGCCGGCGTAGCCGCAGGCGCGGAGCTTGACGCAACGACCGATGTGTCTTCGGTCGGAAACTGCGACGCCGCGCTGGGCGCTGCCGAAGCTGCAGGTGAAGCGGAAACTGCTGCGCCCGCAATCGGCGAAGGCTCGGCGTTGGCCGGCGCATTCTCCTGATTCATCCGTTCAATCGTCACCTGCTGTTGTTGGACTTGTTGTTGCAACGTCTTCACGGTTTCGGTGAGGGCTTGCACCTGCTGGCGCAGTGCTTCAATTTCGCCTGGTGGCGTTGAGCTCGGGTTTTGAGCCAACGCAACCGCAATCGGAAAACCGATCAATAAACTCAAAACAGATTTGTTCATTCATACTCCTGAGGAAACTTGGGCGCAGGGCCCACGGTTACGCGTTCAGCGCGGCTCTGATCTAGTGGCGCGATGAACGCCCGCGACGCCGCTACTCCGCCGATGCGGAGAAAATCAGCCGATCAGGAGATTGCCCGGCGGCGCGTGCTCGAACACGCTCGCGAGCAGAAAGGGCGACTCGATCCAGTGAGGAATCAGCGTCGGCAGTTGCGCAAATTGAGGAGCAACACTGGGTCCGGCGATAAGCGGCGGTTGCGTCACGTGCTCGCAGGTCCCGGAAGCAACAAACGTGACCGCGCAGGTGTGCTCGATTCGGTTTGCGTCGGAGTGAATCCGTTCGTGTAGTCCTGGCGCGACGCTCAGCACGAGCGTCCATGTGAAGGCGAGACCTGCAACTGCGCTAATCAGCGCGCGAGCGCGCGAGGACATCGTCCGCTTCATCAGCTGGCGAGCCTCTGCCTGACGGGAAATTTGCGCAAGAAAATTTTGGAAGATCGACATTTTCGGACAGGCGTTTGACACAAGCGCCTCTACAATTGAACGGGGGCGACGATGGAAGTTCGTTCAATCGCGTTCATGAGCGTACTGCTGGCAGCATTTGCGCCGACGCCATCGGTGTTCGAGCTGCGCGATGTCGATCTTAGCGGCTGGGATTGTGCGGCGAACCTGGAAGGCGCAGCGAAAACCGAAGAAGGCAGGGAACGAAACCGGCAAAAGAACCGCGCGCCCGTCGACCTGAACGACGCAAAACTTGCCTCACTTGATGTGCCTAGATTCTTGGCGCGCGTCGCGGAGTACGACCGGCAGATCGGAAAAAAGCACCGCCGTTTTTTATCGCCCACTGACAAAGAGCAAGTCGCGCAGCTCGAAAACCAGATCGTATCGCTGACCGGCTGGCTCGT
>DATDFJ010000014.1:0-3007 GCA_036522675.1 Chthoniobacterales bacterium | reverse complement strand
GTGAATACGGTCGCGTGATCGAGGGAAGCGGCTTTGACCGCGGCCGACGCGCCCAGTTCCTGATAATAGCGGAAGTTCGCCTCGAAGAAGGCCGATTCTCCACCGATGTAACCAACGAGTGTGCGATAGCCGGTTTCGAATTTAAGTCGAGGAAAGTCGCTTTTCTCTCCAACCTTCGCGCGTGGATCGTCCCCGGTCGGCATCACCTGGTCGATTCCAGCGATGACACTCGGCAGGGCGGAGCCGCGCGGCGACCAACTCGTGTCATTTTGCAAGAGCAACCGGGTCGCGGCGAATGGATAATCGAAGAAATTAAACCGCGCCCAGGGGGAATCGGGATTCCATCCTTTGATGTCCAAAGCCAGGTGTCCGCCGTACGTGTATTGCTTTTGACTGAACGATTGGTCCGACTCAATTCCACCATTCACCCCGAGCTCGCCGTAATACTGCGTTGTCATATGAGCGCGAATAATGCGGGCGGCCTCTACCGTGGCCGGGTTTCTTAAAAACTCTTCTCGCGTCTGGCTTTCCGCTGCCGCGTCTTCAAGATCATTTAACTTTGCCCGAGTTTGATCATCCGTAGCAATCGCTCCACCGCGCGACGCAAACCCCAAGAACGCGAGTTTTGAGTCCAAAAAATCCCGCGGATTGGCTGCCTTATCGAAGGCGACATTTCCTTTGGCCGAGATATTGAAAGTCAATCCATCGCTTCTGGCAGTTTCGTCCGAGACAAAATAGCGACTAAAGTCCTTGCTAAAATCGTAGCTGACCCCGAGCGATTTATCCGTCCCGATTTTGTCCGAATCGAACGCTTTGAACTTGATGTTGGCCGCGTCGACGAACTTTCGTAACGGATTATCCGCCGCGATGAGACTTTGAAGCGCTTTATTGAGAGTGTCGGGATCTTCCAGGACTGTGCGCCGAAACTGAGCAGGAATGATCCCGAGCCCAGTTCCCTCTGCATTGACTGGTGGTTCAGCTTCTACCACGCTTATCCCAAGTCCAACCAGCAACGTGACCTGGAAGAAGACTTTAGATGTCGTCATGGGTCTCTCCAAGAAAGAGGTAGTTCTTGTCGTTAACCGCAGCCAGGTCGGCCACCGTTTTCGTTTCGTCGACGAAAGTGTCGACCATGTCCTGAAGGGCCACTTCGGGTTTAATGTCCTTCTCAAACTTTGCGCCACGGATCAACCGAAAGTTATTGTCCATGGCAATGGCGAGACTCCGCGCCATCACTTTTCTCATGTCGGCATCGCCAGTTTGAGTGAAGAACGTCAACTGCTTCATGGTTAACGCGCCCGCTTCTGGAAAGGCCTCTTCAAGTTGGTTGAGGACGAACAGCGTGAACCAAGTCGTTTTGCATGCTCGATTATTTTTGTTCCAATCAGCCATATTTTCTCCCCGGGTAGTTGTTGAACGTCACCGCTCGCACTGCGAAAATGAAAAACTGGTCGCCACCATCTGCCAGGACCGACGACTGGACATGACAGGCTACAATCTGCCGCAACCGCCAATAGCTGAAACGGCGCATTTGAGGGTTTGTTGGATTTCGCGTTTTGTAACACGCCTGCGCTGGCGAGAGCCACTTCTTTTTTACGCGTTCTCAGAGACCTAAACCAGGACTTACCTGATAATCGGATTGCATTCCTGGTTTCCTGCGTTCCTTAAAGATGCATGCAGATCAAAGCGAAGGAGGAAGTCTGGCCGCTCAAGAATGTGTTCCGGATTTCCCGCGGCAGCCGCACCGAAGCGCGCGTCGTCGTCGTCACTGTTAGCGACGGCGACCAGATCGGCTGCGGCGAGTGTGTTCCGATCCGCCGCTACAATCAGAGCTGCGAGTCCGTCATCGGACAAATCGAATCGATCAAGCGCGAGTCGGCGTTAGATCGACAATCTCTCCAGAAACTTCTGCCGGCCGGCGCGGCGCGCAACGCGCTCGATTGCGCGTTGTGGGACTTGGAAGCGAAACGCTCCGGCAAACCCGTTTGGCAACTGGCAAACATTCGCGTTGTCGATCAAATTGAGACCTCGTTCACGATCAGCCTCGATTCGCCGGATAAAATCGGCGAAGCCGCGCGGGCCGCCGCCCAGTTGCCCATCCTGAAGCTGAAACTCGGCGGCAACGATGTCGATCTTGCGCGCGTCCAAGCGGTGTGCGAAGCCGCGCCGCATGCGCGTCTGCTAATCGATGCCAACGAATCCTGGTCGCCCGAGCGTTACCGGAAAATTGTTCCCGCACTGAAAGAACTCGGTGTCGAACTGATCGAACAGCCATTTCCTGCCGATCACGATGAGATTCTCCAGAGCCTCGACCATCCGCTGCCCGTTTGCGCCGATGAAAGCTGTCATACCACTATCGATCTTCCCCGCCTGAAAAACCGCTACGACGTCGTTAACGTGAAGCTCGACAAAACCGGCGGCCTGACCGAAGCGCTCCGCTTATGCGAGCACGCCCGCGAAGCCGGCTTCAAACTCCTCATCGGCTGCATGGTGGGGACGTCGTTGAGCATGGCACCCGCCCGTCTCCTCGCCAGTTTTGCCGACTACATCGATCTCGACGGGCCACTCCTTCTCGCGCGGGACCGCGAGCACGGTCTAGTTTATCGCAACGGCAGAATCGCTCTGCCATCTCCCGAACTCTGGGGTTAGCAAATTCTTGAAGCGGGAAAACGCGCGTCCACCAGCACGCTAACGATTTCTGAATTCATTCGCGTCCATTCGCGTATTTCCTGGGCTGTAATCAAATTTTCGACGCTAGCTTTCACCGTCTTCAACTTTGTAAACGACCATGCCGCGCGCTTGATAATTCAGCAGCGCCTGTGGGTGATCGCGATTGCAGGTATGCACCCAAACGCGCGCCGGTGTCGGCGAGGAGCGCCATGCTTGTTCGATCGCGCTCGTTAGCAACGCCCCGCCCAAACCGCGACCGATAAATTCCGGCGACAAACCGAAGTAGGCGATCTCGACTCCACCTTCGTCGTCACGACGTAATTCATAATAACCGGCG
>DATDFJ010000013.1:0-3516 GCA_036522675.1 Chthoniobacterales bacterium | reverse complement strand
CTTCTTCCATTTTGCGCAACAGCGGTGCGGCCGGTGCATCCGGCGCCCTCGTTAGCGCATCGCGCAAAAGCTCGAGCGCGCGCTTCGGATTGTTCTGTTTTGCCAATGCCTCCGCCTCCTCGATGGTGATGCGCAGAACATCGTCGCGATTGCGATAACATTTCCGTGCTGTGTCCAACTGTTCGGACGCGGCCGCAAGATCGACATCTTTCATTTCCATGAGCGCGATATCTTCCAACATCGCGCAATTGTGGGAGGAAACAGCTGTCTCAAACGCGCTCTTACAAAACTCAGCGTGAGGACGCATGATGTTTTTCACAGCGAACTCGCGGTACTGCTTCCAGTCATTAGCAGCCGCTCCCGGCATCGTCGACGGGTTGATCTGCAGCCACGAGGCGTAAGGCCGATAGAGCGGATCGCCCACCACCACCCACATCCACGAAAGAACCTGCGCCGACATGTAAGCGCTCTCGGCAAGAGTGAAACCGTGCAGCAGGCGATCGCTGAAGACGTCCAGATGCGGGGTGAGCTGGAGATACGGCTCATAAACATTGCCGATGCTCGCGGCTGCGCCCTTTTCCAGCAACGGACCGACCCAGTTCGCGTTCGCATCGCGCAGTGTGCCCGCGCTGAAAGAATGAATGTGCACCGCGACCGCGCCCGGCAGAAAATGGAAATCGGGCCGGGCGAACGGTCCGGTTACGCCGCTCGCGTACCAACCGTAGTAAAGCGCGCAGTCGCTCATCGGGTAAGTTTCCGGAAAGAGATCCGGCGAATTTTCGTATACGACCGGAACGCCGGCGCCGTGGAGTTGATCGACGATAGTCGCGAGCCATTGATCGCCGAGCGCGAATGCGCCGGTGCTGTTGTGCGCGCCGTCCACGTAGGCGCGGCCCCACAGACCATTTTTCTCGGCCGCAATCGAGTCGACAATCAATCGGCGCACCGTCTCGGCCCGCGGCGCGTCGAGCCGGCACACGAGCAGCAACACCGGATTTTCGAATTCACCGATAGCGCGGAAACTTTGGAAGTAGGGATTGGATTTTTCGCCTGAAATCTGCGTCGAGAAAAGTCCAAGCACCGAGAGCTCCGAATCGACGGAGGCCTCGTTGCGGCTGCGAACCGACCCCGGGCCGGGCACATCGCCCGGGTATTTCTCGCTCGGGCGAATTTTCAGCGGGATGCCTTTGATCAGCGCCACGAAGCGAATGGACGTCGCAGTGACGGTTTGTTTGCGAGGCGCCGTTGTCCGCAGCGTCCACCAGCGGCGTTTCTTGAACACGTCGCGCAGCGGATTCGCGATGTTCGCGTCGTACTCTTCGCGATTAATCTCCTCCTCGGCGGAGCACTTCAACGCGACGAGATGATCGGGCGCGATGCCGCGTTGCTCGGCGTAGAATTTCGCCAGCTCGACAGACTCAGGAACGTTCTCGTTGTAAACGACGATTGTCGATTGGCTGAGTGATTGCTGAGCGCGAGCTTCGGGGACGAGCACGAGCACGAGCACGAGCGCGAGCCGGCGCAGTTGAGAGTTGAAACTTGAGTGGTGAGAGTCTGAAATCGACAAGCGCGGGCACCCTCAACTCTCAACCCTCAACTCTCAACCTCTGTGGTCGTTTTGAATCTGTTGCGGATCAAAAATCTGGCGCTTGTCGAGGAGCTCGAATGGCAAATCGGCGCCGGGTTCATCGCGGTCACCGGCGAAACCGGCGCAGGCAAATCGATCATCATTGGCGCGCTCCAGCTTTTGCTGGGCGAACGCGCGGACAAATCGCTCATCCGCACGGGCGCGGATAGCTGCACGGTCGAAGCGGTTTTCTTCGGCGACGATTTGCAAAAGTTAAATCCGCAGCTGGTCGAAGCCGGCGTGGAAGCATCCGACCGGGAGCTGATTTTGAAGCGTTCGTTTTCGGTGAGCAGCGCCAACCGGCAGTTCATCAACGGCTCGCCCACCACATTGTCGATCTTGAAGCAGCTGGGCGACGTGCTCGTCGATCTCCACGGTCCCCACGATCACCAGTCGTTACTCTCGCCGGAGAAACAACTGGAGTTGCTCGATTCGTTCGCCCGCGGGGAAGGGCACCTTGACGAGTATCGGAAATATTATCGTCAATTGCAGGCACTGATGGCTGAGCATACCGCGCTCAATACCGCCGAGACGGCGCGCGAACAGGAGCTGGATCTGTTGCGCCATCAAATCAGCGAAATTGAATCGGCCAAGCTGGTCGCGGGCGAGGAAGAAGAGATCGAGACGCGCTACAAACTCGCCAGCAACAGCAAACGATTGATTGAGCTGGCCAGTGCCGTGGCGAACAAGCTTTTCGAAGCCGAGGACGCGGTTCTCTCGCAACTCGGCGAGACGCAGCGACTCTTGCGCGAGCTGGAAAAGATCGACAATTCAGTGGCGCCGCTGTCGGCCGCGCACGCCGCCAGCGTGGTCGAGCTTTCCGAAATTGCGCGTTCGCTTTCCGATTATGCTGAAAAGCTCGATCTGGACCCGGAGCAGCTGGCCGCGCTCGAACAGCGGGTCTCGCTCTTTGAAACGTTGAAACGGAAATACGGGGGCTCCATTGCCGAAGTGATCGCGTTCGGGGAACGCGCCGCCGAACGGATGCGCAAAATCGAAGGACGCGAAACGGAGCTGGAGCGGCTCGCAAAGGAAATCGAACGAGTGCGCGCGCAGATGAATCGCGCCGGCGAATCGTTGCGGAAGCTACGCATCAAAACGGCGCCGAAACTTTCTGGGACCATCCGCGATAATCTTGTCGATCTTGGCTTCCGCCAATCGGAGTTCGAAGCGAAACTGTCCGCGCTGGAGGAGCCGCGGCCGAACGGCTTCGATTCGGTCGAGCTGCTTTTCTCGCCGAATCCGGGCGAACCGTTGAAGCCGCTGCGCGCGATCGCGTCGAGCGGCGAAATCTCGCGGCTGATGCTGGCGATCAAATCCGCGGTTGCCGAGCATGACGCGATCCCACTACTCATGTTCGACGAGATCGACACTAATGTTGGCGGCGAGATCGCGCACGCTGTCGGCGCAAAAATGCGAACGCTCGGTCGCGATCACCAGGTCATTTGCATCACTCACCTGCCGCAGGTCGCAGCCGCGGCCACATCGCAGTTCGTCGTCACCAAGGACGTCGCGCGCGGCCGCACTTATTCCAAACTCCATGAAGTGACCGCGAAGGCGCGCGAGGAAGAAATCGCCCGGATGCTGGGTGGCAAAACCGATTCGGCGCTCAAGCTCGCGGCCAGTTTGTTGAAGGAGCGCTCTTGATTCACCACGAAGGACACGAAGAGCACGAAGATGGAGCTGTAGCGCCGGTCTACAACCCTCGGATGAGTTGATGCGATGCTTGTAGAGCACGCTACACAAGATCAGCAATCAGTGCCGCGGCGGAAGATGTCCCTGGTCTTCGCGAACCGGCTGCCAACCGGGAGTGATGTGCCAGCCGACATCGACAATGCGCGGCGGACCAGGCTTGGCCCGCCACCGGATGAAGGTTTTTAACGCATTCG
>DATDFJ010000012.1:0-3968 GCA_036522675.1 Chthoniobacterales bacterium | reverse complement strand
ATTGCACGCGACCACAACAGCCTTGACGTCTTCGGCCACCAGCATCTCCGCCATTTCGATGCTGTAGCGCTCGACCGTGCTCGGGCTCTTGCCGCCGTAGGGCACGCGCGCCGTGTCGCCGAGATAAAAGATGCTTTCGTTCGGCAACAGATCACGCAGCGCTTTGACGACGGTAAGTCCGCCGATCCCGGAATCGAAAACGCCGATCGGCCGCGCGTCGCTCATCAGCGGGAAAGTCGCGACGCGATTAGAGTAGCGCAAGCGTCCCGCTTGCGTTTGTTACGGCTCGTCCGCGGCGGACGCCGTTTATGCCCGAGCTTGCAAAAAGATACGATCCGAAATCGGTCGAGCCGAAGTGGTACGCGCGTTGGCTCGAAGATCAGGATTTCAAAGCGGACGCGAAATCAGCGAAGTCGCCGTTCTCGATTGTCATGCCGCCGCCGAACATCACCGGCGTGCTCACGCTCGGGCACGTGCTCAACGACACGATCCAGGACATTCTCTGCCGCCGCGCGCGGATGCAGGGTTTCGAAGTGCTCTGGTTGCCGGGAATGGATCACGCCGGTATAGGCACGCAGACCGCCGTCGAAAAATGGTTGCGCAAAAACGAAGGCGTTAGCCGCCACGATCTCGGCCGCGAAAAATTTCTCCAGCGCGTCCTCGAATGGCAGGACAAACACGGCGGGATCATCATCGATCAACTCAAGCGGCTCGGCTGCTCGTGCGATTGGTCGCGCCAGCGCTACACGTTTGACGACGCTTACGTTCGCGCCGTCGAAAAAGTGTTTGTCGATCTTTACAACAAAGGCCTGATCTATCGCGGCCGGCGCATGATCAACTGGGACCCGGCCGCGCAAACCGCGCTCTCGGATGAAGAAGTGATCAACAAACCGCAGCGAGGGAATTTGTATTTTGTCCGTTACGAAATCGTCGATCGGCCCGGCGAATTCTTGGAGGTCGCGACCACGCGGCCGGAGACGATCATGGCCGACACCGGCGTGGCGGTGCACCCAAACGACAAACGATATGTCGATCTTGTCGGCAAGGAAGTTTGGCGGCCGATGCCGCGCGAGAAAATTCCAGTCGTCGCGGACGACGCGATCGATCGCGAATTTGGCACCGGCGCATTAAAAGTCACCGCGGCACATGACAAGCTCGATTTCGAGATCGCGCAACGTCACAACCTGCCGGTCGTCGATGTTTTGACCGCCGACGGAAAAATAGATTGTCATGCGGTTCCAGAGTTGCACCGGCTCGATCGTTTTGAAGCGCGCAAGAGAGCGGCCGAATTGTTGGAGGCGAGGGGACTACTCGCGAAAGCCGAACCGTACGAAAACAACGTCGGCTTCAGTGACCGCAGCGATGTGCCGATCGAACCGCGACTGAGCGAACAATGGTTCCTGCGTTATCCGAAAACCAAGGAAGCGCTCGCCGTCGTGCGCGAACATCTCATCCGTTTCTTTCCCCACCACTGGGAAAAAGTTTACGCCCAATGGCTGGAGAACATTCAGGACTGGTGCATCAGCCGCCAGGTCTGGTGGGGTCACCGGATACCGGCATGGTATCCGAAAATCCAAAACCCAAATTCCAAAGTCCAAACTTATGTGGGGGTTGAGCCGCCGCCGTATCCGGAAAATTGGGTTCAGGAGGAAGACACGCTCGATACTTGGTTCTCATCGTGGTTGTGGGCGTATGAAACGATGGATCAGGAGACGCGCCGGAAGTTTTATCCGACCAGCGTGCTCGTGACCGGGCCGGACATCATTTTCTTCTGGGTCGCGCGCATGATCATTGCGGGGCTCGAGTTTAAACCCGGCACATCAGAGTGCATCGAAGACAACATCCCATTCGAGCATGTTTACTTCACCGGGATAATTCGCGACAAGCTCGGCCGCAAAATGTCGAAGTCGCTCGGCAACTCACCCGATCCACTCGATTTGATCGACAAGTACGGCGCCGACGGGTTGCGCTTCGGTTTGATGCGAATCGCTCCGAGCGGTCAGGACATTCGTTTCGACGAAAAACAAATCGAAGAAGGCCGCAACTTCGCGACTAAACTGTGGAACGTCGCGCGCTTCCGCCAGATGCAGAGTTCGGGCGATTCTTCCGAGTCCAGCCGCAGACTTGTTCGGTTAAACCGAACAAGTCTGGAGCCGCTGTCGATCTATGGGCTTGAGATTATTGCGCGGCTGAATGAGACGATTGACGCGGTCGAGGCGGCCTATCGCGAGTACCAGTTCAATGCGGTCGCGCAGCGGCTCTATGATTTTATTTGGAGCGACTACTGCGACTGGTTCGTCGAAGCGACCAAGACAGACATCTTCGGTGAGGATGCCGAGAAGAAGAACGCCGCGCTCGCAGTGATGGACCGCGTTTTATCCGCGGTGCTGCGGTTGCTGCATCCGTTCATGCCGCACATTACTGAGGAACTTTGGTCGCTGCTTGGACTCGGCGAAGGCTCGATCCAGTTCGCGTCGCTGCCGAGAAAGATCGGATTGGAAGATGTCGATCTTGCACGGAAGCGGAAGCTGGTTTCGGCCATTTATGAAGCCGTGCAGGCCGGGCGCAACTTGCGAGCACAGGCCGCGATCCCCTCGAATAAGAAAGCGCAATTTGTTTTGCGCAGTGCGGACGGCAAGATCGCGACTGAATTGCCGACGATTGCGCGCTTACTCAACGCTGAAGATGTAAAGCTCGACCGAGAGTACAATGCCGAGTCCGGCGTGCCGGTCGCGGTGACCGCGCTGGGCGAAATATTTCTCGTCGTTAGCGGTGCAGACAAGCAGGCAGAACGCGATCGACTGGACAAAGAAATTTTGAAAGCCGACCAGGATTTGCGAGCCGTCGAAGCGAAACTGAACAATAAATCGTTTGTCGAGCGCGCGCCGGCCGATGTAGTGCAAGAACATCGGCAGAGGCAAAAGGATCTCAGCGCGCAGCTAGCGCAGTTGAAGGCCGCGCGAGAACGCCTGAGTTAAAGATCACTTTGGCGTTGTCGATCTTGGCGCCGCGGGTTTCGAAGAAATTGCGCAGCTCGGGCGTGTAAAAGGTGCCGTCGTGTTCGAGATTGAGCTCGAGCCAGAGTCGACCGCGCGGGGTGAGATGTTTTGCGACATCGTCAAGGAAGAAGTCCCATTCCGGCACGCCCCAGAGATCGGGTTGTTTGTGGTTGTTGAAACAAACGAGGAACGCCGTGATGAGATCAAACTTTTCGCCGAGATCGGGCAGGGGAATGAAGGCTTCGATGCGCCAGATGACGCGGCGCACGCCTAACAAGTTTGTGCTTTCCTTGAACATCGGCAGCCGGTCGATATCGAGGCCGACCACGTCGTGGCCGAGCAATTGCGCGATGTAAGCGAAATAACCGGCGCCGCAGCCGATATCGAGGAGGCGTTTGCGCGAGGCGAGATCGAGTCCGGTGTCGCGGATGCGCTGGATGTTGATATCGATCCAACGCGGCAGATCGAGATATTTCGGCCAATCTTCGCACGCCGGATCGTCGACGCCCCAGCGATCGTACATTTCCTGGAACCGGGCGCGGTCCATCGTCGCGATGATCGCGTTCGGCTCGAGTTTGACCGGCAATCGCCAGTCGAGCAGCCAATGGCGCAGATGTTGGCCGGCGCTGCTGAAGGCGCGGCCGGTCGCAATTTTTCGCATCTTGTCCGAAAAGCGCATAGCCAGAGTCGATACATTGCAGTGCTGGCGGGGCGCTGCAATTTCAACTAAAATTCGAGGCGAATGAGCTGGTGGAAAAAGCTGATTTGGTTTGCGGTCGCGGTGGTGGGTGTCAGCGCGCTGGCCGTCGTGGGCGGTTCACGCGGGGAACAGATCAATGCGCTGTGGCTCGTCGTCGCCGGATTATGCGCTCTATCCATCAGCTATCGGTTTTACAGTAAGTGGCTGGCGGCAAAGGTGCTCGTGCTCAATGACGAGCGCGCGACGCCGGCGGTGGTGCAAAACGACGG
>DATDFJ010000011.1:0-2799 GCA_036522675.1 Chthoniobacterales bacterium | reverse complement strand
TCGATCTTCGCGCGATCGGTTCGCTTGTTGCCTTCGCTCGGCAGCAGTTCCAGCCAAATCGCGTCGCGTTTCAGCCGCTGCAGGCCCAGCATCCATTGCAGCGGCACGGAAAAATTCCCGCCGCCCTCAAGATATTTGGCGGCGAACCCGCAGCCAAGAAAAACGGTCACGATCAAAAGAATAGAAAGAAAATGCCGAACGCCCAACGCCGAATGGAGCGTATGGGATGAGCGACATGGAAGGCAAAGCTGCGAGGGTAAGCAGCGACTGAGCGAGGGAAGCGAAGGAGTTTCAACACCGAATGTCGAATTCGGACTGGCTGCTGTATTGGATATTGGACGTTGGGCGTTCGGCGTTGGACGTTGTTTCCGGGTTGTGAGTTTTGTCTTCACCATCGTCGGGTCGATGCTCGTGCTGGATGCGCTATGGTGGTGGATACTGGCGCGCCAGACCGACAGTGGAATAGCGCGCGCTATGCTGGGCATTTTCATGGGCGCGCAAATTCTCTGCCTGCTCTGGCTGGTTATATCGCGACTCATGCAAACCGATACGACGCGGTTGTTGCCGAAATGGGCGGTGACAGCATCATTCATCTGGCACTTCGTCGGGCTCGGCGCCTTTGCGGCGATTGGCCTTTGCGCTTTGCCGGTCGCACTCAGTGCAAAGCTCGCAGCGAAGTCGACGCGGAAGCCAGCCGACGCAGCCTCATTACCAGATCGACAATCATGGACGCGGCGCGAATTTCTCGGCTTCGCTGTCGCGGCCGCGCCGCCGCTTTTTACCCTCACGCTTACCGGAATCGCGCTGCGCCAGCTCGATCGTTTTCGTGTCCGCAGGTTCGAAATCGCGATACCAAATCTGCCGAAAGCGCTCGACGGCGTGACGATTGCGCAGGTGAGCGACATGCACGTGGGGCGATTCACGTCGGGCCGCGTGCTGGAGAAAATGGTTGCGACTGTGAATGCACTCGAGACCGATCTGATTCTGCTCACCGGCGATTTGATCAACGATTCACTTGTCGATCTTGACCACGGCCTCGAGCTCGCGCGTCAGATGCGGGCGCGTTTCGGCTTATTTTTGATCGAAGGCAACCATGACTTAATCGATAACGCCCCCGAGTTCGAGCGGCGTGTGAAAGCATCGGGGATTCCGTTCCTGCTGGATGAATCAGCCACCGTGATCGTGCGCGGCACACCGGTTCAAGTGCTTGGATTAAGCTGGACGCGTGCGCATGGCGCGAACCGTGACGCCGCGATTCGCGCTGCGGTTCGCAGCTTGTTGCAACAACGCCACGACGACATGTTCGCTATTTTGCTCGCGCACCATCCGCATGCGTTTGATGCCGCGGCGGAAGCGGACGTGCCGCTGACGCTGTCAGGGCACACGCACGGCGGGCAACTGATGTTGAACGAACAGGTCGGGTTTGGGCCGGCGATGTTTCATTACTGGTCGGGTTTGTACGAGAAAGGCGCCAGCAAGCTCATCGTGTCGAACGGCGTCGGTAACTGGTACCCGCTGCGGATCAATGCGCCGGCGGAGATTGTGCACATCACGTTGCTCCCCGCCTGAACTCTTCGCCGAGCGGAGTGCTCAAAGCGACGACCCTCGCAACGTTAAAAGATCCGGCCGTGTGGTAGGTGCGCTTTGCCGCCAGGCGACGGCTCGGTGCAAAGCCCGGCATTCGGCACGGGGATGACGTGACCCACAAATTGCGGCTGTTGCCGTCCGTTTAGTTCCTGTTCCAAATCGTAGGCGAGCGCGAGCAACTTCGGTTCACGCAGAAACGTGCTGTACATGAGCATTCCCGCGGGACGGCCGGAATCGCGAATGCCGACCGGAAGAGAGAGGTTCGGGTAACCGGAGACGGCCGGCCCGGTCGAATTCGTGAGGTGCGGCGCAACGATGGCATCGAGATCATCCGCGGCGATTGCGTCGTTGATTCCAGCGCGCGCTGTGTCGGTGGCGTGTGTTCGCGCAGCCACATAAATCGGATTCTTCGGGTAACCGCTCGTCTCTTCCGCCAGCTCGAATATCTCCTGACCGTAATAAACCAACTCTTGCTCGCAGTGCGCGTTATTGAACGCAATCAAGTCAGCCAGCGTGCGCATATCGGTGTGTGTGAGCGTGGCGAGATACTCTGCGATTTGCGCCTTGAATTCGTAGAGCAACGCCGTGAATTCGTCGTCGGTGTAAGCGAACACGTCACCGGTGTCGGTATCAATGATCGTGGCGCCGAGGCTTTGCATCACCTCGAGCGCTTGATTGGCGAACTTCACCGTCTCCGCGTCGCCCGGAATCCCGCTGCCGTAATAGCTGTAATCGAAAAAGCGGACGTCGCGTCCGATGCGCGCGCCATTGAGCGCGCCGCGTTTGAGGAACTTGGTGTAATCGCTGGGGAGTTGCTGTCCGATCACGTCGTTAAACGGCGATTGCAAAGCGGTGAGCAGGATTGCAACGTCGGTCACGGTACGGCCCATCGGTCCGGCCGTGTCTTGCTCGTGCGATATCGGAATGATTCCGTCTTGCGAAACAAGACCGCGCGTCGGCTTCAAGCCAACGATGCTCTCAACCGCGGACGGTCCGGTGATTGAGCCGTCGGTCTCGGTGCCAACCGCCGCCGCGCACAGGTTTGCGGCTGCGCCGTTGGCCGACCCGGAACTCGAGCCCCACGAAGTGTAGCTCAGATCATAAGCGTTGATGGTATTGCCGCCGCGCGCGCTCCAGCCGACCGCGAGCGGATAGACGTTGTCGAAGCCGCGGAAGTTCGCCCATTCACCGAGATTCGCTTTTCCAAGAATC
>DATDFJ010000010.1:0-6225 GCA_036522675.1 Chthoniobacterales bacterium | reverse complement strand
GCTTCTTCGTCATCGACGACGAGGACGCGCCCGGTGCCGGTAACCGGCTGCACAATGACGCCTGGCACTTCGGCCGGCAGTTCTTCCTGGAGCGCGGCCGGCAAATAGACGGTGAAAGTCGAGCCGAGATGGACTTCAGATTCCACAGTCACCAGACCGTTATGATTCTTGATGATCGAGTAGGCGGTGGCGAGACCGAGGCCGTTGCCTTTAGGTTTGGTCGTGAAATAGGGATCGAAGATGCGTTTGAGATATTGCTCTGGTATGCCGACGCCTTCATCGCGCACGCGGATGCGAATGTAATCGCCCGGAGTAAGGTCCGGCACGTCGGGTGTGGTCGTGGCTGTGTAGCGAAAGTTGTCGCAGCTGACGCGCAATGTTCCGCCGTTCGGCATCGCCTGGTCGGCGTTCACGACCAGGTTCGCGATCACCTGACTGATTTGCCCGGGATCGATCTCGGCCGGCCAGAGATCGGCGCCAAATTGGAATTCGCTCCTGCTATGGCTGCCGCGCAATGAAAAGCTGACCGTATCCTGAATCAGTTTGCCGATTGAAGTCGTCTTTTTAATCGGCGCGCCGCCACGGGCAAAGGTGAGAAGTTGCTGAGCCAAATCGCGCGCGCGCAGCGACGCGTTCTTGGCGTCAACCAAACGGCTGGCCATTTCGGCATCTGGCGGAAGCAACAGCGAGGCGAGGGAAATATTACCAATAATCGCGGTGAGCAGATTGTTGAAGTCGTGCGCGATGCCGCCGGCGAGCAAGCCGAGTTGCTCGAGTGTCTCGGCTTTGCGCCGCTCGGCCTCGTCCCGCTGGCGCTGAGTAATGTCGCGAAACACGAGCACGACACCCGCGATCTCGTTTTGCTTGTCGCGAATTGGCGACGCACTTTGCTCGAGGATGCGCTCAGTGCCGTCGCGCGCGGTGAGGGTCGCGCTTTCCGGCAAACTCAGGATCGACTGCAACTCATTGCGAAAGGCGCTGCGCGGAACGCGCGCCTGCGCGGCAAGATCGACAACGACGTTGAACACGGTCTTGATGGGCTGGCCGATTGCCTCCTGCGACGTCCAGCCGGTCAACCGCTCCGCTTCATTATTTAGAATGATGATGCGACCCTGCACATCGGTCGTGATGACGCCGTCACCGATGGAACGCAGCGTCACGGCCAGGCTTTCCTTCTCCGCCGCGATCTCCTTTTCAAAACGGCGCCGCTCAGTCACGTCGCGCATCATCGCGACATAAAGTTTCTTGTCGTCGACTTGCATCTGGCTGAGCGAAATCTCGAGCGGGAAAGTGACGAGCTTGCGCGTGCGACCGAGAGCGAGCGTCGTGCTGCCGGTGCGCCTCGCCATTTGTTCCCATGCGCACGGCACGGGCTTGGCGTCGGGTTCGTTGCCGTAAAATTTCGGAATGAGTTTGGTGAACTTGTAGCCCGCCATTTCTCCTTCCTTGTAGCCGAACATTTTCTCCGCGGCGGGATTGAGGGAGCAAATCACGCCTTCCTCATCCAACGTCATCATGCCATCGAGAATGTTTTCGATGATCGAACGAATGCGTGTTTCGACGCCCTCGAGCTTGGCCAGTTGCCGCCGAACCAGAGCAAAACTGTAACTATTCGAGACGACCAACAGCGCAACCGCCAGTAAGGCCAGGCAACCAAGCACTGTAGTTTTGACGAGACGATCGCGGCGGGCGATGGCGGTGCGAGTCTCGTAGCGGGTCAATTCGCTTTGCTGCAGATTGCCGAGCCTTTGGCGCGTGTCGGACATCAAATTTTCCCCGGTTTCGTTCAGGCCCAAGGCGCTTGCATCTTTCCCATCGCGTTTCGCATCCATTTCCGGCGTGGCGCAAGTTTTGATCCAGCGCTCGATATTGGCGCGCACTTCGGCCAACAGCTCAGCCTGTCCTGGCGAATTGGCGACCAGGATCGAGAGATAGCCGTTGTACGTATAGAAATCAGTAACGGCCCGCTGATAAGCCTCGACAAAATGCTGTTCGCCGGTGAGAAGATAGCCGCGTTTCTCCTTTTGCATCTCCAAGACGGATCGCTCGAGCTTGGGCAGGAAATCGAGCATCTGACTCGATTGCGTGGCCCATTCCTGCTCCAGCATCCGTTGATTGAGCACAATCTGCTCTTCATCCTGGAGCGACTGGAGGATCGAACGCGCCTGGTCGAGCAGCGCATTGCCCAGGTTGACCGTTCCGGCCTGGGCCGCTGGATCCGCAGCGCCCTGCTCATGAATGCGAATGTCGCGCTGCGCTATCGTGTCGATCCAGTTTTGAACGACCTCTTGGACCTTCATCACGCGTTTGCGTTGTTTCGGGTTATTCAATATGAGGGCGGTCAGGTGATCGATATTCTTTCTGATTGTTTCCTGGCGCCGGTTGAACGAGGTCACGTAATCGAGCTTGCTCGTGAGGAGCAGACCGCGATGGCCAGTCTCCAGCGCGGCGATGTCGTTTTCGATTAGGCTGCTTACCCGAATGACTTCGATCGTGTGCGCCCGCAGCATCTCCTGCTGGTGATTACGCACCGTGACGTAGAGGAAAATGCCGGCCAGCAAAACGATTACGCTCACGCCGGCGGCCGTGCCCGAGAGCAGCTTGAAATGAAAATGCTGCTGGCTAAACAGCCAGGCCGCGGATCGACGGAACAGACCCGCTTGCCTTGGTTGAATCGCGCTCTCCTGCGGCGGTTCGGATTGGCCCATGTAGTTTACAAAAAATGCAGGTGTTCTACCGATCCAAACCTCCGACTGGCTCTCTCGAGTCAGCAAAGTCCGTAGAGCAATCTCAGTACCGAACACGCAGAAGAAATAATCCTTCCGCCGGGGCGACATGACGCGGGCCAGTTGCCGTGGGTGAGATCAGCCGTTTTCGAATCTCGTCGAGCGACGTTTTGCCGAGCGCACACTGCACGAGTGCGCCGACCATGAGCCGCACCATTCTATATAGAAAGCCGTCGCCATCGAACTCAATCGTTAGGCATGCCTCCCGCCGCTGCACGCGCACCGAGTTGATCGTGCGCCGCGTGTTAGCCTCCGGCTTGTCGCGATTGGCGGCAAAAGCGGCAAAGTCGTGGGTGCCGACAAACAGTTGCACCCCGGCTTGCAGCGTGGCGATGTTCAGGGGCGAAGTAAGATGCCACGCCCGGCCGTATTCAAACGGGGGCAAAACGGGAGCCGACCAGAGCCGGTAACGGTAAACTTTTCCTTTCGCGGAAAGACGCGCATGAAAACTCTCCGGGACAAAAGAGCAACGCAGCACGCGAACCGCCGGCGGCAGCAGTGCATTGAGCGCCGTCAACCAGCGATCAGCCGACAACTTGTTCCCCGGAAGATCGACATGTGCGCATTGGCCGAGCGCGTGAACGCCCGCATCGGTTCGTCCGGCGCCATGAACGCGCAGGCGCTCGCCGGCGATCCTGTGGAAAGCTCGCTCGAAACAGTCCTGGACCGTGTTGCGGTGAGTCTGGCTTTGCCAGCCTTCAAACTGGCTGCCGTCGTAGGCGACAATCAGTTTCAGCCGCTGCGCCATTCTGCTTCAGCGGGAAACTTGTTGCGCGGGCGTCGCGCTCTGGCGGTCGAGATAGCCCTGCAGAATCAGTTGGGCGGCGACTTGATCGACATAAGGCCGAGTGGCGCGCGTTTTTTTACCGGCTTGTTGCAGCGCGCGATTGGCGGCCACGGTACTCAGCCGTTCATCCCAAGTGATAACTTCACACGGCAGAACGGCGCGAAGTCTCTCCACAAACGTGAGCGCTTCCGTGGCCGCCGCCCCGATCTCGCCGCTCATCCGCCGCGGGATCCCGACGATGACTTTGTCGATCTTGCGCTCGCGCACGATGACGGCAATGCGCGACACCGCTTCTTTGCTCGCCGCGATTGTTTCAAGAGGATGGGCCAGCAATTGCAACTCATCTGAAATCGCCAGACCGATGCGCACGCGACCGAAATCAATTGCCAGGATCGGTTTGAGCACCGCGCCGCTCATTGTAATTCCGGCGGAAGTTTCCCGACCAATTCCTTGATCCGCTCGGCCTGGTGACGATGACAGATCAGCACCGCATCAGCCGTTCGCACCACGATCAGATTGTGCACTCCGAGCAGCGCGATGGTGGTGCCGCCCTGGTCGAAGACGATGTTGTTGGTCGAATCAAGCGCGGTGACCGCGCAGTTAGCCGAGTTTCCACGCTCGTCTTTCTTGAAATAATTCGCGACCGCTCGCCAACTGCCGATGTCGTCCCAGTCGAAGCTCGCTTCCACCACCAGCACGCGATCGGCTTTTTCCATGATCGCGTAGTCGAACGAGATGCGCGGCAATTTCGTAAAGCGCTCCCGCAAAGCCTTGTCGAATTCTCCCGGGGCGCGCAGTTGCGAAATGAAATCGGCCAGCTCGGGCGCGTGCCGGTTGAACTCGCTCAGCAAAGTCGGCACCGACCAGACGAACATGCCGGCGTTCCAGCGAAAGTTGCCGCTGCGCAGGAACGCCTCGGCAAGATCGACATTTGGTTTCTCGCGAAATCGCACGACGCGGTGGATCGCGCCTTTCCCGGCGCCGCTGCGCAAAGGAACCGGCTCGCCGTGCTCGATGTAGCCGTATCCCGGGCAGGCCCACGTCGGTTTGACGCCGATCACCACCAACTCGCCGGTTTCCTCGGCGGTTTGCGCGGCCAGTCTCAGGCTTTCCTGGAACGCCTCGCGATTTGAAATCACGTGGTCGGCCGGCAACACCAGCATGGTCGCGGCATGATCGCGAGCTGCGACCCAACCGGCGCCCAGCGCGACCGCCGCCGCGGTGTCGCGCTTGGCCGGTTCGGCCAGAATGTTTTCCTTCGGAACGCCGCTCAGCAATTTCTGCACGGCTGCTTCCTGTTCGGTATTCGTCAGGATAAGAATGCGTTCAGGCGCGACGAGCCCTTCTAATCTGGCTACCGTCTCCTCGAGCAACGCCCGTTTGGAGACCAGCCGAAGCAACTGTTTCGGGCGCGCGCGGCGGCTTAACGGCCAGAAACGTTCGCCACTCCCGCCGGCGAGAATGAGCGCGTAGATCGGATTGGCCATGTCGATAACGAAAAATCACCGCGTGTGGAACGATCCAAGCTACGCGACGATTTTGCCGTTTCTTTTTGTTAAACGCGACGTATAACGTAGGCGATGAATCTCCCCTTATCCATTCCAAAAAGCCCGGAGCAACTGCCGCTGGACAGTTTGCTCACGCTCACCCGGACCGCATTTGGTCTGGGAATTGGAATGTTGATGGCGGATAAGTTCAAGCGGCCGGTGCGCAACGCCGCCGCGATTACGCTTGTGTCTATTGGCGCGCTGGCGGCTGTGCCCCTCGTGGTCAAAGCTGCCTTGGAACGGATTAATCGTCCCGAATCGGAGCGCGCCAGTCGCGCCCGGCTGCGCTCGATTCGTGGCGATTCCGGTTATCGCTCGGACGACATGGACGTCTATTAAGAGCCACGTGGCGCAAGCGTTTCGCTTGCGGTCATCGCAAATCGAAAGCCGGAGGCTTGCGCTACATTTAGTCGCAGATTAAGCGTGCTTCGCGCCTATGGCCCGCTCCTCCACAGCCGCTGCTGCATCGCTGCGCGATTTTTCCACTAGCCTCGGCAGGGAAGAAGAGGTCCTGCGCGAAGGTGGTGGCCCGGCCGGTCTAGAACGCCAGCGCAAGCTCGGCCGCTTGCCAGCACGCGAGCGCATCAGCCAGCTCCTCGATAAGGACAGTGATTTTTTCGAGATCGGCCTGTGGGCCGCGTATAAAATGTACCCGCAGTGGGGAAATGTTCCCGCCGCCGGTTGCATCGCCGGCATCGGCAACGTGGTTGGCGTCCCCTGCATGGTGATCGCAAACGATGCGAGCGTAAAAGCGGGCGCGTTCTTCCCGGCGACGACGAAAAAAGTTCTGCGCGCGCAGCGAATCGCTTTCGAATCCTCGCTACCCATCATCTATCTGGTCGATTCGGCCGGCGTTTTCCTGCCCATGCAGGATGAAATTTTTCCCGATGAAGACGATTTCGGCCGCATCTTTCGCAATAACTCCGTCATCTCGGCCGCAGGTGTTCCCCAGTTCGCCGCCATTATGGGCAACTGTGTCGCCGGCGGCGCCTATCTGCCGGTGTTGTGCGACAAAATCCTGATGACGCAGGGCAGCGGTTTGTATCTGGCCGGCCCGTCACTCGTCAAAGCCGCGATCGGTCAGATTGTCGATCAAGAAGAACTC
>DATDFJ010000009.1:0-9624 GCA_036522675.1 Chthoniobacterales bacterium | reverse complement strand
ATTTCGCCTTCGACTTTGCCGTCGATGAGCAGCTCCTTTTGGAATTTGATCGAGCCTTTGATTTCGACATCGCTCGAGAGGACGTCTTTGCCAGAATGTTCTGCCATATGTTTTTTGTAATCGGTTGATGGTGGTGGTGCTGGTGATGCTGAAGGTTTTGGTGGTTCGCCGTATCCGAATCGATTCTGATCATCCGCCGGTGTGGGCAAGGAAGTTTCGCCGATCGGCTTTTGCGGCATGAATTTTTTCAACACGCGCTATTATTGTGATGGGGCTCATTTCTGTCAACGCAATCTCAAAGAAATTCACGGAAAATCCTTCGCTATTCACTGCTGTTCACCGGTTACTCACCACTCGATATAATTTCGCCGCGCCGGTTTGCGCTGAGAAACTGAGAAAGGACGGCGCCCGCGACGGTGTTCGATCCAGAATCATGCAAACCGGCGTGTGCGGTGCGGGCGATCCCAGGATGGCGGCGGCATTTTGCGCGGCACGCTCGGGATCATAAACGATGAGCCACGTCACGGAGTGATTTTGCAGCACTTGCCGTGCTGTTTCCCAATCCTGGCTCACAAAAAAACGCGCGCTCTCCGCAATTCCAGGCAGACTTTCATGCGAACTGCCCGCCACGCCGGGTTGGCCCGACCAGTAGGCGATCTCTGGCGAAAGCCACCATTGGGCGAGAAACGCGCGCTGCTCGGTCGATTGCAGATCGAGCGCGAACTCACGCAACTGCACCGATTCGCTCCGTTTCTCAATCCGATCGATGTATTCCGCTTCGCCAGGCCACAGCCGTCTATCCCAGTCGCGCAGAACTGGAAACAGCGAGACAATAAAAATCGGCCAGACAAGAGCGCGCGACTTGAAAGGCTCGAGCAATGCCGGCAGCGCGAGCGCAAAGACTGCCGCAAAAAAATAACCCCAGCGTGCCTGCCAACTAGTCAGCAGATACGTGACTACGAGCAACACGCCGACAAAAAATCGCAGCGATGTTTTGCGGCGAAACGAAAGCCAGATGAGCACCGGCGCTGCGATCAACGACCAGCCCACCCATTGAAACCAGATCGGATGGATCGGCGACACCGCGACCAGCTCCGTCACCGTGCGCGACCAATTTCGAAACACCGGGCCTGAATAAAAGGGAGTCAGTCGCGGCAAGCGTCGCTCGACCAACAATGCGACGGCCAGGAGTGTCACGAACGCAACCCAGCCGGGCCGCCGATGCTTCGCCCAAAGTGATTGTCGATCCTGCAAAAGCGTGCAAGCCATGACGAGCACGAACAAAACGAGCGGTTCATAAAGTGAGACCCAGAAGGCGACGGCCCAGGCGCCGCCGCTGACAACACTCCATTTGGGGGCGCGTTCGAAAGACAGAACCCATTCTGCGCAAATCGCGACGATGACGAGGACAACCGCCAGCGATTGGTGATCGGGCCGGCCGAGCTTGGTCGCATGCACGAGCACCGGGCTGATCGCATAAAGCAAAAGCAACACCCACCGATACGGCAGGTGGATGCGTCGCGACCACCACCATAAAAACCAGCCGCCAAACAGCGCCAGCACCGGCGACACGAGCGCGCCGGCGAAATCGAGCGCATGCGCGGTCGCAGGCCGAAGCAAGATCGACAACGCGACGATGAGATAATCCAGCGGAGCTGTCGTGTGCGGCGTTATGCCTTGTGGAAAATTCTCGAAATCATGGTGCCGCACGATCAGCCCCGGATGTTCGGCGCACATTCGCGCCCGCGTCATCCGCGCGTAACAATCGGCATCCGTGAAATAAACATTCCCCGCGACGAACACCTCCTGGTAGTTCGCGCACCGCGCCGCCAGAATGAGCGCGCTCAAGAGGAGAAGTTCAATGACCGTAAGCGCACCCCGCGCAAGTCGTCGCACAAGATCGACAATGACAAATCGAGAAACCAAAATCGAAAAATAAAATAGCAGCCCCGAAAGCTTTCGGGGCTGGGCCCGCCAGGATTCGAACCTGGGACCAAGGGATTATGAGTCCCCTGCTCTAACCGCTGAGCTACAGGCCCGGTCTGATGGCCGGACGAAGATAGCACAAGGCGCGGTGATCAAACCGCGAAAGCTTTCAGCGGGAGCTAGGTCGCCGGCAACGAAGCAGCGTTTTCCTGAAGAAACGAATCGAGCATGTTCAGATCGATTGGTTTGACCAAGTGATGCTTGAAGCCGGCATCGCGGCTCTTACGAATGTCGTCTTCCATTCCGAAGCCGGTGAGGGCAATACCAAGAACCGGTCGGTTGGATCGCAGCGCGTGGATCAAATCGATCCCGCTGCCATCGGGCAAACCAAGATCGCTGATCAGAACGTCGAAATCCCCATTCCGGCTCATTTCGATCGCCGATTGAACATTCGAAGCCGACTGGACGTGGTAGCCGCGCAGCTGAAGCAAACGCGTAAGCGATCGGTTAGTGTCTTCGTGATCTTCGACCAGCAAAATCCGCATAGCCTGGCGTTGCGCGGTCTTGGGTGCGACGGCGGGCAAGACATCCGCATCGGTCTTTTCGCAAGTGGCAAAGCAAAGCGTAAATTTCGCGCCTTGATCCCGCCCGGCGCTTTCAGCAGTGATTGAGCCCTTGTGCGCTTCGACCAGCGTTTTGCTGATGGCCAAGCCGAGTCCGAGTCCGCCAAGCTTTGTTCGACTGCCCTGCTCAAACGCGTCGAATATTTTTGGCAATGCGTCGGCTTCAATGCCGACGCCGTTGTCGGCAACTTCGACGCACAGGTGGTCGCCGGAATCGTTACTCGTCGTGATCGAAATCTCACCGTCCTTCGGCGTGAACTTGACCGCGTTCTTAATCAGGTTCCAAAAGATCTGCTGCATCCGGGCGGGATCGGCACGGAGATGGACTTTTTTCGCGTCGAGGTCGAGGCGAAGGGCGAGATGTTTTTGCTCGATATCGGCGTGACAAATCTCAACCGCGTTTCGCAGCAAAGTATGCGCGTCCACCACTTCGAAGTTGAGTTGCACCTTGCCTTTGCTGATGCGCGTGAGATCGAGCAAATCGTCGATCAGTCGCGCCTCGAGTTCGACATTGCGACGAATGATTTGCAGCGACTCCTGCATATCATCCGGGGATGTCTTCTCGCTCTCCAGCGCCAGCGCCGAGGCGAGCACCGGGGTAAGCGGGGTGCGCAGCTCGTGGCTGAGCATGGCCAGAAACTGGTCTTTGGCCAAATTCGAGCGCGCCTTTTCCTGAAGTTCCTGGTTCGTCTTCTGCAACTCCGACGCGAGGGACTGGGATTGTTCGAGCAAACCTTCAGTGCGTGTATTGGCCTCGATTGTATGCAGCACGATGCCGATGCTTTCGGCCAACTGATCCAGAAAAGCCTGGTGGGTCGGGCTGAAACGTTCCAGCGACGAAAGCTCCATCACCGCTTTGACCGCGCCTTCGAACAAAATCGGCAGCACCACGATGTTCATCGGACGCGATTCACCCAGACCGGAGCTGACTTTGACATAATCGCTCGGCACTTCTGCGAGCAGAATGCGATGTTTCTCTAATGCCGCCTGGCCAACCAGACTCTCCCCTAACCTGAAGCGCTTCTTGATGTCGTTGCCACCGGGTTCGGCATAACTGGCCAAAAGCTTGAGCTCCGGATCGTCGGAATTGTTCATGATGTAAAAGGCGCCGTGTTGCGCCGAGACCACCGGCGCGAGCTCCGACAAGATCAGTTTAGATACCGTCAGCAGGTCGCGTTGTCCTTGTAACATGCGCGAGAATTTCGCCATGTTGGTTTTGAGCCAGTTCTGTTCTTCGTTGCGCAGAGTGGTCTCCTTCAAATTGCGGATCATCTCGTTGATGTTGTCCTTGACGAAGGCCACTTCACCCTGCGCGGCGACTTGGATCGAACGAGTCAGATCGCCTTTCGTCACCGCCGTCGCGACGTCCGCGATCGCGCGAAGCTGCGTCGTCAGGTTTGCGGCCAACTGATTCACGTTATCGGTGAGATCGCGCCACGTTCCGGCCGCGCCGGGCACGTTGGCTTGGCCGCCAAGTTTTCCTTCCACGCCCACCTCACGCGCCACCGTCGTCACTTGCTCGGCGAACGTCGCCAGCGTCAGCGTCATGCTATTGATCGTATCGGCGAGCTCCGCGATTTCGCCTTTCGCTTCCACGAGCAGCTTCTGTTTCAAGTCACCGTTGGCGACGGCCGTAACAACTTTTGCGATACCGCGCACCTGGTTGGTCAGGTTGCCGGCCATGAAGTTCACGCTGTCGGTCAAATCCTTCCAGGTGCCGGCCACACCCTGGACCATCGCCTGACCGCCGAGTTTTCCTTCCGTGCCGACCTCGCGCGCCACGCGCGTCACCTCCGAGGCGAAAGAATTGAGCTGGTCGACCATTGTATTGACGGTGTTTTTCAGTTCCAAAATTTCGCCCTTGACGTCGACCGTGATTTTTTTCGACAGGTCGCCGCGCGCGACGGCTGTGGTCACATCGGCAATGTTGCGCACCTGGCCGGTCAGGTTGCCGGCCATCGAATTCACGCTATCGGTCAAATCTTTCCAAGTCCCGGCGACGCCTTCCACTTCCGCTTGCCCGCCGAGTTTTCCTTCGCTGCCGACCTCGCGTGCAACGCGTGTCACTTCCGAGGCGAAGGAGCGCAGCTGGTCCACCATCGTGTTGATCGTGTCCTTGAGCTGCAAAATTTCGCCGCGAACATCGACCGTGATTTTTTTCGACAAATCGCCGTTCGCGACGGCGGTCGTGACCTCGGCGATATTACGGACCTGCGCGGTCAGGTTACCGGCCATCGAATTCACGCTGTCGGTCAAATCCTTCCAAGTTCCGGCCACGCCATGCACATCCGCCTGACCACCTAGCCGACCTTCGGTGCCGACCTCGCGCGCGACGCGTGTTACTTCGGCCGCGAACGAACTGAGCTGATCAACCATCGTGTTGATCGTGTTTTTTAGCTCAAGAATTTCACCTTTTACGTCGACCGTAATTTTTCGGGAGAGATCGCCGTTCGCGACCGCCGTCGTCACGTCGGCAATATTGCGGACCTGACCGGTCAGGTTACCGGCCATGAAATTCACGCTGTCAGTTAGATCTTTCCACGTGCCGGCGACACCGCGCACGTCGGCCTGGCCGCCGAGTTTTCCTTCGGTGCCCACTTCACGAGCCACTCTCGTCACTTCCGCCGCGAATGAGCTCAGCTGATCGACCATGGTGTTGATCGTGTTCTTCAGCTCGAGGATTTCACCTTTGACATCGACGGTAATCTTCTTCGACAGGTCACCGCGCGCGACCGCCGTCGTTACGTCGGCGATGTTGCGCACTTGGCCAGTCAGATTGCCGGCCATCGAATTCACCGAATCGGTCAAGTCCTTCCACGTGCCGGCCACGCCCTCGACTTCGGCCTGACCGCCAAGAATTCCGTCCGAGCCCACCTCCCGCGCCACGCGTGTCACCTCCGACGCGAACGAGCTTAGTTGGTCGACCATCGTGTTCACGGTGTTCTTCAGTTCGGCGATTTCGCCTTTCACATCGACGGTGATCTTCTTTGACAAGTCGCCGTTTGCGACCGCAGTCGTGACGAGCGCAATGTTGCGCACTTGCGCGGTGAGGTTGCCGGCCATGAAGTTCACCGAATCGGTCAGGTCTTTCCATGTGCCCGAAACGCCGCGCACCGCTGCCTGCCCGCCGAGGATTCCTTCCGAACCCACCTCGCGCGCCACGCGCGTTACTTCCGAGGCAAACGAACTCAGCCGATCAACCAGGGTGTTGATCGTGTTTTTCATCTCGAGGATTTCACCCTGCACATCGACCGTGATTTTGCGCGAGAGATCGCCGTTCGCGATCGCCGTGGTGACCTCGGCAATGTTACGCACCTGCGCGGTCAGATTGCCCGCCATCATGTTGACGTTGTCGGTCAAATCCTTCCACGTCCCGGCCACGCCTTTCACATCGGCCTGCCCGCCTAGTTTTCCTTCGCTGCCGACCTCGCGCGCCACGCGCGTCACTTCCGACGCGAACGATCGAAGTTGATCGACCATCGTGTTGATCGTGTCCTTCAACTCCAAAATCTCACCGCGAACATCGACCGTGATCTTCTTCGACAAGTCGCCTGTCGCCACCGCCGTCGTCACATCAGCGATGTTTCGGACCTGCGCAGTCAGGTTACCGGCCATCGAATTCACGCTGTCGGTCAAGTCCTTCCAAGTGCCCGCGACACCTTTCACATCGGCCTGACCGCCCAATTTTCCTTCCGTGCCCACCTCGCGCGCCACGCGCGTCACTTCCGACGCGAACGAGCTGAGCTGATCGACCATCGTGTTGATGGTGTTTTTCAGTTCGAGAATTTCCCCCTTCACATCGACGGTAATTTTTTTCGACAGATCACCGCGTGCGACCGCCGTCGTGACCGCGGCGATGTTGCGTACTTGTCCGGTGAGATTGCGCGCCATGAAGTTGACGGAATCGGTCAGGTCTTTCCAGGTCCCGGAAACGCCTTCCACGCGTGCTTGTCCACCGAGGATTCCTTCCGAACCCACTTCGCGCGCGACACGCGTCACTTCCGAGGCAAACGAGCGCAGCTGATCGACCATGACGTTGACTGTGTCCTTCAGCTCGAGGAACTCGCCCTTAACATCGACAGTGATTTTCTTGGTCAGGTCACCGTTTGCGACCGCGGTCGTCACGGTCGCGATGTTGCGCACCTGCGCCGTGAGATTGCCCGCCATCAGGTTGACGTTCTCGGTCAGATCTTTCCATGTGCCGGCCACGCCTTTGACTTTCGCCTGGCCGGCGAGCTTTCCTTCGGTGCCGACTTCGCGCGCCACGCGCGTCACTTCCGATGCGAATGCGCCGAGCTGATCGACCATTGTGTTCACCACCTTGGCCGTGCGCAAAAATTCTCCTTCGACCGGCCGACCTTCGATTTCGGTCGCCATCGTTTGCGACAAATCGCCTTTCGCGACCGCCCCGATCACGCGCGCCATTTCGCTCGTCGGCTGAACCAAATCGCCGATCAAATCATTGACCGAGCCGATGGCATCGGCCCACGAATCGGAGACGTCGCCAAGGACGGCGCGCTGGCTGATCCGCCCTTCTTTGCCGACGACACGCGCGATTCGCTCGAGTTCACGCGTCATCCGCTGATTCGTCGCGATAACGTCGTTAAACGTGTCGGCAATCTTGCCGGCCACGCCGGTCCAGTCCTCCGGCAAGCGCGCAGAGAAATCGCCGCGCTTGAATGACTTCAACGCTGTCAGCAGTTGTTTGGTATTAACGGTATCGCCGTTGAGTTGCGCGCCGTTTCCCCGGCGCGCGAGAGTTGGAGTGGTTTTCTTCATGAGCAGTTACCGAGGAGAAGCGCCGTTGTGCGGATCATTGAAACCGATACGCAAAAAACAACGGAGCATGATGCAGCAGACGAGCCGAGTGGCGGGACGAATCGCACAAAGTCGGGTCGCGCGCAATCGAGCCGCGGTTATGACTGATGCTTACCGAGCAGACGCGCGATCGTTTGCTCCAAATATTCCAACGAGACCGGCTTTTTTAGGTAGGCGTCGCCGCAGACCGAAAGCGCCTCCTTTTGCTCCGAGTCGCTGGCGTAGGCTGAGTAATAGAGAATTGGCGCGTTTGGTTGCAAGTCGCGCAACCGGCAGCACAAATCGATTCCGCTCCCATCCGGCAGCCGAACGTCGAGAATGCACAAGTCGAAGCGCAGGGCCTCCGCGAGTTGCATCGCCTCGGCAATTGTTCCCGCAGTCACGACGATGTATCCAAATGCTTGCAAGGAGGCGGCGATCAGCAGGCGCACATCTGGATCGTCTTCTACGTGGAGAATGTGGGGTTTGCTCCGTGGTTTATCGCTCGCAGTTTCCTCTATCATGGTCTCTATCAATCAAAGCACTTGTTATGCGAAGATGCCGCCCTGCGGCATTGTTGCGATTGCTTACGCCGATGAGACGGCTTTCATTGCGCGATGCGCGATCCGGCGGACGAAACGCCACTGACGATCGCAGCGCTGGCGGCGCGCGCCAGAGAATTGATGCCGGAGTTCTGCGCAGCCATCGCCGATTGGCGCCGTGGCACTGATCCGGGGGGCATCGGACCGCGCGGCATGTTTTTCTTTTATCTCGCCGCCCGACCGTTTGCACCGCGGCAGATTTTGGAGTCGGGCCGGATGCGCGGCGGCAGCACGCTCATGCTGGCGCGCTGTTTCCCGGACGCACGGATCGTCAGCGTGGAATTGGACCGCGACCGCGCGCACGCCGCGGTCGCCGAGTCGCGGCTCAAATCGTACGCAAATGTCGATCTTCGGTTCGGCGACTCGCGCGAAATTTTGCCAAAGCAACTTCAATCCGGGGATGCCGTCCTCGTCGACGGCCCAAAAGGCTTTCGCGCGCTTAAACTGGCGGCGCAGCTGTTGCATACCGGCAAGCCATGCGTCGTGCTGATTCATGATTTCTATCCTCGCGAACCCGCGAGAAAGTTTGTCGAGCGCTGTTGGCGCGGCGCTTTCTTCAGCGATGACCCGGCATTCACGCCGTATTTTCGTGAACTCAACGCGCGCATCGGCCGCGATCCGGATTCCAAACATTCGGTGTCGCCATTCGTTTGTCTGCCCGCGGAATTGCCCGCGCCATATTGGCAGTTGTTGTCGAAAATCATCTGGGCGCGGGCGGCTGCGATCGTCATCGAAAAGACCGGCCGACTCCTGCGCAGTTAATTTTTGGCTTTCGCTGCGATGGCGAACAGCGGTAGTGCGGCCAGTTGCATCGCGATCGAAAAAGCTACGAGTGCCAGGATCGACATATCGTAGCAAGAAACAGAACGACAATCACGCGTTGTCCCAGCGTGTCGAGTAATCGCCCGAAAACGAGCGAACCAAGCGCTCCCGCGCCCATCGCCGCGGCGTAATAGATCGGGATAAAATTTTCCGTCACGACGCACGCTTTGCGAAAATGAAAACCGACCAGTGAAAAATCGGCAAACCCGGCGGCAATGAGCGCACCGGCGGCAACGTAGAACCAGAATGCCTTCGATGTGCGCGTTTGTTCATAGGTCGCATCTTGTGGCGCATACGGACAAAGGCAAAAAATTTTAATTCAGTTCTCCGCGGCAATAATCCGCCCAATGACTTCGCCGAAGCCGATGCGATAGTCGTCGCCGTCGCACCAGCCGGTGATTGCGAGGGTGTCGCCGTCCTCGAGCCATTTGCGGGTTTCGTCGTTCGGCAGCTTGAGGGGGTTCGCGCCGCGCCAGGTTAATTCCAGCATGCAGCCGCGCGATTCTTCGGTCGGGCCGCTGATCGTGCCGCTGGCGAGCAAGTCGCCCGGCTCAAGATTGCATCCGCCGATGGTGTGATGGGCGAGGTGCTGGGAGATGCTCCAGTAAAGATTTTGGTAATTCGTGCGCGTGATCACGTGCGGTTCTGTCATGCTCGCGGTTCGCAGCTGCGCTTCCAGTTGAATGTCGAACGTGAAATCAGTTGTCGATCTCAGGTAGGGCAGCGGCTGTGGGTCCTGCTTTGGCAACGGTTTTCGGAACGGCTCGAGCGCTTCGAGCGTCACTACCCACGGCGAAATGCTGGTACAAAAATTCTTCGCCAGAAACGGGCCGAGCGGTTGGTATTCCCATGCT
>DATDFJ010000008.1:0-2642 GCA_036522675.1 Chthoniobacterales bacterium | reverse complement strand
GCGCGCGGCCACCAACGCCAGTCGAGGTCGAGCCGTTTGGACGCGGCGTTGAGCTCGATCCAGGTGCCGGTGCGCGCCGCCGCATCGATCACCGCGGCAAGATCGACATGATACGGCTCGCGTTTCAACAACAACCGTCCGGTCGGATGGCCGAGGATTGTGACGAACGGATTCTCCATCGCTTTGACGATGCGCCGAGTCATGTCGGCTTCAGAAAGATTAAAAACCGAATGGACCGACGCGACAGCGAAATCCAGCTCCGCCAGCAGATCGTCAGGAAAATCGAGTTGCCCGTCGCGCAGAATGTCGCACTCGACGCCGGCGAACAGGCGAAAGCCACTGAATTTTTTGTTTAACTTGCGAATCGCCGCAACCTGTTCGCGCAATTGCGCGTCGGTCAGCCCATGGCCTTGCACGGTGCTTTTGCTGTGCTCGGCAATACCAAGGTATTCGAGTCCGAGCTCCTGCGCCGCGGCCGCCATTTCTTCGAGCGTATTGTGACCATCGCTCGCGACGGTATGACAATGAAACGTGCCGCGCAGATTTTCCGCTTCGATCAGGCGCGGCAGCAAATGTTTTTCCGCCGCCTCAAACTCGCCGCCGTTTTCGCGCAGCTCCGGCGGAATAAAATCAAGCCCAAGCGCGCGATAGAGCTCCGCTTCGTCATGCACCTTCGGAATTTTTTGCGCACGAATTTTCTTTTTTGCTTTTGGATCGGGCGGCAAAGGCGCGACCCGGTATTCGTTCAAGGTCCAGCCGCGGTGCAGCGCCCGGCTGCGCATCTCGATGTTGTGCTCCTTGCTTCCGGTAAAATAATTGAGTGCGAATGGGTATTCGGTCGAGCTGACGACGCGAAGATCGCATTGGATTCCGGAACGCAGGCGCACCGAAGTTTTGGTGGGGCCCTGGGCAATGATCGATTCGACGAGCGGATGCTTGACGAAAGATTGAGTGATCGCGTCTGGCTTTTTCGTCGCCACGACGAGATCGAGGTCGCGCACAATTTCGCGGCGCCGGCGGTAACTCCCGGCCACGTCCACTCGGGACGCGTCGGGGTGCGCGGCGAGCTCGCTCTTTAATGTTTCAGCTTCGGCGGCGATCTGGCCGAATTGAAATGAGCCGACGTGTTGGGCGCGGCGTTCGATCGCTTCGCAAAGTTTTTCCTGCGTCGTTTGGCCGAAGCCGGGCAATTTCGCCACGCTCCCGGATTCGCACGCCGCGCGCAGCTCTTCGATCGAACTGATGTGAAGTTGCTCGTGAAGCGCCTTGATCTTTTTCGCGCCGAGGCCCGGGATCGCGAACAACTCGAGGATCGCAGCGGGAAAATGCGAACGTAGTTCCTCCAGATATTTGATTGACCCGCTAACGACGAGTTCCCTCACTTTTTCGGCGATGCTTTTGCCGATGCCCGGAATCTTGGCCAACGCTTCGGTATCCTGCAGATCGGGGATGTTACCGCCGAAAGTCTCGATCGAACGCGCCGCATTCGCGTAGGCGCGGACCTTGAACGGATTTTCGTCCCGCAACTCCATCAGCGTCGCGATCTCCTGTAACGCCTCGGCGACTTCGTTCTTCGTCATCAATTCAACCGTTAGCGAAGATTCGCCTGGCGTCGATGTCTGGACGCTGTAGCCACCCGCCGCGGCGGGTCACTCTCTCGACGCCCCATAGGGCATGGCTACAGTTCCGCGATGCCGAGCAATGCCGTCAAACTGATCGAGTGCCCGCGCGATGCGTGGCAGGGACTGAAGCGACAGATTCCGACCGAGTTGAAGGTGCAATATCTGCGCGGGCTGATCGACGGCGGTTTCCGGCACATCGACGCAGTCAGCTTCGTGTCGCCCAAAGCCGTGCCGCAGATGGCCGACAGCGAGCAGGTCCTCGCGCAGCTTTTCACCGGGAGCGGGAAGCTGTCAGCTTGCCCGACAGATCAGGAGCACGGCGTCGAGATCATCGGGATCGTGGTGAATGAAAAAGGCGCCGAGCGCGCCATCGCCACCGGAGCGGTCAGCACGATCGGCTATCCGTGCTCAATCTCGGAAACCTTCCTACGCAAAAATCAAAACCAATCGCGCGAGGAAAACCGGAACGTGTTGCAGACGATCAAAGCCCGCGCCGACGCCGCGAAGATCGACATGGTCGTTTACATCTCGATGGCATTTGGCAATCCGTACGGCGACCGATGGGACGCACAGGAATTAAGCAAAGCTGTAAAGCGCATTGTCGATCTTGGCGTTCACGCAATATCGCTTGCGGACACTGTCGGGATAGCGAGTCCGGAATTGATCAGCGAGATCGTAAGCGGGGTGACAACTGATCACCGCGAATCAGAGATTGGTGTCCATTTGCACAGCACGCCCGCGGATGCGCGCGCGAAAGTCCTCGCCGCCTACGATGCAGGTTGTCGCAGATTCGATTCCGCCATCGGCGGACTCGGTGGTTGCCCGTTCGCACAGGATTCGCTCGTTGGAAACATTCCCACCGAAGCTGTGATAGACGCCCTGCAAAAACGGGGAGTCGACCTGCCGATGAGCAAGTCGTTCGGCAACATTATTGCCATGAACGCCGATATCGGAAGCCGCTTCGCCTAGGCGCTCACATTCTTCCGCGGCGTTTGTAGAAGTCGTAGCGGGCGAGGATTG
>DATDFJ010000007.1:0-3443 GCA_036522675.1 Chthoniobacterales bacterium | reverse complement strand
GAAGTCGCGGCGGAAATGCTCGCCGAGGAAGGCTACAAAGTAATCGTCGCGCACGACGGGTTCGAGGCGCTGAAAATTTATCGCAACGTGGGTAAACAAATCGGGCTTGTCATTCTCGACTTCTTCCTCCCGGTGATGGACGGCGACGCGGTCTTTGACGAGCTGCGCGTGCTCAACCCGGAAGTCAACGTGGTTCTGAGCAGCGGGTTTGCCGAGCAACAGAAGATCAGCGCCATGCTCGCGCAGGGATTGCGTGGTTTTATCCCCAAACCGTATTCGAGCGAAAAACTTCTCGGCCAGGTCCGCTCGACTCTCGATGCCGGCCGGCAGCGGCTGCCCTGACACATGCGCGCTGGCATCAATTTAGCTTCTCGCTAGCAGCAACGCGCCATGTCTCGCATCGACGCTTTCTTCAAATTGATGACCGAGCAGAAGGCCTCGGATCTGCACCTTTCGACCAACAGCCCGCCAATGCTCCGCATCAACGGTGATCTTGTCCGAGTCGATTTTCCAGCGCTCAAGAACGACGAGCTCAAAACGATGGTCTACGAAATCGCGCCGGAAGGAAAAATTAAGGTCTTCGAGGAGACTTCCGACGTCGATTTCGGCTACGAAATCCCCGGCGTAGCGCGCTACCGCGCGAATTTTTTCCAGCAAAAATACGGCATCTCGGCCGTGTTCCGCCTCATCCCTTCGAACGTGCTGACGATCGACGAGCTCGGTTTGCCGGCCGTGCTGAAGAAGTTCGCCATGCTCAAAAAAGGACTCGTGCTTTGCACCGGTCCGACCGGCTCAGGCAAGAACACGACGCTCGCTGCAATCATTGATCACTCAAATCTGCACCGCCAGGACCACATCATCACAGTCGAGGACCCGATCGAGTTCGTGCATCGCAGCCAGAATTGTCTCGTGCAACATCGCGAGGTCGGCGTGCACACGCGCTCGTTTGCGTCTGCGCTGCGCGGCGCGTTGCGCGAAGATCCCGACATCATTCTCGTCGGCGAAATGCGCGACCTCGAGACGATCGAGCTGGCGCTCACTGCCGCGGCCACTGGTCACCTCGTGCTCGCGACGTTGCACACTTCCAACGCGGCCAAGGCGGTCGACCGAATCATCGATGTTTTTCCCACGCACCAGCAAAACCAAATCCGCACCACGCTGGCCGAATCGCTCAAGGGCGTGATCGCGCAAAACCTTTTCAAGCGCATCGATCAACCCGGCCGGGTCGCGGCGCTCGAGATTCTCGTTGTCGACATGGCCATCGCGAACCTGATTCGCGAAGGCAAAACGCACCAGATCCCCGGCATGCTTCAAGTTGGCAAAAAGAAAGGCAACCAACCGCTCGACGACGTGATTATGGACCTGCTGCGCAAAGCCATCATCACGCCCGAGGAAGCCTACGACAAAGCGGTCGACAAAAAACGGTTCCGCCAGTTTCTCAAAGAAGCGCCGGCCGACGGCACGGAGGAATCGGTATGAGGATCCCCGATCTCGATAAAATCCTCTCGGCGATGCTGAATACCTACGACGGCATCTCCGATCTGAATTTTTCTGTCGGTCACGCGCTCCAAGTGGAGGACTACGGCGAACTCAAGCCGGTTTATGTCGATCCTCCGATCGAGGCGCTCACGCCGTATCAGGTCGAGCAAATCGCGCTCACCCTCATGCAGGGCAATCGCCGTTTGATTTACGATTATCTCACCGGCGGCTCTTGCGACTGCAGTTATTCGCTCCACGATGAAGCCCGGTTCCGCGTCAATATCTTCCGGCAACAGGGACATTTCTCGGTCGTGCTCCGCAAACTGCAGGGCGATGTGCCGACCATCCCCGGATTGCAGTTGCCTCCGCTCCTGCACGAGATCGCCAAGGAGAAGACCGGGCTAGTCCTGGTAACCGGCGCGACCGGCAGCGGCAAGACAACCACGCTCGCGGCGCTGATCAACGAACTGAACGAAACGCAGCCGGTCCACATCGTCACCCTCGAAGACCCGATTGAATACGTGCACCCCAAAGCGAAGGCCACAATCAACCAGCGCGAGCTCGGCCATGACTTCAACAATTACCCGAACGGACTTCGCGCTGCCCTGCGCCAGGCACCAAAGGTAATTCTCGTCGGCGAAATGCGCGACCGCGCCACGGTCGAGATCGCTCTGATGGCGGCGGAAACGGGCCACCTCGTCTTGAGCACGCTGCACACGGTCGATGCCGGTCAGTCAATCAACCGTATCCTCGGTATGTTTTCTGTCGGCGAAGAGAAACAGCTGCGCATCCGTCTCGCCGATGTTCTGCGTTATGTCGTCAGCCAACGGCTTGTCCCGAAAGTCGGCGGCGGCCGTCAACTGCTCACTGAAATTCTCGGTCACAACCTCCGCACGCGCGAAGCAGTTGCGCTCGGCGAAGGCGAGCACCGCAGCTTCTACGAAATCATCGAGGCGAGCTCGCCCTTCGGCTGGATGACGTTCGATCAATCAATCCTCGCCGCGTATGAAGCCGACTTGATCACAGAAGAAACCGCGAGACTTTTCGCTTCGAAGAAAGGCCGCATCGCGCGCGGCATCGACTTGATCCAGAAATCGCGCGGCGTCGACATGGAGCTCGATTCCGGTTTGCGCCTCGATTTGCCGGAAAACGCGTTTCGCTAGATCGACAATCACTCATGGAACCCGAAACCGACGCATTTCTCGACCTGGGCGATAACACCGCGCTCGTCTGCATCGATCACCAGCAGTACCAGAAGATCGTCGTGCCGCAGCTGATCGACCTCGGCTACAAGGTCCACCTCGGTTTGTTCGAGGAAGACGTGCTCCTCAAGCTCCAGACCTACAACTACGACGTGGTTGTGATTTACGAAAACTTCAAGGATTCAACTGCCCAGACCAACCCCGTTCTCCGTGAGCTCAGGCGACGCCCTGACTCGCGCCGCCGCGAACATTTTGTCGCCTTGCTCAGTCACAAGTTCGCCACCAATGACGCCATGAGCGCGTTCGTGCAAAGCGTCGACCAGATTATCAACGTGAGCGACCTGGCAAATTTCAAACCGGTCGTGCGCCGTGGCGCCGCGCAGCACCGCGAGCTTTACCAATCGTTCAACGAAATGGTCAAGAGCGTGCAAGCGCTCTAAACGCCCCTTCCTGGGTCACATCGACTGTCGATCTTGCGCGATTTAGCCTTTTGTCTCCGGCGGGTACGCCGGCGGCGAATAGACGTTGAACGTAAGCGCGTCCTTGTCGCCGCGATTGACGAAACGATGTTTCACGCCAGCTGGGACGATGATCACATCGCCTTCGCTTAACTGCGGCCGTTCATTCCCTATTTCGCCCTCCAGTTCGCCCTTGAGCACAAGCAGCACCTGGTCGCTTTTCTCGTGCGCTTCGGGTTTCTCGCCAGTACTTCGCCCTGGCCTCAGCGTCATTATCGCTGTCTGACTCCGCTCGCCGGTTTGC
>DATDFJ010000006.1:0-2153 GCA_036522675.1 Chthoniobacterales bacterium | reverse complement strand
AACGCTGCCGTGGATCGGCACGCCGAACAAATAGTGCATCAGACCAAAGAGCAGCATGGCCATGATCATGCCAATGCAAAGATAAGGAACGAGCTTGCCGAGCATGAGTCCCCATCGGCTAAGCGGACTAACCAGCAACGTCTCGTGCGTCCCTTTCTCACGTTCGCGCACGACCGCCATGGCCGTGGCAAAAACGGTGCCGATTTGCAAAACGATCCCGATCACCCCCGGGATGTAAAAGTTCGGGCTGCGCATCGTCGGGTTGTAAAGCATCTGCGGGCGGATATCGATCGGCACGTTGCGCCGGCCGGTCTCGCGCAAAAGTTGTTCGACGGATTGAGTGAGGGTGACGCCCATCGCCGTGTTCAACGCCTGTAGGGCGGTGGTCGAGTTCGAGCCGTCGACGAGCAACTGCACTTGCGCCGGCTGGCCGTTGCGAATCTGCATCGTGAACTTCGGCGGAATCTGCAGACCGGCGTAAGCGTCGCCTTTCCGAATCGCGCTCGCCATCGCGTCGATGCTTTGTACTTCGCGCACGACTCGAAACGTCTCGGTGTTAACAAAACGATCGATGAATTGACGGCTCTCGACCGTGCGGTCTTCGTTAAAAATCACCAGCGCCATGTGCTTGACGTCGGTATCGAGCGCGTAACCGAACGCGATCATTTCGACCAGCGGCGGGAAGAACATGAAGAACAAAGTCATCGGGTCGCGCCAGACGATGATGAATTCCTTGAACAAAATGGCGCCGAGGCCGCGGAAGGGACGCGATTTCATCGCGAAGCTCCAAGCACCAAACCCCAAAGAAGCCCCAATGGCCAAGCACCAACCTGTAGACTGGATTTTTGAAGATTGGGATTTGGTGATTGCCTGGGGTTTGGAGATTGGGGGTTTGGTGCTTCGCTGTTCATGCCGCTTTCTTCTCGTCGGCCGCGTATTTGGCCGACAACGTGACGAAAACATCCTCTAGCGACGGCCCGATCTCATGGATCTCGGAGTGAGTGATGCCGACGCTTTGCAATTTCGCCTCGATCTCCGCGCGGCGAACATTTTCATCGACGAGCAGGTGCATCGATTGCCCGAACACCGTCGCGCTGCGCACGCTCGGCATTTGCCGCATTGTTTGCAGCGCGGTCGTGACGTGATCGCATGTCACATCGAGCCGGCGCGTGCCCGACGGGCTTACTTCCGGCAGTTGTTTCAGCTCGTCGGGCTCGCCGCAGACGATCAACTTCGACATGTAAATGTAGCCAACGTGATCGCACCGCTCCGCTTCATCCATGTAATGCGTCGTTACGAACAACGTCATGCCTTCGCCGGCAAAGCCAAAAAGCAGGTCCCAAAGTTCGCGCCGCGCCACCGGGTCGATGCCTGCCGTCGGCTCATCGAGAAACAGAACGGTGGGCTTGTGCATGAGCGAGCACGCCATGGCGAGCCGTTGCCGCCAACCGCCGGAAAGCAAGCCCGCGCGCTGGTTGATGTACGGATCGAGATGGGTGATCGCGACCATTTCGTCGCGACGCTGAGTTAAATCGCGTCCGTGCAAACCATATAGTTTGCCAGCAAAGATAAGGTTCTCGTCGACGGTCAACTCGTCGTAGAGGGAAAACTTTTGCGACATGTAGCCGATCATGTCTTTGATCGAATCGGTGTCGCGCACCACGTCATGGCCGCCGATCCGCGCGGTTCCCTCGCTCGGCTCGAGAATTCCGCACAACATCCGGATCACGGTCGATTTGCCCGAACCGTTCGGGCCGAGAAACCCAAAGATTGAACCTTTCGCAACTGACAAGGTGACATGATCGACGGCGGTGAAATTGCCGAACCGCTTCGTCAATCCTTCGCACTCAACCATCGCGTCGGGCATACAAAAAGGAATCAGGAAAACAGGAACGCAGGAAAGAGAAGCCACCAACAATTTCCTCTTTTCCTGCTTTCCTTATTCATCTGACGTTCGGGAAATAAACATCAGCCGCCATGCCGGCGCGCAAGCGGTCGTCGTTATTCGGCAGGCGAATCTTGACACCGAAGACCTGTTTGATCCGGTCTTCGACCGTCTGCACGTTGCGCGGGGTAAACTCAGCCTGGCGATTGATCTGTTCGACGACGCCGTCGAAATCGGTGTTTGGAAATGAATCGACGCGCACCCGGAC
>DATDFJ010000005.1:0-9617 GCA_036522675.1 Chthoniobacterales bacterium | reverse complement strand
GAAGCGCAGACCGATTTCACGCCCGTTGCCGCCGAGAACATCCCCGCCGCAGCTGATTTACCCGATGGGTTGCGGGTTCACCTGGAACAGAATGGCGACGCCATCGAGCAGTGGGTACCGCGCTGGATGGCAGCTCACCATACCAACTTCGCCGCCAACGCTCATCGCCTACGGCTGGAAAATCTTCCACTGCGGCTCGGACTTGAGTTGCTCGAGTTCGGAGTGAAACGCAATGACGGCAGCGATACGCCTGCTTCATTCAAAAGCACACTGCGCTTTGTCAGTTCCGATGGCGCGACCGCAACCGGCTCATGCTGGATGAATCATCCCTTCAGTTTTCCCGGCCGCCCGCTCAACACCTGGACCGGGCAGACCTACAACATTTCGCAGGCATCATGGAACCCGGAGAATCTCGATCAAGCACCGTTCAAATTTTGCGCGACCCCGGCTGGTTACTGAAATGGATTGGTTCGCTCCTCGTCGTAGTCGGCTTCTTCATGATGTTTTATCTCCAGCCGTATCGCAAACAAACGGAAGGCGAGCCGATTCTGCCGGCTGCGAAGGCCGAGCAGAACCCACGCGAGATGCTCGTGGCCGCCGAGCGCTAGGTCGAACGCGCTGTCCTCGGCGCGTTGTTAAACTCGACGCCGCACCGCCGCCATCATTTACCGATCGGGCTCGGAGAGCGCGATCCACCTACTCTTTCGCACCGTCGGTCTCCAAGGCGGCGTTCAACACTTCATCAACGTTCTCGACCGGAACGAATTTGAGTTTCTGTTTCGCTTCCTCCGGGACATCGACCAGATCTTTTTCGTTGAGCGTGGGAATGATCACAGTGGAAATCCCGGCGCGCATCGCCGCGAGACTTTTTTCTTTTAACCCGCCGATCGGCAGAACCAGTCCGCGCAACGTGATCTCGCCCGTCATTGCGACGTCGGGGCGCACCGGCGTGTTGCTGAAGAGCGACGCCAGCGCGGTGAACATCGCGATTCCCGCCGATGGCCCGTCCTTCGGCACCGCGCCGGCTGGCACATGCACGTGCACGTCGATGTCGCGAAAATCCTGCGGTTTTGCGCCCAGCTCGCCGTCGCGGCTCCGCACCAGACTGAACGCGGCCTGCACCGATTCTTTCATCACGTCGCCGATGTGACCGGTGAGCGTGACGTTGCCTTTCCCAGGATAACGGGTCGCTTCGATGTGCAAGACTTCGCCACCGGCCGGCGTGTAGGCGAGGCCGGTGACCACGCCCGGCTTACTCGTTTTCAATTTCGTCTCGCGCACATACTTGGTCGGGCCAAGCATTTCGCCCACGACTTCGGGAGTTATAGTCGCGCGCTCGATTTTGCCGCGCGCAATCCGCGAGGCGACCCCGCGACATACGGCCGCGATCTGTCGCTCCAACTCGCGGACGCCCGCCTCGTGTGTGTAATCCTCAATGACCCGGCGGAACGCTTCTTCCTGCCATTCGCATTGTTCAGGCGTGAGGCCATTTTCTTCGAGCTGCCGCTTCACGAGGTACCGTTTCGCGATCTCGAGTTTTTCGCGCTCGGTGTAGCCCGGCAGGGAAATGACTTCGATCCGGTCGCGCAACGGCTCGGGCACGCCGTCGATGTAATTGGCCGTGCCGATAAAAATCACCTGTGACAAATCGAACGGCACGTCGAGGTAGCGATCGACAAAGGTGTTGTTTTGGCGCGGGTCGAGCACTTCCAGTAGCGCGCTCGCCGGATCACCGCGAAAGTCGGCGCCGATCTTGTCGATCTCGTCCAGCATAAAGACCGGGTTGCGCGTTCCGGCGCGGCGCAGCTCCTGAATAATTCGCCCGGGCATCGAGCCGATGTAGGTGCGCCGGTGTCCGCGAATCTCTGCTTCGTCGCGCATTCCGCCAAGACTAACCCGCACAAATTTTCGGCCGAGCGCGTCGGCAATTGATTGACCCAGACTTGTCTTGCCCACACCAGGCGGCCCGAGAAAACACAGGATCGCACCGTGTCCATGCGGATTGAGCTTTCGCACGGCGAGATATTCGATCAGGCGCTTTTTGACTTTCTCGAGATCGTAATGGTCGCGATCGAGAATCTCCTGCGCGCGATCGAGATTGAGATTGTCTTCGCTCAATTTGTTCCAGGGCAAATCGGCGATGATCTCGATGTAGCTGACGATGACGGAAAATTCCGGGCTGGCTGGCGGGATGAAATCGAGCCGCTTCAATTCGCGCTCGGCCTGTTTCATCACTTCCTCCGGCGGCTTCGCTTCCTCGAGCCGTGTGCGGAGCTGGTCGACCTGCTCTTCGCTGCCGGTCTCGGTTTCGCCCAGCTCGTGCTGGATCGCCTTGATTTGCGACCGCAAGTAGGCGCGCCGCTGCGCGTCGGAAAATTGTGAGGCCACGTCTCTTTGCAGCTTTTCCTGGATCTGTGCGATCTCGAGCTGCGCCGAGATATGTTTCTGCACCGCACGGACGCGCTTTTCCACATCGAGCTCTTCGAGCAACGCTTGCTTCTGTGCGGTGTCGGCGTTCAGATTCGGGGCGAGGAAATCGGCGAGCTGTTCGGGATTGTCGATGTTGAGTATCATCAAGCGCGCTTGCTCCGGCGCTTCCGGCGTGAGCTCGAACACTTTCGCGGCCGAGTCGCGCAGATTGCGGAAGGTCGCCTCCCATTCCTTGCTCGGTGTCGGTGAAATCGATTTTATGAGATCGATCTCGGCGCGGAGAAATGGCGACGTCGCGATGATTTTGCGCAGGGAGAACCGCTGCAGACCTTGCGCGATCACAAGGACATGATCGTCGCCCTGGCGGATGAGCTTGAGCACGAGCGCGGCCGTCCCGATGCGATACAGCTCCTGCGGCTCGGGCTCCTCGGTCGTTTCATCCTGTTGCGTCACCAAGCCGATCACCTTTGTCCGCGGCAACGTTTCATCGAGCAGCTTGATCGACGTTGCCCGGCGGATGTTCAGCGGCACGACCGTTCCAGGAAAAACAACAAATCCCCGCACCGGCAAGATCGACAATTCCTCCGGGATCCGCGGCAACTGACTTGGTTCGGTGGCCGCGGCTATGGTGGTGGGCGCTGCGCCCTTCGCCTGCAACTCGGCCGGCGCGGCGATGATCGGCTCCTCGTTCATTTCACGATTCCTTCACCGGCAATGAAATCCACAACAAACCGTTGCGTTGTTCGGCGTGGGCCTGATCGATCTCGACTTCGACCGGCAACGGCACTTCGCGTTCGAACTGGCCATAATCGATCTCCATCGCCAGTAGCTGCACCGTGCGCCCCTCTGCGTGCGTCGGCTCCGGCAGCTCGCGCGTCCCGCTCAATAATACACGGCGCGATTCGACGGTGAGATCGATCTGCGAGCGCTCGACGCCGGCAAGATCGACACAGATGCGCACACATTTTTCGCAGCGATACGCGTTGATCGCCGGCTCCCACGTGCGCGGCGCAAACTGCGAAAACTGCGAGCGCGACAACTCATAGGTCACGTCATGCAACGCGCCGTGCAGCCAGCGTAACTTGATGCTGCTAATCGGGTCCATCGTCTCTTTCCGGCGCGGCGCGCCTTTTTGGAGTGCGCGGATATGTCCGCGCTTCTGCGAATGTAATTTCCTCTACAATCATTACGCGCCGCGCGCTCTCTTTGCGCTTCGGTTTCTCTCGTCGTTTCGCTGCGTGAAACGCGCTGCTGCCGAGCTAACCACGCGCCATCGCGACAATTTGTATCTCAACGAATGTCGCGTGACTCAGATGGACGGGACGCAAAAGGAGAAACGCGTGTGCAGGCAGATAGTAATGCGGCGAATCCGCCGGTCACGGCAACGTCAGCAAGCCACTTCGAACTGCGACGATATCTCGTTGTCCACGGCGAGATGATGAGCCAAGATCCAACGATCGCACGCCGGCCAAACCAAGCGCCGCAGCGACGTACTTAGGACGCATCGCAACTCACTTTATTTTGCCCGGCCCCCACAGCGCTCGTCCCGGTCTCGCGCCGGTGTGTTCGCCGTCTTTGATCACCTGGACGCCGTTTACGAAAACTTGTTTCATGCCGACGGCGTATTGGTGCGGTTTATCGAAGGTGGCGCGGTCGGCGATCGTGGCGGGGTCGAACACGACCACGTCGGCGAACATTCCTTCCTTCAAGAAACCGCGGTGATCGAGCCCGAGATTTGTCGCCGGGAAACCGCTTAAGCGCCGAATCGCTTCCTTCATCGGGATCACTTTCTCGTCGCGCACGTATTTGCCGAGCACGCGCGCAAAACTCCCATACGCGCGTGGGTGCGGATTGGCTTTAAGGAACGGCCCCTCCGGCGCCTGCGACTCTTCATCAGAACAAAACGCGATCCACGGTTTGGCCATTTCTTTTTTCACGTTCTCTTCCGACATCAGAAAATAAATTGTGCTGATCCGCGATTCGTCCTCGGCAATCAAATCCATGATCGTTTCGACCGGATCTTTGCCACGCATCTTTGCCACCTCGGCAAGCGTTTTGCCGGTGAGCGGCTTGAGCTTTTCGTTCTTGAATCCGACGAGCAGAATTTTCTCGGGCGATCCGGCATCGAGATAAAGATTTTCCCATTCCTCGGTCGGCGTTTTTACTTGCGCGGCGATTTTCTCGCGTGTCGTCGGATCGTGCAGCCGTTCGAACAACGCCGGGTAACCGCCGTCTTCAGTCCACGGCGGCAGACACGCGTCAAGTCCGGTGCCCGCGGCCGTGTAGGTGTACATGTCGGCCGTGATCTTTAATCCTTCCTTTTGCGCGGCTTCGATGCGCGCGAGCAATTCGTCCTCTTTCGGCCAATTCGCTCGCCCGGATGCTTTGATGTGATAAACCTCGGCCGGCAATCCCGCTTCCCGGCTGATCCGGATCAATTCATCGAGTGACTCGAGCAGCTTGTTTCCTTCGCTGCGCATGTGGGAGATGTATTTGCCCTTATATTTGGCCGCGACTTTACAGAGCTCGATCAGTTCGTCCGTCTTGGCGAAAAATGCGGGTGGATAAATCAGCGACGAGCCGATCCCGAGCGCGCCTTCTTCCATCGCCTGCCGGGTGAGCTCGCGCATCTGATCGAGCTGCTGCGGCGTCGGTTGTTTATCTTCATACCCGATGACGTATTCGCGGACGGTGGCGGCGCCGAGGAACGACGCCACGTTGCAGGAGATGCCGCGCTGTTCGAGGTAACGCAGATATTCCGCGAGCGTGTTCCATTTGATGTCGAACTTGATGTCGGCCTGCTGCTCGCGCATCCGCTTCTTGATATCGTCATTAAGCGGGCCCATCGATTCGCCTTCGCCCATGATCTCGGTGGTGACGCCTTCGCGAATCTCGCTTTGCGATCGCCCGTCCTGGATCAACGACGCGTTCGACCAGGAAAGCATGTTGATGAATCCCGGCGCGACGACCAGCCCCTTGGCGTCGATCACCGTCTTCGCCTTCGCGTTCTTAAAATCGCCGAGGTTTGCGATGCGATCCCCGCGGATCGCAACATCGACATGTTGGGCTTCACTCTCGGTGCCGTCGTAGACCGTGCCGTTCTTAATTAGAACGTCGAAATCCTGCGCCAAGACCGTGGAAGCGATTAGTGAGAATGCGAAAACCAACCGAGAGCGCGCGCGTTGCATTCGCCGATTGAAGAAATGCCACGCGTCGATGTCGATCTTAAAGCGCGGAATCATTAACCGCCCGCTCGCTGCGCTCGCTCGAGGACACCGAGAACGCAGACAGATTCAGAGGAAGTTTTTTCTCTGCGATCTCTGTGTCATCTGCGGTGAAAATTATTTCTCGGTTTCCTTGAGCAGCTTGACCAGCTCATCCTTCCAAAGTGCGGCAATGGTGTGGCTGCCGTGGCCGCGGGTTTTGTCGCTCATCGGCATGACGATGGCGCGGCCGTGCGGGACGCGTTTGATCTCGCGCTCGAGAATGCCGAGCTCGGGCGGGTTGATCAGGTCATCAGCAAAATTGATCGCCAGGAGTTGGGCGCGGATTTTTTCCAGATTCGGGCCGGGATCATAATCGTGCGACGCTTCCAGAGCGTAAAGGTCGTCGTTCGTGTCCGCGATCTTGGTGTGTTCGGCGATGAAGTTGTCGATCTTCTCGTCGGCTTGGCGCAGGGTCGGGGCTTCTTTCTGCCGCAAGAGCGGGTTGCTGCTGACAAACCAGAATATCTCCGCGGCCGTGCTCAGACTTGGCGGTTGCGTTTTGTATTCGCCATTGTCCCACGCGGGATCATTGCGGATCGCGTCGATAATGGTGCGACGCCAAACGCGATTGCGACCGGAGATCTGCTCCGGCAAGCTGGCCAGCGGCATGAGCGCGTCCATGAAGTCCGGATACAATTCGCCCCAGAGCCACGTGTGCATGCCGCCCATCGAAGTGCCCATGATGAGACGCGCGTGATTGATGCCGAGGCCGTCCGTGAGCAAGCGATACTGCGCCTCGATCATGTCGAGGTAGCCGTAGCGCGGGAACTTAGCGTGCAATCCGTCGCTCGGCTTGCTCGATTTCCCGTGACCGATCCCGTCCGGCAACACGATGAAAAATTTGGTCGCGTCGAGTGGCTGACCTTTGCCGAAAAGTTCATCCGCGAATTCCGGCCGCGGCACGAATTGCGCGCCGCTGCCGGTGGTCCCGTGCATGATCAGAACTGCATTTGTGACTTTGCCCTGTGCGTTCTTGTCGATCTTGCCGAGGGTGCGGTAATGGATCCGCAGCTCCGGCAGGGTTTCGCCGGACTGGAATCTGAAATCGCGAATCGTGTAATCAGCTTCTGTCGGCGGGGGATAATCGGCGGCGGCTGCGACGATGAACGACGTCGCGTGAATGGCGACGGCGAAAACGAAGACGCGCAAGCTTGACATCGCGCGACGTCCACCCATGGCGGCCGAAGGTTAAAAGAAATTCGGCCAAATTGCCAGCAATCAGCCAGCGGTGTTACCGCCGATCGGGAGGACTCGGTGCCGGCACAGCCAGCCGCGCGTGGATCGTCTGCGTGCCGTCGGTCAACTCGACGCGGCCATCCGCGATTCGTACCACGCGCAGCGTGACCGCGACCGAATGCACCGGGGTGTGCACCGTGATTGTGTCGCCTTCGGCGGCAGGCCGTCCGTTAATCACCGCAAGCCGCGGATGACCAAGTGCGATCGCGGTGACGCGAATGATATCTTCGTTGAATTGTACGATCACCGGGGCCGGCGTCGTGATCGTGCGCGGCGAGCCCGACACGGCGTGCGTAAAGACGTTGAACAGCTTTGGCACCGCCATTTCCTCGCGTTGAGCGCGCTCGTGCCGCACGAACACCACGCCGGCCACCGAAATCAGAATCGCGCCGCTCAGAATGCCGATGAAAATGGCGCGGCCGTTGCCAGTAAAAAGCCGCGATCCTCGCAGTTGGAATGGCGAATCGATATCGTCGGCTTTAGTGTCGGGTGCTGGCTCCGCTTCCAGTGACGTGAGCAATCGCGGCTGCGGCAACTTGTTCGGAACCAGCTCCATAAAGCAGTGCCGATGAGCATGGGTTGTTCCAATGCGGCACGATCCTGTTTGAGGAACGTCGGCCGCGGCGAGCACGATGCCCGCGCTCCAGCCGGCACGCGCGAACCATTAGTATGGCAGGACAAAAGACGATGCACCCGAAGCGTTCGCTGCGGCCGCAATCGCCGCCTACGCGTCGCGGCGAGAACATTCAGATCGGCGGGACGAAAGTCGGAATGAAAAGCGGCGCGCGAAAATCGGATACGACCCGGGCGCGTCGGCGCTCAGCGGGCGTGCGGTAAACTGTAGCCGGGGTCCGTGCCGGCGCCGCGATCATCGATCGCGGCTACAGCGATGCTTTTATCGCTTCGATGAATTGGCGCGCTGTCTCGGCCTGGAGTAATGCCGTGCGTGTGACTTCATCGGCGACAACGCGCGCGAGTGTGCCGACGCAGATGAGGTAATCGTTGATCAACTGTCGCGGCACGCCGATGACAAAGATGAGCTGGGCGCGGCCAGCCTCGGCAAACGGGATCCCGGCGCGGCTCCGTCCGATCCCGATCACGATCTGGTCGAGCAGATCGGTGCGCGCGTGCGGAAAAGCGACCCCGTACTGGACCGGGCTGGGGATTTTTGCCTCGCGCGCCAGGACTTGCTCGAGAAATTTTTGCGGATTGTCGATCTTGCCGGTGCCCGCGAGCAGTTGAACAAGCTCGCGCAGCGCGTTGGGCGGCTTGCGGGCGCGAAGCTGCAGCGCGACATGTCGCTCATCGAGCAGATCAGCGAGGTCGACGGCCATAAACGCAGCGCGAGATTTATTGGAATTCTGTCGCCGAAACAGTTATCCAGTTAACCGGAGAACCGTGGCAACTGAAAACGTCGCGCTGGCCAGCAACGAAGAGACGACCGTCTCGTTGCAGCGGAGCATCTACGATCCCGGTTACGTCAACGCGATGTCGCATTTTTATCGGGGGGAAATGGGCCGGATCATGGTTTGGCGGCAGCGGCTCGATGTGACGACGAACTGGGCGATCACCAGCAGCACCGCCATTATCACCATCGCATTTTCCAGCCGCGAAGTGCCGCACATTATTTTCTTTTTCAATCTCGCCATCGTCTGGAGCCTGCTCTGGATCGAGGCGCGCCGCTACCGCTTTTACGACGCCTTCCGCGCTCGCATCCGCATGTTGGAAGCGCATTTTCTCGTCCCGATGGTGATGGAGAATCGGGAACTGCTGCAGGGCGAGTGGAAAAAACTGGTTTGCGAAGATTTGATTTTGCCGTGTTTCAAGATCAGCAAACTGGAAGCGGTCGGTCGCCGGTTGAGGCGCAATTACATTTTCATCTTCATTCTCATCCTCGTCGCCTGGATCACGAAGATTTTTCTGCACGCACCGATGCCGATCGACAACCCGCGCTCTTTTTATCACGCGCTGCGCGTCGGCCATATCCCCTCCTGGATGGTGGCGTTGGTCTTAATCGGCACGTTTCTCAGCGTGATCGGGATCGCCATTTACATCGGCCAGAAAACTTCGGCCGAGATTTCTGAATTCGGCACGCACCGCTCGCTCTGGCGGATTTGAGGAATGTTTGATGTTCGAGGTTTGATGTTTGATGTGTTCTGAATGGACACGTCGGTAGCCGGCTCGTCTTTTCAGCGCTTGTGCGAGATCGTGGCCAAGCTGCGCGCGCCGGGCGGCTGTCCATGGGACCGGGAACAGACGCACGAGTCGCTGCTGCCGGCTTTGATTGAGGAAGCTTACGAAGTCGCGGGCGCTGCGCGCTCGAAGGACACGGACAACTTTCGCGAGGAACTTGGCGATCTTCTCCTGCTCGTCGTGATGCACGCCGAGATTGCGCGCGACGGCGGCACATTCGACATCGACAATGTCATCGCGGAGGTGACGGAGAAACTCATCCGCCGGCATCCGCATGTTTTTGGGATTAGCGATGTCCGCGATTCCGGCGGGGTCGTGAAGCAATGGGAAGCGATCAAGCGCGAAGAGAAAGCCGGCGAGCATTATCTCGATGGCTTGCCCGGCGCGCTCCCGGCTCTGATGCGCGCGCAAAAGGCGCAGGAGAAAGCGGCGCGCGTCAATTTCGATTGGAGCGAATTGCACGATGTGATTGCGAAAGTTGATGAGGAAATC
>DATDFJ010000004.1:0-8852 GCA_036522675.1 Chthoniobacterales bacterium | reverse complement strand
TTTTCCATTCAATTCCGCGCCGAAAGCAGTCGAGCAGCTCGATAGCGTTCAGCCGCAGGTCGTGATCGCCGACATCAAGATGGAGACGATGACCGGGTTCGATGTGTTGCGTCACGTGCGCGAACATCATCGCCAGACGGCAGTTATCCTAATCACGGCGTACGGCACGGTCGAAACCGCGGTCGAGGCGATGAAAATGGGCGCTTACGACTACGTGACCAAGCCATTCAAGATCGACGAGTTGCAACTCACGGTGCAGCGCGCGCTCGATTATCAGGCGGCCTTGCGGGAGAACGTTTACCTTCGCAAGGAACTGAAGAACCGCTACCGGTTCGAGAACATCGTGGGCACCAGCCGCAAAATGCAGCAGGTCTACAACTTGATTAATAAAGTCGCCGACACCGACAGCACCGTGCTCATCGTCGGCGAAAGTGGCACCGGCAAGGAACTCGTCGCGCGCGGTCTGCATTTCAACAGCAACCGGCAACATCATCCGTTTGTCGCGATCAACTGCAGTGCGTTGCCGGAGAACCTGCTCGAATCCGAATTGTTCGGCCACAAGAAAGGCGCGTTCACTGGCGCGGTTGCCGACAAACGCGGCCTCTTCGAAGAAGCGAACCTCGGCACGATTTTTCTCGATGAAGTGAACTCGATGGCGCCACCGTTGCAGACGAAGTTACTCCGCGTTTTACAGGAGCGCGAAGTGCGGCGGGTCGGCGACAATAAGAGCGCTCCGGTCAACGTGCGCGTAGTCGGCGCGACGAACGAACCGTTGCAACCGAAACTTAAAGACGGCACGTTCCGCGAAGACCTTTATTATCGGCTGGCGGTGATTCCGGTCGAGATCCCGCCGTTGCGCGAACGCCTGGAAGACGTGCCGCTACTGGTCAATCATTTCCTGCAAAAACAGGCGACCTCCGCCGGTGGCGAACCGAAGAAGATCGATCCGGCGGCTGTCGACATCCTTTGCCATTACTCGTATCCGGGAAACGTGCGCGAATTGGAGAACGCGATCGAGCGGGCATGCGCGTTGTGCGAAGAGGACATGGTCTTGCCGAGCGATCTGCCGCCGCACATCGTGCAGGAAGCGCAGGGTGAGAAGGCCAGCAGCGCGATTGCCGCCATGCCCGTGGGCGAACCGCTGGATGATTTCATTCAGCAGCAGGAACGCCATTACATCGAAGCCACTCTGGCGCACTGCGGAGGTTCACGTGAGAAAGCGGCCAGCATGCTCGACATCAGCATGGCCACGCTTTACCGAAAACTCGAACCGAAGGGTAAAGCAAAGGCTTCATGAAGCGGCGTTCGGCCGGGCCGAGCACGCGCGAGCTGGAGCGAATCAACTGGCTCGAACTCGCTGAATGGGTGCCAGCGAAGATCGACACCGTGCTGCTGCCATTGGGAACACTCGAGCCGCATGGCGTCGCCGCAAATGGCACCGACATCATTGCACCCGTGGCGATGGCGCGCGCGATCGCTGATCGAGTCAATGCGATGAGCGCTCCCGCAATCGCCTACGGATTCACCGGGATTCTCGACGCTTATCCGGGCAGCTTCACGATTCCCGAAGACGCTTACCGTGCCTATGTCCGCGCGGTGATTGCTGGTTTGGCCCGGAACAAATTTCGAAACATCGTTTTGCTCAACGGTCACGGCGGCGGACAGACGGCGATTCTCAGCGCTCTCGCTCAAGACGTCGGGCGCGAAACCGGGGCGAGAATTCTCGTGATCAATTGGTGGTCATACTGCAGTGACGTCACCCGCGAAGTGTTTGGCGAAGACGGCGGACACGCAGGCGAGAACGAGACCGCGTACGTAATGGCGATCGATCCCGCTCTGGTGCAGAAGAAACGCTATCGCAGCGAAATGGCGACAGCGATGCCGGCGCCAAACACCTGGAGCGCATATCCATTTCCTTCGAGCATCATGCTCTACAAGGAGGGCCAAGGTTATCCCAAGTTTAATCTCGCCAAGGCGAAGACCTATTTCGCCAAAGTGAATGACAAGAGCGCGCGACTAATCGAGGAGACCATCCGCAAATGGGACATGGCGGATCTGTGAGAATGTGGGAGGGGCTTAGCGTGCCAACTTTCGCCGCCCTGACGCTATTCCCACATTTGTGGATGTTAGCTGCGGCGCGCCGGCGGTCGCGCCCTACCAATTGTCGATCTTAGCCGCGCTTGCTGAAGATTTTCAGTTCGTCGGCGGCTTTTTGGAGTTCGTCGAGTTGCTGCAAAACAGCTTCTTGTCGCTTCAGCATTTCTTCGTTAGCGGCCTTCAGTTCCTGAAGCGATTTGATTGCTTCATTTACAGACTCCGTGGAAGCGCTGGTTGCAGCGGCGGGCACTGCCGGAGTTGGCGTAGCTGCCTGAACCACGATTGGCTGAGGCGATTGGCTTTTACTTGTCGCGACAATGCCGACCAACACCCAACCGCCGATCAACACGGTCGAAAGGATTCGCGCGTTCATCATTTTTTAGGCGGTTTATGTACACCACCACCCCGGCTCGTGAAGATTCGGGCGACGCGAATGGTTTCGGCGAGATTGGCCACTTTGGCTTCAATTTTGGTTTCGTTGTCTGAGATTTGTGCTTGTTGAGCTTTGAGTTCCCGCACCACAGTGGCGAGTGGTTGGTCAGCTGCCGCCAGCCGGGATGCAGCTAAGAGTATTGCACTGACGACGCACAAGAGAGAGCAAATCACCGGCTTGATCATTCGCTTCGCCCCGCAAAAATCCGCGAGACCCGTATTGTCTCGGTGAGCTGAGCCAGTTTGCTGTCGATATTGACTTGATTCGCGACGATTTGAGCCTGTTGGGTCTGAATGTCCTTAACCAGCGCGGCGAATTCTTGTTCGTCGGCTTTCGGCCCTGGCGTTTGCGCGGGAATAGGCGAGAGCGCGAGAAAAATTATCGCGAGTAACAACGCAAAGCAGAGGCGTTTCATTGGAGAAAAAGTTCGATGCTGACATGCAAGAGCAAGTCGTGTTCCGTCACACTTGAAGAACAGCGCGAAAAAGCGGGCGTTCAGATGCAGGGCGCGCAAATTGCTTGCCTCTGCTCGGCGAACCCGATAAACTCCGCCTATGGCAGGCCAAGGGATGCACCAGACGCAGAATCTTTCTCTGCAGCAGGTCCTCGCCCCGCAACTACAGCAAAGTCTCCTCATCCTGCAGGCGCCGCTGCTCGAGTTGCGCAATCTCGTGCAACAGGAAATGGAAGTGAATCCGGTGCTGGAAGAAGTCGCTGAGGAACCGAACACGGACGAGCGAAGTGAAAAGGAACCCGCCAACGACGACAATTTCAAAGAGGAATTCGATCGCCTCGCGAAGCTCGACGAGGAATGGCGCGATTACATGGCGCAATCGAGCAGCTACAGCGGGCGCTCCCAGGAAGCAGAAGATAAGCGGCAATTCTTTTTCGATTCCATCGCCACGCAGGAGACGCTCCAGCAGCATCTCATGGGGCAACTCAACCAGACGCCGCTCAACGCCAACGATCGTAAAACCGCCGAGCTCATCATCGGCAACATCGATGACAACGGATTTCTCCAGACCACACCCGAGGAAATGGCGCTGAACACCGGGATACCGAAGGAAGACTTCGAAAACATGCTGACGCTTATCCAAAGCTTTTATCCGCCCGGCGTCGGCGCGCGGGATTTGCGCGATTGTTTGCTGATTCAGCTCAAACGCGAGGGCCGCCAGAACAGCCTCGAATACAAGATCATTTCGGAGCACATGCAGGACCTAGGCAAACGACGCTTCCCCGAAATCGCCCGCCGCATGGGGATCAGCGTCGAGCAGGTGCAGAAATGCGCCAACAACATCGCGCAGCTCGACCCACGCCCCGGCCAAATATTCGCCGCCGCCCCGCAAAACTACGTGCTTCCCGATGTGACCGTCGAAAAAGTCAACGGCAACTACCAAGTGATCTTAAACGGCGAACAAATCCCGCACCTGCGCATCAGCAACACCTACAAAGATATCATGGCGCAGGACGGCAACGGCAGCGAAGTCAAAGACTACATTCGCGATAAGATCAGAAGCGGAAAATTCTTGATCAAATCGATCCATCAGCGTCAGCAGACGATCTCGAACATCGCGCACCAGATCGTGAAACGGCAGCGCGACTTTTTCGAGCACGGCTCGGCACATCTCAAGCCAATGACGATGGTGCAGATCGCCGACGCCGTCGGAGTGCACGAAACGACGGTGAGTCGCGCCATTTCTGGCAAATACATGGCCACGCCCCAGGGCGTGTTCGAGATGAAATATTTCTTTACGCCCGGCTACCAGACCTCGAGCGGTGAATCGATGAGCAACACCAGCGTCAAGGAAGCCATTCTCGATCTGGTCAAGAACGAAGACGGCAACACGCCCTTGAGCGACAAGGAGATCGTCGAGATCTTGAGTAAACGCGGTATCCCGATCGCACGCCGAACGGTGGCGAAATACCGCACCGAACTGAACATTCTGCCTAGCAACATGCGGCGGAAGTATTGATTGAAGTAATGGGTTCTGGTTAGTCACTACTCCAGCACTCCAATACTCCATTACTCCAACATGAATGCCGCTCTGCGCGCCGTTGTCATCGCCGAGTGGCGCGGTTTACCGCAGGCGAAGGCGCGCCGCCCGGACCAATACCGCCCGGTCGCGGAGTTGGTCCCGACGCTGATGCAACGCCTCGGCCTCAAAGAGCGCCTGCAGGAATCGGAGATGATCGATGCTTGGGGCCAGATCGTGGGCGATTTTATCGCCACCCATTCTGCGCCGGTTGCTCTCCGTGAGGGTGTGCTCTATGTGCGCGTGCTCCAGCCGGCCTTGCATTACGAGCTCGAACAGGTTTGCAAGATCGACATCGTGCGCAAGCTAAAGCGGCGCTTCGGCGGCAAAGTCATCCGCGACGTCCGCTTCCGCGTCGGCTAGCGAGGCCATGCGACCGATTTGCCCGGCGGGTACTCCTCCCGGTCGTGCGAAGTTTGCGCTTGCTAATTCTAGGGCGAACGCTCAAAAGCATTGGCCCATGAAAACTCTATCCGGGACACTTAAAGTTATGACACTGCTGGTGATAGGGGGCGCAGCGGTGTTCACGCTTCGGGCACTGGGTCAGGGCGGGAGCCAGAGCAATCCAAATTATGTCGCCAAGACCTTTGAGTTGAGGCTGCAAAACGCCCAGTTCAAAAACGGCGACGAAAAACCCTTCAACAGCGCGTTACAGAAATTCGCGGACGCGCAGGTCGACGTCACTGTGACTCATGCGGCTGGAGGAACGTCGCATTATCCGCCCAAGCCAAAAGTAACCCTCAATATGGACAAAGCCACGGAGTCGGAAATGGCCCAGCGCCAAGACGCTGGCGACCTGACTCCCATTGGCACTAACGTTGTCACAAAAGTCTCATCCGCGAGTGCCGCCGACATCACAGCGGTTCTGGACACGATGCAGTAAGTCGCCTTAAATCCGCTGCTGGTTTTCTGAAACAGGAGGAGCGTTGCGCCAAAGATTGCGTTTGGCGTGGTTCCTACTGCATTTTTTTCTAATCGTCGCCGTCTGCGGCCGCGACACGTTCTCGCTTATTGCGCGCGGTTTCACGATCATCCCGCCGGGCGCCAGGCGCTGTGCGGACCGTGCCGAAGCGTTTATCGCAGCGCTCTTCGGGCAGAACCTTCCATCTTTAAATCCGGTCCGCCAAACCGTCACGACTTACCTCAATCTCGCTGGCATCGAGCGGGGCTACGGCTATTTCGCGCCGAACGTGCCTGCGAGTTACAAGCTTGTATTTGAACTGCATTATCCCGATGGACGGCTCGCCTACGAGCTGCCGCAGGTTAGCAGCCGCGCCGCCCGGCTGCGGGTGACCGGCTTACTCGACGAGATTGGACGAACCCGGCATGCAGCGCTCCGAGAATATTTGGTGAAACAGCTCGCGGCGGCGACGTGGCGCGAGCATCCGGAGCTAACGAGCATCCGCGCGATTTTTGGCGCGATCCTTTTGCCCACGATTACTGAGTTCGAGCAGGGCAAAAGGGAGAGCTACCAGTTTTTGTACGCCTACGATTTTAGCCGCTCTGACTAATGGTTCGATCGCATCGAGTAACATTGAAACTGGTAGCGTGGCGTGAGCGCATTGGAGCCTTCCTCTCGCCGAGCGAATCCGATAGTTGGCTAACCTATCTCCGAATTGGCCTCGGCGTGGCGGTTGTCTTCTACTCTTTATCGCTGCGAGACGACTGGAACTACTTCTTTGGTGGAAGCAGTCAAGCATTGGTGGGTCGCGAATTAGCTGAGAAGATCCTTTCGCTCGATAGCTCGATCATTCCGCGCATTGGATGGCTCGTCGCGGTCGGGACACACCTCGGGTCAAACGAAAATATGGTCCTCTCAATCGTTTGGACGTGCTTGCTCTGCGCCGGTTGCGGGCTGCTGCTCGGAGTTTTACCGCGGTTCTGGGCTGCGATTGCCTGGCTCATTCATTTGTCTGCAGCCAAAAGTGGCGAATTCCTCTCCTACGGTCTCGATAATTTCATGACGATCGGCCTTTTCTATTTGATTCTCGCGCCGTTGCCCGATCGGTATTGCCTTGATCGGCAATGGCGACGGCTTTGGTCGAACTTCGGCCGGCTCACGCCCGCAGTGGCGACAGAACGGGCCCGATCGCTCGGCTTTTGGCGCCGCGCCCTCCAATTCCATCTTTGTTTGATTTATTTTTTCAGCGGCCTGACGAAATGTCTTGGCAGCGGATGGTGGGACGGCTCCAACCTCTGGCGCGCACTCATTCGGCCACCGTTCAACACGCTCCCTCCGGAAATGCTGATGCACTGGAAGTACGTGTTTCCTGTTGCCGGCATCGCGATCGTCTTAATCGAGCTAAGCTATCCCTGTTTCATCTGGCGCAGGCAGACGCGAATCATGTGGTTGGCGGCGATATGTGCCATGCACGGGATCATCGGGCTGGCGATGGGGATGTATCTGTTCGCGCTCGTTATGGTTGTCTTGAATCTCGCCGCTTTTGCTCCGGCTGTTTGCTTCTCGAAAATATTTACACGCGCGGGAAGGATCGACGCCTGCGAAGCTGCAACCGGCTGATCTGCCAAAACTTGCTGCTGACCCGAAATTCGGGAAACTAGTTTCTCCTCCACCTCGGAATAGGGCGCGGGCTGGCTGAATTGAAGACGTTCGTTCAGGAACTCAAGAACCGGCGCGTTTATCGCGTCGCGATCGGCTATATCGTCGCCGCGGGCGCGACCGTCCAGGTTATCGGCACAATCATGCCGATCTTCCATGCCCCCGACTGGGCGCAGCAAATCTTCGTTGTTCTTGTCGCTGCCGGATTTCCGATCGCGCTCGTTTTGGCGTGGTGTTTCGACATTGAAAGCGGCGGCATCAAACTCACTGGCGCCGGGCCTGAGGACGTGGGGGCAAACCGCCAGCGAATCTGGGTTTTGGCCGCAGCCGGTTGCCTCGTCGCCGGTTCGGCGGTCACCGGTTATTGGCTTTGGCACCCGTGGAGACACGCACCGCAGGTTGAGCCAAACGTCGTCGCTGCGATCCCGGAAAAGAGCATCGCCGTACTGCCGTTCGATAATTTGAGTGACGAGAAGCAATACTCCTTCCTCGCCGACGGTTTCCAAGATGAAATCCTCACCAACCTCGCCAAGGTCGCCGACCTCAAAGTGATCAGCCGCACCTCGGTGATGCAATATAAGACCGGAATGGAGCGCAACCTGCGTGAGATCGCCAAAGCTCTTGGCGTGGCTCACGTGCTCGAAGGCACCGTGCAACGCGCTGATGGACGCGTGCGCGTAAACGCGCAGTTGATCGATGCTCGCACCGACACGCAGCTTTGGGCCGAACGCTACGATCGCAATCTGGCCGACGTCTTTGCCATCGAGAGCGAAGTCGCCGAAAAAATTGTCGATCAACTCAAAAGCAAACTTTCGCCCGAAGAAAAAGCGGCCATCAAGGAACAGCCGACGGCAGATCTCGACGCCTTCGCTCGTTATACGAGGGCGAAACAACTTATCGAGGCCTCCGTCATCACCCTGCCACCGCGGGAAAGCGTGTTCGAGGCGATCGGCCTGCTCAATCAAGCGGTCCAGCGCGACCCAAACTTTGCTCTTGCTTATTATCAACTGGCCACCGCGCACGATTATCTCTACTTCGTTGGAATCGAGCATACGGCGGCGCGTCTCACCATGGCCGAGGCGGCCATGGAATCGCTGGCTAAGCTGCGGCCAAATTCCGGCGAGATGCATCTCGCTCGGGCCAGGCATCTCTATTGGATTTATCGCGACTACGACCGCGCCCGCGAGGAATTGAGCGTGGCGCAGAAAAGTTTGCCTAACGATCCGACGCCGTCGCTGCTCGCCGCCTATATCGATCGACGGTCAAGTCGTTGGGATGATTCGATCAGGAACCTCGAGCGTGCGATTGAGCTCGATCCGCGAAACCGTTACTACCTTGAACAGCTCGGGCGAACTTATCAATTGCTGCGCCGATATGCTGACGCCGAGCGCGTCTTCGAGCGCGCGGTTGCGCTCGATCCCAAAGACGTCAGCATGCGAGCGAATCGTGCCGATATCGAGTTCCAATGGCATGCCGATCCGGCGTCGCTCAGTTCCACCATTCAATCGATTCTGGCGGACGACCCGTCAGCGGCAAAAAACATTGCTCAGACCTGGCTGCAGCTTGCCCAGTACCAGCACGATGTCGATCAAGCGCAACGCGCAATGGCCGCCCTGCCGATCGATGGATGTTATGACGAAACGATTCCGTTTCCGCGGAGTTGGTGTGAAGGTCGTGTCGCGCAAATGCGCGGCGACAAGCGTGCGGCGCTCGCCGCGTTTACTAAAGC
>DATDFJ010000003.1:0-2112 GCA_036522675.1 Chthoniobacterales bacterium | reverse complement strand
CTCAGCGCCTGTCGTCTTTTGCCACTGGTAAGAAAGATTAGCGCCAGTCGCCGACACGCTGAATTTCGCGGCGTCGTCCACCTTAAGCTTAAGATCATTCGGTTGTTTAGTAATCACGGGGGCGCCCGATGCCGCCCCGCTTTTCGCCGCCGAAATCGCCGTCGTGCTCCCAAAGTAAAACGCCGCGATCGAGACGACGAGCGTGCTGATCGTCGTGATGATTTGCTTAGCGAAATCTTCGCTGCCACGGGTCGGTTCGACAATACGATCGATGGTGTAAAGGCCCTTGGCTGCTTCTGCTTCGCTGTCCTTTGCTGCCGCCGCCTGTTCGGCCTTTTTGGCATCCTCTAATTTTTTTGCCGTCGTGAGATCCGCGGCTTTCGCTCTGAAAGCCGCCGCCTCTTTTCTTTTTAGATCTTCTTCCGAACGTTTATCACCAGCGATCAGATTGCCAGGAATCGCTTTGACTTGATCCTCCGTCAGATGTGGCATCGGGTATATCTGGGGTTGAAGATGCCCAAAAAGGAACACGACGACGATCACAAAAATGACGATGAGGCTTAAGGCTATCACTGCGCGCACGCTGCCTTCAGGCAGCCCAAGAGCCTGCGTCGAATCCGATAACTTGACCGAAGAAAAAGCCAGCGCGGTCATCATCAGCACCGCGAGCAAACCGATCACGCTGGCGATAACAACCAGGGTCACCACGATCGACGCATTGGTCAAAGAATCGGCGTGCGAATCAGTGGCAGGCAGGAAATGCTTGATCCCTAGCAATCCGGCCCAGAGCAGGAGCGGGATTAGAATCGCCGCCGCCGCGGCTGCACCCGAATAGCCAAGACCAAACCAGAAGCTGTTTTCGTTTTGTTCCTCTTGAGATTTGCCGTCAGCCTCTTTCGTCCTTGAGGCGAAACGCTTATATATCCCCCACGCCACGGCGAACCCAATTGCCGCGGCAGCGATGATTACGATCGGTATGATGATCCACCACAAAGACACCTTTATCATAAGCTCACCTCCTCCGGCTCGACGATTGCGCTAGTGCCGGCGATATTAGCAGCTTGGCACAATAGCCGTGGCAAATCTCGCTCTCGGGCGCCCGACGCCTGGAAACCTTGCTCGATGTGGCGCTCATTGTCGAGTTAGGTCGCGCACCAAGCAGGGTTTGAAGCAGGTCGGCCAGCCGTTTTAATGACGAGATTTTCATCACGGCGAAGGTTTGGGAGTGGGTGCGGAGGCGGATGGCGTGCCGGCTTCGGCCTCTTTCTGCTGTTTGCCGGCATCGGCTTGGATTCCAGCAATGGCTCCAACGAAAGTACCGGCATTATAGTAAGCGACCAAGTCGTTAAGACCTTGAGTAATTGAATATTCACTCCAAGGACGCGGCGTGTAGCCTCGACCGACTTTCTTCATCATTCCGCTCTGCAAGTCTTTCATGCGTTCGGCGCGTAAGGCGCGCATTTTCGCGATGACCGCCGGGATAGCCTGTTTTTGCAGGACGTTAGAATCAAACGCAGCGCGGGTTCCCGTTAGGGAAGCGGAAATGGCCGAGAGTACTTTTACGGTAGAGGCCGCGACGCCATAAGTGCCGGCACTGCCGAGACCGAGCACGGCGGTGTCGATTCCAAAATCACTAAAGGATTTCTTGTCGTAGAGAAGTTTTTCCCAGTGGTAGTAGTTAAGATCAATCGCGCGGATAAGATCGTTGAGAAGATCATTGCGCTGTTGCGGAACTTTGGATTCTTTTACCGCTGTGATTGCGTTGGCGAGCTGGCCCGGGTCGCCATAGGTGTCCTTAAGCGATCTGACTTCCGCCTTATCGATCGCCTTCATCAAACCGCCTTCTTCTGTCCGGCAGGAAGAGAAGAGTGCCGGCGTGAGCAACGTGACGACGACGGCGAGACCGCTAACTGTTTTTGTGATCATTTGTTTCCTTTGAGTGCGTTTTTCAATATTTCGCGATCTGTGCCACGCAGGATTTTGCGCATGAGCTCGATCGTCTCTTTGACAACAAAATACGCGCCGTGAATGTCCACGCCGCCGATGCCGGGAAGTTCAAAAGGAACGTGCGGAAAGAAGCCCGAGCAATCGATGTCCCACACGTTATCCGTC
>DATDFJ010000002.1:0-8848 GCA_036522675.1 Chthoniobacterales bacterium | reverse complement strand
ACGAAATTAAGCGAGCCGCGATCGCCTTTTTTCCAATTGTGAAATGTAACATTCCCGATCTGTAACGCCGGCACACACTCGTAAGTATCCTCTGGTCGCACCGCGCCGGTCTCGAGCGCGGCGATGCCGACCGCCACTTTGAATGTCGAGCCGGGCGGATAGGCCGAGCGAAATGCGCGCGGCAACAGCGGCAAATTGGGATCGTCCTGGAGGGCCTTGAATTGTTCGGCTGAGATCGATGGGACAAACAAATTGGGATCGAACGTTGGCCACGATGCGAGCGCGAGAATATCGCCCGAGTTTGGATCAACAATCACGATCGCGCCGCGTTTGGCGTTCGATTCAAGCGCTTTCTCGGCCAGTTCCTGGAGACGAAGGTCGACCGTGGTGACGACATTATTGCCCGGCAGAGGCTGCGTGATCAGTTTCTCGGACGTTTTTCGCCCGTCTTTGTCGAACGTGAGCTTGAACTCGCCGTGCTTACCCCGCAGCAACTCGTTGAACGTTTGCTCGAGCCCTTCGCGCCCTTCGCTCTCAGGCCAGAGCGCCTCGTGATTGTCGATAATCCCATCGAGATTCCGGGCGGTTTTGCCCACGTAACCGACGATTTGCCCCGCCACTTTGCCATTCGGATAAGCGCGCAGATAAACTGGCCGCAGCACCACGCTGGCCGGCAGATCGTCCTTTGCCGCTTTGTACTCCGAATCTCTCAGGTTCTGGGCGATCTCGAACGGCAAAATGCCGCGGTTGCGATAATGGCGCAGAATCGCCTCATCCGAAATTTTGAGCGTGCGCCCGATCAATTTCTGCGTCTTGTCGATCTTCTCCCGCGCAAAACTGACCGCCTGCGCATCCGAAAAATCGAGCGGCGTCGGGAAATTGATGGCGAGATTGTAGCTGACTTTGTTCTGTGCAAGTGGCGCGCCGTGGCGATCAGTGATCTGGCCGCGCGGCGCCGGGACATCAAGAATGTAAGTGCGCGCCAACTTTTGCGTTTCGAACGTTGGAACAATCGTCTCCTCGTCCGGGGACGGGCTCGGCGATGGCGACTGCGCTAAAACTGATAGCGGCAGAATCAACAAAGCCATCCGCAGATTGCGCAGATTTCCGCAGATCGAATTCAAAATCATTTCAGAAGAATCTGCGTTAATCTGCGAAATCTGCGGACAAATCAATCAGTGCCGCTCAAGAAACTGGCGAATGTCCTCGGCCAATTTCCGGCCGATCCCTTCCGTCGCCGCAATTTCTTCTGCGCTCGCGCGCCGCAGCCGTTTCACCGAACCGAACTTTCGCAAAAGCAAACCTTTACGGTGCTGGCTCACACCGGGGCAGTCGTCGAGGATGCTTTCTTCAATCCGTTTTCTCAGCAGCAGCCGGTGATACGCGTTCGCAAATCGGTGCGCTTCGTCGCGAATCCGCTGCAATAAATGCAGCGCACCGGAATCCTGCGGTAACCGCAGCGGCAGCGCGCGACTGGGGCGATAGATCTCTTCGTGCTCCTTTGCCAGGCCGACAATGGGCAAGTCATGGAGACCCAATCGCTGCAATTCGCGGCACGCAGCGGAAAGCTGTCCTTTGCCGCCATCGACGATGATTAAATCGGGCAGTCGAACATACGCGCTGGTTTGCCTGAATTCAGCGTTGGGCGTTGGGCGTTCGGCGTTCGGCGTTTGCTCCTCCAATCGCCGCAATCCTTCGACCGTGTCTTCCTGCGAAAATTCCGCCGCATCGGGATTTGCTTCGCGCGCCTCGAGCAAGATTCGCGAGTATCGTCGCCGCACCACCTCGGCCATGCTCGCAAAATCGTCCTGGCCCGCCACGGTGCGGACGCGATAGCGCCGGTAACAATTCTTGTCCGGCTCGCCGTCCCGGAAACAAACCATCGACGCCACCACGTGAGTCGTGGAAATATTCGAGATATCGAAGCATTCCATCACGCGCGGTGGGCGCAGGAGCTGCAACGCATCGCCGAGGGCTTGGACTTCGGCCACCGGATCAACGGCGCTCGGCAACCTGCCGCGCGTAAATCGCCTGGTCGATCTTGTCGTGTTCCGCAGGTCCTCGATCATGTTGCGCAGCTCGGCGGCCCGCTCGAAATCGTGTTTCTCCGCCGCTTTGCGCATCTCGTCTTCGAGCGTCGCGATCATCTCGCGCGAGTGGCCCTCGAGAAAGTCACACGCCTGTGCAACGCGCTCGCGATATTGTTCCGCCGCGATTTCGCTCAAGCGGGTTGGCACCTGGTAAGTCGCCGATTTCAACTCGCGCTCGGTCGGCGCGCCGCGACCAAAGGTGAGCACGCCAAATTTTTTGCGCATGAAATTGAGCGTCTGCCGGAGCGCGCCGGCGTGCGCGTACGGGCCGAAGTAACGCGCGCCGTCGTCTTTTTTCAACCGGGTGAGCCGAAAGCGCGGCCATTCTTCCAGCATGTCCACTTTTACGAGCAGAAAATGTTTGTCGTCGCGGAAGGAAACGTTGTAACGCGGCCGATATTCCTTGATCAATTTGCCTTCGAGCAGGACCGATTCGGCTTCGCTGCGTACGGCATGCGTCTCGAAATTCCAGGTTGCCTCGAGCATGGCGCGCGTTTTGAGATCGGCCTGCGCTAGTTTCGATGGCAAAAAATACGAGCTCACCCTTTTTCGCAGATCGCGCGCTTTGCCGACATAAATCACGCGATTAAACCGGTCGCGCATCAGGTACACACCCGGCTTGTGCGGCACCTCGTGCACTTTGCCGCGCAAATCGGGTTTATCCTTTCGCGGTCGCATCTCTTACTCTTGCTCCTGCCCGCAAGATCGACAATCACCGTTCGGGTCCCTGCGCGCTAGGTGGATCGGCTCGTCCTCGAGACGGATGTTAATGTTAGGCGGCCTTTGGCCGCGTAGAAATTATCAACGCGCTGAGGATAGCGCGTTCCGCCTACGCCGCCGGCCGCCGCCGCGGCATGGCCGATTGCACCATCATCAATTCGGTCACGTTCTCGGGCGTGAGCAACCCGACGAGCCGTTTCATGCTGTCGAGCACCGGCACGGCCGGACAATGGCATTCCTGCATGATCCGAAACGCGTCTTCAAAACGTGTCCCGGTCGTGACGGTCGGCACATCGCGCCGCATTACGTCGCCGACGCGAATACCAGGATCGCCACGGCGCAACGCCGCGATCAGATCGTGTCGCGTCAAAACACCGGCGACACTGCCGTTATCGCCGATCACTGGAAAATCATGCTGCGAGGTTGCAAGCAACGCGTCGACTGCTTCCTCCAATGTCGCGTCCTGTGGCAACGAACGAAACTCGCGGATCATCGCACTCGATACCGGGAAGCGGCGCGAGACATCTTTCATCTGCGCGAGCGCGGCTTCCTGCGACGCGCCGATGTAAACAAACAGCGCGATGAAAATGAGGAAAGGATTTGGAATGAGTAACCCGGCGAACCCGAAAATGAACGCGAAACCCTGGCCGACGTTCGCCGCGATCTGCGTGGCGCGCGCATACGGCATCCGAATCGCGAGCAGCGCCCGCAAAACCCGCCCACCATCCATCGGAAATGCGGGCAGCAAATTGAAAAGCACAAGCCAGACATTCATCGCCAGCAACTGCACACCCAGGTTTGGACTCTCGACCACGCGCGGTTCCATGGCGGCATGCCAATCAATCGTCAGCGCCAACGCCACTGCGATCACCACGTTCACGGCCGGTCCGGCAACGGCGATGACCAGTTCCTGAACTGGTTCTTCCGGCATCCGCTCCAGACGCGCCACCCCGCCGATCGGCAGCAGTGTGATATCCGGCGTGTTGATCCCGAAACCTTTCGCCGCAAAAGCGTGCCCGAATTCGTGCAAAACCACGCAGACGAAAAGCAGCAGAATGAAAATCACGCGGCCGAGCGCCGCGGCCGAGCCGCCTTCCGAGTAGTAACCAAAGGCCAGCCACGCGATCAGGAGCAAAAAGGTGACATGGATTCGCAGTTGGATCCCGGCGATGCGAAAAATTGGAAGTGACCAACCCATGCAAGGCAATCTCGTCTCGTATTAAATCGCGCGCCAGTGCTCCATTGGGGTGAGAGAGTATTGGAGTAGTGGAGCAATGGATTTTTTGATTGTCCCAATACTCCAGCACTCCATTACTCCACTACCAATGGAACTGGTCGACGTCGCGATCATCGGCGGCGGCCCCGCGGGGTCGAGCTGCGCCGCGTTTTGCGCGGCCGCCGGTTTGCGCACGGTCGTGGTCGAGCGCGAGAAATTTCCGCGCGAGAAGGTGTGCGGGGATTGTTTGAACCCGGGGTGCTGGCCGGTGCTGCGGCGCCTCGAGGTCGCCGATCGCGTCCGCGTTCTGCCGCACGCGCGGCTGGAGCGCGTCGACTTCGTCGCGATTAACGGTCGCAGGGTGATGGTCGATCTTCCCCGCGGCGATGACAGCGAAATCGCGATCAAGCGCAGCCTGCTCGATGACTTGCTGCTCCAGCGCGCGCGCGAGCTTGGCGCCGAGATCCGTGAAGAGTCGATCCTCACCGCCGTATCCACGATGTGGGGCGGCAACTGGAAACTGGACATTGTTCGCGAGACCTTTGGCGCGCGATGTCTCGTCGGCGCGGACGGACGCAACTCGACCGTCGCGCGCTTGTGCAATTTGCTGCCTCGCCCTGAACGGGAGCGGGTCGCACTGCAGACCCACATTCCGTTGCCGCGTGATTTCGGCAATCGCGTCGTGCTGCAACTGTTGCCCGAAGGCTATTGCGGTCAGGCGCCGGTCAACGATACCGAATTGAATCTCTGTTTAGTTGGGACACCCCCGACCATTTCCGCATTGCGAGGCTGGGCGGAACAACATTTCGGACTGGCGACCGATCAATCGTGGCGCACGATCACCCCGCTCACGCGCGCGCCGGTTCCGGTGGCGCACGACAATTTGTTTTTCATCGGCGACGCCGCGCGCGTGGTCGAGCCGTTCACCGGCGAAGGAATTTTTTACGCCTTGGGCTCAGGCGAACTCGCGGCGGAAGCTATTGTGCGTGTCGTTGCCGACGAGGATCGACGAAGCGCAATCCGCGAGTTTGCGCGCGCGCATGCGGCCATGTATCGCGGCCGACTTTGGATAAATGAGCTCGCGCGCGCCGCCGTCTTGTCGCCCAAGCTGGCGTCAGCGCTCTTGCGTTTTGCGCCCTTCAGCACAGCGATGATGCAACTGCTGACGCGAAAAATTGCGCGCTGACGATTGTAGCGGCGTTTGTGTCAAAACCGAAACCGAAAAACAGGCCGCTTGGCACAAGCGCCTCTACAACGACTGCCGCGCCGCCTTCACCGTGTTGGCCATCAGCATCGCGATTGTCATCGGCCCGACGCCGCCCGGCACGGGTGTGATCGCGGCAGCTTTCGCAGCGACTTCGTCAAAGGCCACATCGCCGACGAGCCGGTAACCGCGCTCCGTCGCCGGATCATCGACGCGATTGATCCCAACATCGACAACGACTGCGCCTTCGCGGACGTGCTCGGCTTTGACGAATCCGGCGTGGCCAATGGCTGCGATCAAAATATCGGCTGAGCGCGTGATCTCTTCGAGATTGCGACTCCGCGAATGCACGACGGTGACGGTGGCGTCGCCGCCTTTGGCTTTTTGCATCAGCAAAAGCGCCAGCGGTTTTCCCACAATCATGCTGCGCCCAAGAATGACAACGTGCGCGCCGGCGATCTCGATCTCGCTCTCGATCAACATTCGCTGCACACCGAGCGGCGTGCACGCCACAAACCCACTCGGATCGCCGAGCGCGAGCTTCGCCACGTTGAGCGGGTGAAAACCGTCCACGTCCTTGCCCGGATCGAGCGCACACACGATTGCCGGTTCATCAATGTGTTTCGGCGGTGGCGATTGCACGAGGATGCCGTGAACCTTCGGATCGCGATTTAATTCCTCGACCCGGGCGAGCAATTCATCCTGCGTTGTCGCCGCCGGCAATTCGAGCTTCACCGAATACAGACCCAGCTCGCGACTCATTTTGTCTTTCGAACGGACATAGGCGCGCGATGCCGGATCGTCACCGACAAGAACCACGGCAAGTCCTGGCGTGATTCCCTTCGACTTGAGCGTCGCAATCTCACCGCGAAGATCGACATAAACCTTTTCGGCAACGGCGCGGCCGTCGATCAGCTTCGTCATCGTCGGAAGTTTAGATGCGTCAGCGCATTTCGACGAGAGACATCATCACCTCTTCCAGCCGCTGACGCTCGGCTTCGAATTGTTCTTCGGTGGTGGTCGATCTTACGTCGTGGGGTTCGCCGAAAATCACGCGCACTTTTGAGAACGGCTTCGGAACAATGAACCGGTCCCAGCTATTGAGCCGCCAGCAGCTCGAGTATTCGAAATTGATCGGCTGCACCGGCACGTTCGTCTTTTGCGCGAGAAAAATAATCCCGCCGCCGAGCCGATAGACTGGTCCGCGCGGCCCATCCGGTGTGATTAAAGGGTCGCGGCCAGACGCGAGCACATCCGCAAGCTGGAGAAGGGCAGCGGTGCCGCGGCGCGAACTAGAACCGCGCACGGGTCGAAAACCATAACGCTGCACCACATCGGCGATCAACGATCCATCGCGGCTGGCGCTGATGAGCGCGGCGCCGCCGCGACGCACGGGCGTAAATTTCGAGAGCACGTGCGCGATCAGCAGTAAGCGATTATGCCAGAGCGCGCCAATGTAGCGCTTGCTGCCCGGCGCTTGCTGCAGGTTCCCGCGGTCGTCGATCTCGAACTGCAAGGTGCGGATCCACAGTTTGAGCAGTGGAAATGTGAGCGCGATCAGCGCTCGCGCCGGCCAGCCTTCGATCTTCAACTTTTCTCCGACTGCTGTGCCCAACGATAGGCGCGCGCGCTCGGCAGACCGATCTGGTCGAGAACCCGCCAGACCACCGTGTCGACAAGATCGACAATCGATTTCGGCCGGCTGTAAAACGAGGGGATCGCTGGGAGCACAATCGCGCCCGCTTCGAGCAACGTGACGATGTTGCGCGCGTGCACGAGGTTCCACGGTGTCTCGCGCGGCACGAGAATCAATTTGCGCCGCTCCTTTAAAAAAACATCGGCCGCCCGCAACAACGCCGTGTCGCTCGCGCCGGACGCGATCCGGCCAATCGTCGCCATCGAGCAGGGCAGGATGACCATCGCGTCGAACCGGGCCGAGCCACTGACAAATGGCACATGCAGATCGTTCTCGGAATGCCGCGTAACGCCGGCCGGCACTTTGAAGTTGTCCAGCTCGTGGGCCGCGACTTGTTCCGCGTGCGCGCTCATAACGAGATGGACCTCGTGCGCGCTGCAATCGATCTGCTCGATTAGGCGCTGCAGATAGATCGACCCGCTGGCGCCGGTAGCGGCAATAACGAGCTTCATTTTGATTGGCCGAATTTGAATTTAATCGCTGAACGGGGCAATAAGATAGCTGATGGTCAAAAAACTCCTACACACGCGCTATCGGGTGACCGATCTGGAAAAAACGGTCGCGTTTTACAAGGATGTCCTCGGACTACAAGAGATTCGGCGCCACACCTCCGGGCGCGGTTCGCAGCTTGTCTTTCTCAAGGCGCCGCACAGCGACGAAGAAATTGAGCTGTGCAAATTCGACGAGAGCGGCCCCGTGATCGTTGGACCAGATCTGACTCATCTCGCCTTCGAAGTCGACGACCTGGAGAAGTTCGCGGCCGAAGCAGCGGCCAAAGGTTATCCCCTTTCCGACGGGCCACACCGGACCGAGGGCGGGAGCTTCATCGCCTTCATCGACGCACCGGAAGGCTACGAAATTGAATTGATCCAGCGCGGGCGCGATCTGTAGACGGCGCCGCGGCGAGTTAGTTGCTTGCCTGACAACTTCCGAGCAATAACTTCCCCGCCACATGTCGCGCCGTTTTCACGCCTGGATCGTCTTCGCCGCGCTCGCGTTGTGCTCGTTCGCCGCGACAACGCCGGCGCAAGACGAAGACGCGAACGCCGTGACGCCGACCGGCGTGCCGCACCGCACCACCAAGCGCAAACATCGTGCGACGATTAAACGCGCGGAACCGGAGGAAGCGATCGCGACCCCAGTTCCTGGCGGTGGCGTGCCCGCGACCTCGGCCAGTTCCGTCATCGTGATCAATGCCCATAGCGGTGACGTGTTGTACGAAAAAAATCCCGACCAATTACGGCCGCCAGCGAGCACGGAAAAATTGCTGACTGCACTGATCGTGGCCGAAAGCGGCGATCTGGAGCGCATCGTCACGGTGGAAACCATCGACACGATGGCCGAACCGGTGAAGCTCAACATCAAACCAGGCGATCACTACCGGCGAATCGACCTCTTACGCGCGCTCCTCGTCAAAAGCCCGAACGATGTCGCGCGTTGCGTCGCGCGCGATAACGCCGGCAGCATCGTCGCGTTCGCCGAGCGCATGAACCAGCGCGCGCGCGAACTCGGCGCAATGAATTCGCATTTTATCAACCCGAACGGTCTGCCGGTCCCAGGCCAATATTCCACCGCGCGCGATCTCGCGCTCATCGCGCGGGCCGCTTACGCGAACCCGATCATCCGCTCGATCGTTTGTCTGCCGCAGCTCACTTTTACTTTTGCCAACGGCCGGACCCGCGAGCTCGAGAACACGAACAGGCTTTTGCGGCAGCTTCCCTACTGCAATGGAATGAAAACCGGCTACACCGAGGCGGCCGGTAAATGTCTGATCGCGAGCGGCACGCGGCCTGGAAAAGATGTAATCGTGGTTGTGCTCGGCGATACGAGCGGCCGCGTGTGGCGCGATGCCGGTGCGTTGCTGGCATGGGGCCTCTGGAACTCGGCCGGATGAACGACTGGTTCGGAGCAACTCCGGGCGC
>DATDFJ010000001.1:0-5766 GCA_036522675.1 Chthoniobacterales bacterium | reverse complement strand
GTGAGCGACCGCGAACAAGGCGAACTCCAGGGCGCAATCGGCAGTCTGCGCTCGATCGCGTTCGTGATCGGACCATTCCTGTTTTCCTGGACCTTTGCCTGGTTCATCAATCCGAAGCACGCGATCCAAATTCCGGGGGCCGGTTATTACCTCGCTGCCGCGCTGTTGTTCACCGCGATGTTGATGGCGACACGAATTAAGCAACCTGACTTTGCGCACGCGCCGGGACACGCGGCCGCCGAGCGAGTCGCACCCGAAGGGGTCACCTCGGGAATGGTCGCACCGTTGGTTGATCAGAAAGAAAATGTTTGAGCGGCTGCCGTGCGTCGGCGATTAAAGTCAGCTGTGGCCGCAACCGGGCGATATCTTACGGCGCTGATAACGATCGCCGCCTGGATCGCGGTTTCGAATCATTGCACGTTCGCTGCCGTCGCACCGAAGCCGCAGAGCGCAAACACATGCCCGTTTCATTCCAAGCCAGCGAAACCGCATGCGCCGGCAGCTCCGACACAGTGCTGCAAAATCCTGCGGGCCACGACGACCTCGCCGGCAAAAATCCCCGCTTCCGCAATTGTCGATCTTCCAAATGTACACATCGCATGCGCGCAGCCGATTCTTCCTCGGCCGCTGATCTCTTGGTTCGCTGGTTTCTTTCTCGATACCGGCCCGCCGGGCACAACTTCGTTTGTTGAATTGATCGGGAGCATGCACGCGCACGCTCCACCGTTTTTCATCTAAACCGCGGCCCGACGATCGCGGCCTTCTCCTGTGGCGGCAGGCGTCTCGCCTGCATTTTGGCAGGCTGGGCGGTACGGCTGCCTCTACATCAACATGAAAAAACGAATCGTAATTTTGCTTACCGCAATGGCGCTTGCCATGACCACCAATGCCATCGCGCAACACAATCATCACGAGCACGAGCAGGAGCAGGAACAGCAGCAACACAACAAACAGCTTTACACCTGTGCGATGCATCCCGAGATCGTGCGCTCGGAACCCGGTCAGTGTCCGAAATGCGGGATGACGCTCGTGCCGCTCAAGGAAAAAGGGCAACGCTCAACGCACAACGCTCAACACTCAGAACATGCAACTCACCACGCTGATGGAATGGAAATGCCCATGCCCGATCACGGCGGGCCCGAGCATGAAATGGAAATGCATTCGTCGATCAACATCGCCGACCCGATGAACCGCGAAGGGTCGGGCACGAGCTGGCTACCGGGTTCCTCGCCAATGTACGCACACATGTTGATGTTGGGCGATGACATGCTCATGCTGCACGGCGCGATCTTTCCGCGTTACACGAACGTGAGCAGCGATCGCGGCGACGACCGCATCGACGCCCCGAACTGGATCATGGCCATGTATTCCCATCCGTTAAGCGACACGACACAGCTCGGGCTGCGCGCAATGATGAGCCTCGACGTGCTGACCGAACAAGGTCGCGGCTATCCCCTTCTTTTCCAAAGCGGCGAGTCATGGCACGATCAACCTCTTCACGATCGACAGCATCCGCACGATCTCTTCGACGAACTGTCGTTCAGCCTCTCGCAAAAGTTCGATCCCGATCTCAGCGGTTATTTTTATTTCGGATATCCCGGCGAGCCGGCGCTCGGGCCGCCCACCTTCATGCATCGGCCGAGCGCGATGGATGATCCGGACGCGCCGCTCGGGCATCACTGGCAGGACTCGACCCACGTCACGTTCGGCGTCGCGACGGCCGGTCTGCAATGGCGCACGATCAAGATCGAAGGCAGCATCTTCACCGGGCGTGAACCGGACGAGAATCGCTACGATTTCGATCGGCCACGTTTCGATTCGTTCAGCGGCCGTATTTCCTGGAACCCGACGCAAAATCTGGCGCTGCAATTTTCGCACGGCTACATCCGGAGCCCCGAAGCGCTCGAGCCGGATGTGAATCGCCATCGCACGACCGCCTCGGCCATTTACAATCTGCCGCTCGGGCACGATACCAACTGGTCGAACAGTTTTGTCTGGGGCAGAAACAACGATGCCGGCGAGAAGACGAATTCGTTTTTGCTCGAATCAAATTACCAGCGCCATCGCGACACCGTTTACGCGCGCTGGGAACTTGTGCAGAAATCGGGGCACGAGCTGGTCCTGCAAGATGTCGATCTTGCGAAAATTTTTCCGGTCAATGCCGTGAGCCTTGGCTATGTGCGCGATCTCACGCACGGCAACGGAATCGATGTCGGCCTCGGCGGTCAGTTCACGCTCAACGTCTGGCCAGGTGGACTGGACCGTTACTATGGCGACAGCCCAGGCTATGCGTTCGAATTTTTCCTTCGCGTTCGACCGTCGCTGCACAGCGATGGCGCACACGAACACGCCGAGAAGGTCGTGGGAACAAAATAAAAACGCGCTGTCATCCCGAGTCGCGCAGACGGCGAGGGACCTTACATAAGCTGGTTGATCAGACAGAGTAGCTGTGTGATCCATCACCGACTGTGAGGCCCCACTTCATTGGGGATGACAAGCATGTGCGTCTTGTCACAGCAGACGAAAAAGTGAATCATATCCCCCGCATGACGCACCGGTTGCCGAAGCAGGATTATCACGACGTCGAACGGATCATTGAATTCGATTTCGTGCGCGCGACCGAGGCGGCGGCGCTCAATTCGTTGCGCTGGCTCGGGCGCGGCGATAAGGAAGCGGCTGACGCGGCGGCGTGCGACGCGATGCGCGGCATGTTCGATCTCATGAACATCTGCGGCGAAGTCGTGATCGGCGAAGGGATGAAGGACGAAGCGCCGGGCATTTTCAAAGGAGAACAACTCGGCACCTGGTATCCCGGTTCGCCACCGTTCGACATTGCCGTCGATCCGATCGACGGCACGACCAACATCTCCAAAGGCGCGCCGAACTCGATCAGTTGCATCGCGGCGGCGAGTCCAGAAGAAGGAGTCAAGGTCGCGCTGCGCGACGTACCGAGCTTTTACATGTCGAAGCTGGCCTATGGGCCACAGGTCGTCGATTACATGAAAAAACGCGGCGACACACTCCACATCGACATGCCGATTCCGGAGACGCTCGCCATCGTCGCGCGCGCGGTTGAGAAGCGTGTCCAGGATGTCGCGGTAATGATGCTCGACCGACCGCGGCACAAGGAGATCGTCGATCAAATCCGAGAAACGGGCGCGTCATTGCGCATGATCGGCGACGGTGACATCGCCGCCGCGATGGCGCCTTCGTTGCCCGAGAGCGACATCGATCTTTACATGGGCATCGGCGGCGCACCCGAAGCGGTCCTCGCGGCCGCCGGAATCAAATGTCTCGGCGGCGAGATGCAATGCAAAATGTGGCCGCGCGACGACAAGGAGCGGCAGAAATTAATTGCCGAGGGTTACGAGAAAGATTTGGAGCGCATCTACACCGATGACGATCTCGCGCAGGGGCAGAACATTGTTTTCTGCGCGACCGGGATTAGCGACAGCGCGCTCTTGCGTGGGGTGAAATCGCAGGGCACAACCGCCATTACCCATTCCATTTTAATGCGGGCCAAGAGCAAAACCGTGCGGTTCATTCGCGCCCGGCACAATCTACAAAACAAAACAATTCATCTGCGCTCGGATAATCGCGAACACTTGATCTGATGGTGGGATCACGACCTCCGGGCGCGATGATAAAAGCTAATGCGCCTTCGGCGCTTACTTACCACCGAGCTCGGAGAGCTCGATCCCACCTTCCTGCTCGACAGCGGCGCGTTTGCTGGTGCAAGATCGACAATCGAACCCATCGCCGCTTATGAGAAGAAGAGAACCGGTCCCGAAAACTGCACTTTCCAAAGAGAACGGCTGCGTTGTTGACACGAAATGGAAGCTTGGCTCGTTGAGTTATCACGCCTCGGCCATTGGCAAAGAAGAGCTGAAGCCGTCCGGCGAAATTGCCCGCCTGCCCGAGCTGGTGATTTACGACCACATCTGTTTCGGCGGCGCCTACGCGCGCACCAACTTGAGCTTCCATTACATCGGCGATTTCTGGGACGACCGGATCAGCTCCATTATCGTGGTCAGCGGCATCTGGCGTTTTTACCATGATGAATATTACAAAGGCGCGCACTGGGACCTCGGCCCCGGCTACTACGAAAGTTTCTTCACCGAAAAAGGCCCCGATGACGTCGTTAGCTCCTTCCAATGCATCGCGCTGACGTAGCGGATCGCGACATTCGGCTTCGTCGCCGCTACGAACGCTAAGATTATTTCCTCGTCAATGCGGCGCGCGTGGATTACCACACTTTCCGAAGTGTGCTAATGAGACACGTGCGCACTACCTGGACGAGATTCTCAACACTTCTTCGGCGCAGCCCCAGGAAAGCGTGAAGCCGGAGCCGCCGTGGCCGTAATTGTGAATGACGGTGCGGCCGTCGTGTAGTTGAGCGCGTTCGAGGCGGACGCCTGATTTTCGAAACGGGCGAAGACCAACATGCTCGCGAAGAACGCGTGGCGTTTCGATCTCCAAGACGCGGCTACATTCCGCAACGATTGCTTTCGTCGTTTTCGAATCCGGTTTCAGATCGTCGCTGACATCATTCGTGCCGCCGAAGACGGAATCGTTCGTGCGCGGGATCGCGTACATAAGCGGAGCGTCGTCGCACACGATCGCGCATGACAAATTGTCGATCTTCGGAACGATCGCGACCTGGCCGCGGTGCGGCTCGAGATCGATATCGTGCGCAAGCTCGCGCGCGCCGATGCCGGCGCAGTTGATGATCAGATCGGAATCGCGATCGACGTCTTCGAGCTTTTCGAAGTGACTGCCAGTGGTGAGCATCCCGCCGGCGGCGATGAAACGCGCAGCGAGGTAAGGAAGATAAATCGTTGTGTCCATCAGTGGAACGTTCATTGCGAAGCCGGTTTTGAAGGCAGAAGAATTAAGAGTCAGAGATCCCTCGACTCCGCTCGGGATGACAAAAGAGGAACGAGGCAGGACAAACGCGCCGAGGGGAATTGCCCAATCGGGAATGTCGAGCCCGCCGGTGCGTGAGAATTGGCGAAGCTCGATCATCGAAACACCGCTGTGCGGGTCATCGCAAAGATCGACAAGTGTGTTGTAGGTGGCGAGCGCCCAAGCGATAACTTTATCGCGCGGCTCGCAATCGTAGGGGAACCAGAGCGCCGCGGCGGCGCCGGACGTGATAACGTGTCCGATGTTTTCAGCAAAAATCCAGGTGCGATATCCGCGTTCGGCAAAGACAACGCCGCAGGTTAGTCCGGAGACGCCGGCGCCGATGATGGCGACATTTTGCTGCATTCCAAATGGTAGGGACGGATCGCCGAGCCGTCCGCTTTTTTTCTGGTGCGATGCGGCGCGCCCGGCGGTCGCGCACTACCAATCAACATGCGTGCGAAGTCGGGCGCGATCGGCTAAGCTTACCGGCACAATGGTTTGGATTAAGCAAGAGGCGCTGACGCAAAAAGTTCTCGCCGGCGAGCGGATCTCGCGCGAGGAGGCGCTGGAGCTTTATCGACTGCCGCTGGAGGAATTAGCCGCGCTCGCGGATGAACGACGGCGACAGGCAAAACGTTCGGCGTATGGCGGCCGCGGCAACGAGATCGTCACTTACATTGTCGACCGCAACATCAATTACACGAACGTCTGCAATGTTTACTGCAAATTCTGCGCGTTTTATCGGACAGAGCGTGACGACGATCATTACGTGCTCAGCTTCGAACAGATCGACAAGAAGCTGGATGAACTGACGGCCGCGGGCGGGGTGCAGATTTTAATGCAGGGCGGGCATCATCC